>JBLHHN010000318.1:0-7556 GCA_047616785.1 Verrucomicrobiales bacterium
GGCGTATCTACGACAAGTTCTAAGCCGCCCACCAGGAAACCTCAAGAACGAATGGGTGGACCCTCCCGGGGTGGGGAGCGTTCAAAAGTGGCCATCTACCGGGGTAGATTTCCGTGTGGCCGATCTGGTAGAATGGGGACATGAGCACAGGAACGTCATTGTCGAAATCTAAAAATTGCCCGCCGATCAGAAGCAGGTGGTTGGGGAATTTGTGCTGGCTGACGAGAAAGACGACATCGCAGCCATCTTGAAAGATCGTTTGAAATCGTAAGATCTTAGATTTCCACGCAGGCCTATCGCCTTTCGGACGGAGGTCAGTCTGCGCTACGTGGTCTCTTTCATGGCTACGAGTTTCTCGGAGAGCGTCCCAAGCGTCATCCCTTTCCGTTAGTATGGCGTGAGAGTTCGACCGTCGGCACCTTCTATTCCCTCGCGTATGTGAATGAAAAGCGTCAGGAAGTGGTGGTGTTAGATGCCGCACACACGTTCCATGGATCCGGATGGTGGCCGCAGGGTTGGAATCTCCATTTCCGGTGGCACCCACAATTTCCTGGTGAGACGTCCGTCACCGATGAATGGCTAGCAGATGCCGAACTCGTGGTCATCGAGAATGAATGCATCGGTGAGCATCGCGAGAGGATTCAGTTGGAGGTGGAGACTCCCTAAGCTAGTCTTTAATGTTTTGTTATTGAGATGTGAGCCGTATTCTCAAGAAGCGGCGAATCAGGGTGTTGATGGCGTAGCGGATGCGCACTTCGTCGGTGGTCGCGTCGAGGCTGGTGACGGTTTCAGTGGCGATGTGGGTTTGCCAGTTGTCCGGAGTGGGACTTTCTTCGATGATCTGTTGGACACCGTCGTACGTTTTTCGGCGGGGGAAGATGAGCTCGATGTAATCGACACCGCTATCTTCGATGGTTTGTGAGGCCAAGGGGTGTTGGGGGTCGAAGGTTGCTGTGGATTTGTTGTAGAAGAATTCTTCGAGATTCACGAGGACGTCGCCGTCGTTGTTTGCGTCGGGTCCCCACAGAGTGGCTTCTTTCGTGGGGTCAGTGATATCGGCCAAGCTGAAGAGTCCAGTGACCCAGGCTTGGTAGGTGCTTTGCTCGTCACTGGTAATCGTCGCCGTGTCGCTGTTGTTCGGTGCAGCAGCGATGGTTCCCGTGGTACTACTTGTGAGGGTGATGATGACGCTCTCGGGAAGTTCTTGAGAGCCGTCGTTGGTGACATCGATCGGAATGGTCACCGAGTTGGCGCCGCTCGGGATCTGTGCGGTGCCGGACAGACTGGAGAAGTCGGCTCCGTTCGTGGCCGTTCCAGTGATTGTGTAGTCCACAGTGATTCCGCCGACCGGGGCGACGCCAGCTGAGAGCGCGATGGTGAAGAGAGCATCGTCTGTGGGCTCCGCTCCTGAGGCGTCGGTGGCAACGATCGAAACGCTCGTGCTGAGAGCGTCGTTGTCCGTGATGATCGCGGTGGCCATGGCAATGAAGGTGCTGAGTGGGTAGTTCGCGGCGTCTGCCGTGCTGGTCACAGCATGGGTGATACGGCTGGTGTGACTGCCTTCGCCTATCGAATCGTCGATCGCGCGTACGGTGAGCGTCTGTGCAGAGGTGTTGGTACGGCTGAAGCTTTGTGTGGAGGCGTAGTCGACGCCGTTAAGACTTAGCTCGCTTTGGGCATCGGCCGTCGCGGTGATTTGGACAGCACCGCTTGGAACCGAGTCCAGCGCGACCGTGTAGGTGTCGGAGGCGCCTGCTTCGGAAAGTGTCAGGCCGTCGCCCTGGTTGAGGGTAATCCCAGACACGGACGCAGCCACCTGGATGGCGAGCCCTGATAGGACGACATCGGCAGCACTGGTGGCGCTGATCGAAATATCAATGTTCCCAGATCCGGTCGAGGTCACGGGCACGGCGTAAGCTTCGAGGCTTTGGCTACTTGAGCCGGCCTCGGCATTGACCCAAAGTTCGGCCCCGGTGGTGGTCGCTTGAACAAACGGTGAAGGATTGTCGACTCCGGAACCTGTGATGGTGACCGTTTGACCAATCGTGACGCCGCCAAAGCTTTCCACGGCGAAGACATAGACATTGTAACGTGTGGTGGGCGCCAGATCACTCCAGGTGAAATCGATAGGGACCGTGCTGGTGCGGTGCAGATGGGTGAAATTGATATTGGCTAGAGAGGGCGTGTGGATGGGGATGGTTGTCGCGCTCGGATTCGTTGATCCACTGGCCCAACTCCCTCCATTTCGATTCATGGAGAGATCGACTATACTGATAGTGCCGTCTTCCTGGATGAGGTTTGAGAGTGTGGGAGAACCTGTCCAGGTCGCCCCCTGATTCCAGTTGTTGGGAATAGTGGCTCCGCTCTCGTCAAAATCGACCCCAACTAAGGATGGGAAGGCGTCATTGTCAGTGAGGAGAGCTAACAAAGACTCTAAAGGGAGGCTGAGAGGGTAGGCGGCACTCGTACTCGAGGTGATGATGTGGGCGATGGTGCCGGAATGATTGCCCTCTGGAATGGTGTCATCCACGGCTCGGACCGTGATGGATTGGGCTAGGGTGTTATTGAAGGTCACCATATGGGAGGCGGCGAAGTTGATGCCGTCTACACTGACCTCGGTATCGGCATCTGCTTCCACAGCAATGGTGACGGAACCGTTCGGCGCGCTATTCAGATTGAGCTGGTAGTTGCCTGAAGCGCCACCTTCGGCCGCACTCGCATTAGTAAACGTCACGCCAGGTGCCGTGGAAACAATTTCACGTAAAGCGAATCCAGCGAGACCGTAACCATCCCCTAACGGATTGACCGTCACTTGGACCTCGCCCAGGCTACTTGCGGCCACCACTTTCTCATAGGTCTCGAGGTTCTGTGCGCTCGATCCCGTCGAGTCATTCACCATGAGCTGTTGCTCGACCAGATTCTGGGTGAATGTGGGAAGCGTGGTGGCACCGCTGATCTCTACGGTCTGTGAGAGTGCTCGGGTAGCGTCGTTGTCCAGACCAAAGACAAACACGCCGTAGTCCTGACCTGGCACGAGGTCGCTCCACGTAGCGGTGACGCTAGAGTTGCCGAAACTGAACCCATCAATAGCACCCAAATTGGGGAGGTGGCTTGGCTTGGTCGAGGCCAGGGCTCCCGCCGAGTTGCTCCCCGGTCCGCCAGAACCGTAGTTGATGGCGAGATCGACACCCGTGACGACGCCGTCGTCGCGCGTCATGTTCATGAAAGAGGTGGAAGCTGAGAGGCCTTGCAGTTTCAGACCTTGCCAATTTGGCGTGGCACTGGTGTCATTAAAATCGAAATCGAGCCCAATCACGGGAACGGATTCATTGTCCACGATCTGAACGGGGACAGCGTTGACGAGGAGGCCCACGGGGTAATTGCCATCAATACTCGTGGTCACGGATTGAGTGATGGTGCTAGAGTGGCCGCCTTCAGCCAAGACGTCATCAATGGCACGGACGAAGATCGTTTGAGCGCTTAATGAATTGAAGACAACGTTTGCCGCGCCTCCCCAGCTCGTACCATCGGTGCTGATCTCGATTCCCGATCCTACCGTCGCGGTGACGGTGACGGCTCCCGAAGGCGCGGTGTTCAGACTCATTTCGTAAGCGTCCAGGATTCCGTCCTCTGTGACGAGTGTGCTGCCACTGGATTCGGCCACGGTCACACCGGGCGCAGCGGAATCTGCGGTGACGGTGAAGTCATTGTCAGTAATGTCGAAGAAGATATGGGCGTTCGCCTGAACTTTGATCCGCGCCGCGGTGGTGTCGACATTGGGCACGGTCACGCCTTCACTACCATCGTTGGCCGTCGTGGCGATGAATAAGGGAAAAGTCAAGCCGCCGTCGGCCGAGAAATAGATATCGACTTGACTGGCATTGATGCTATTGCCTGTGGTTCCGGCCACGTTCCAAGTAATGTTCTGGCTTGAACCGCCCGTCCAGGTCTGGCCGCCATTGGGAGCGGTCACTGCAAAGGCAGCACCCGTGTCGACGACCGTGAGCACGGTGTCATCGCAAGCAGATCCACCGCTGGCAGAACTGTTATCACGCACCGTGGCCCGGAAATTTAGGCTTCGGCTTGTGGTCGGAAGAAATTCTCCTGGATTGCTCGTATTGGCCAACAGATCGGAGAGGCGGGGGAAGGTTCGCTTGGGATTGGTGCTGGGGGGCCAGGAACGGAAAAGCGGGCTGCTGCCGTTGTCGGAAAGCGGTAGACCCATGAAGGGCCCAAGATCGATTTGCTCCCAAGCATAGGTGATCGAATCGCCATCGGCATCCGTTGCCGAGGCGGTCAAATCGAAGGGCGTGTTGGCGGGAATGGTATAGTCAAGGCCAGCGTTGACCGTCGGTATGGTATTCCCTGTGTTCGTGGATTGGTTAGGTGCAGCGAACGCATTGGAGGCAATGTAGGTTTCCATCTGCTCCAAGCTTTTCGTGTGAAAATAGAGGTCAGAGTCATTCTGCAGATTGTCCGCGCCGCAAATGCCAGCATAGCTCATGATGGTACTTCCGCTAGCAGGTTCGTAGGCGTTGCCACCGGATCGATTGCCAATACAAGAACCGAGTGCGTTTGCGTTAAATGTGTGTTGCGCGCCGAACTGGTGACCGATTTCATGAATGACCACGCCGATGAATCCTTGACTCGAAGCTGAGGGATCGACGGTTTCAGAGACGCCCCTAGCCTTTAAACCGGTTTGGCCGACGATGCCCAAACTGGCTTGGCCGCCGCCATTGGAAGTCACAAGGCCGAAGACATGGCCGATATCGTAATTATTCGTGCCGATCTCAGCATCGAGGGTGGTTTGATTCGATGTCTGTTGGCCCGAGCGGTCACCCGGCGTGAAGGGATCGGTGGTGCCATCCGTGTAGATGATCTTGTCCAGCTCCACGTCGGGAATGAGCTCAAAGCGGATTGCGAGCTCTTTCTCGTAAACTTTGTTCACCTCGCCGATGATGTCTTTGATTGCGTTCCTTGCACCGGCCTTGGTACCGCCATGGTGCTGAGTGAATTCACCGGTGGCCGCGATGGCGATTCGGTAGATACGAAGTTGGTCCCCATAGGTCACTGCGGCGATGCCGAAGAGGCTAGCGACAAGGGCAAGCGCAATGGGGTAAAGAAAGTGGAGGCGACGTGGCTTTCGATTCATGGGTCCATGGGTTTTCAAGCATCAACACCCTGTGCAAAGTGCGGTGGCGAGATCAAGCCAGGAAACCGGTTTGATTCTCTTCGAGGGGTGTGCTTCGTGATTTCCATGAAGCGCGGAAGATGGGGGTGTTAATTTAGATTTTTATCGATGATAGGGTTCGCCTCGTAGGATCGTGTGGGCGCGATAGATCTGTTCCAGGAGTACGACGAGTGCCAGTTCATGTTGCAATGTGAAAGCACTGAGTCCGAGGAGAAGGTCGGCATTCTCGCGGATGGTGGCGTTGTGCCCGTCGGCGCCGCCGATGAAACAGCGCACGCCTTTCACCGAGTCCAATTGCCAGGTGCGCACTTTCTCGGTGAACTGGTCTGTGGTTAGGGCTTTGCCGCGTTCGTCCATGATGATGTTGAGAACGCCGTCTTTGCGCGCGCCTAACAGAGACTCGATCTCTGGGGCGTCGCCCTTGCGCATGATGAGATGTTCGCACGGGGTGTAACGCTGCAGCCGTTTGAGATACTCGGCGACGCCGGTCTTGGCATAGGCGAGGGCGGGTTTGCCCACGGTGTAAATCTTCCACTTCATGGGCTCGGCTTCAGGTGTTGGTCGAACCAGCGGGCGAATCTCCAGACATCCCAGGGAATGGTGCGCCATCCGTGCCCACCACCTCGGTGAACCCTCACGGTGACATCAACGCCTTGTTCCTTGGCCCGCTCTTGAAACCATGTTGTTTGTTCCATCGGCGTCAGCGTGTCCGCATCGCCATGATGGATGAGCATGGGCGGCATGTTAGGATGTGTGTGGTAGATCGGTGAGGATTCCCGGCCGATGACTTTCCACTTGGGCATGTCGAGCGCGTCTGGTCCGAATCCTTTGACGAAAGAGAGAGGCGGTCCGCCATCACCGGGATTCTCCGTCGACGTGCCGAGGTTGAGCAAGTCGGTGATGGGGTAGAAGACAGCTACGGCTTGCACCGCGCTGCTCTCGCGATCGATCGGATCCACAGAGCCCATTCGGCCTGGACCACCGCGGGTCGCTAACATCAAGCTCAAGTGACCGCCTGCACTTCCGCCAGTGACGCCCAGTCGATCTGGATCAATCCCGTAATCGTCGGCATGATGCCGAATGAACCGCACCCCGCGATTCACATCGGTGATCGCATCCATGATCGTGGCCCTGGGTTGGGAAATATGACAGATGGCAAAGAGCGTGTAGCCGCCTCTTAAAAGCGCGGACACCAACCAGACCTCCAAGGATCCGGCGCTACCGGATTTCCAGCCACCGCTGACCATGACTGCGATGCCCAAGCCATTCGGTCGTTTGGGTTGAAGGACATCAATGGTTAAATCTTCCCCGCCGCGCGTGCCATAGACGATCCCATTGGTGCGGGTGATGTCAGGGTCCGCATACCAGAATAGAAACGTCGCCAAGAGGACGACCAAGACGACCAGGGCCAGGAAAGCCTTGATCAATCCTCTTAGCCACCGTGGCAACCATCTCCAGAAACGCCTCATGGCATGAGGCTGCCCCACATCTTACCTTCTTTCAATTCAACTTCGCGTTCAGGAGCCCACTACAAAGAATCCTCAAGCTGACGCACTCGATAGTAACGCAGTTCCGAGCGGCTGTCTGGTCCAGGAGCATCTTCGACTTGGAGCAGCCATTGATGCTTCCCCGATTGGAGCGTCTGAATGTGGTCACTCGCCACTTCCTTCCATGTCTTAAGATCATGTGAGACCTCGACTTGATACGACTTCCCTTCTTGAGCGTCAAATTCCAGCTGGTAGTCTTTCTGGTTCTCGGCAGCGCGAATACTCAGGGTGAACTCACTAGCGCCTCTCGGGTTCATGCCAGATCGTAATTCCTCGTAGTTGCTAAGACCGTCACCATCAAAGTCATTGAGATCGTCTCGAATGCCATCAGGCTCTGTTAGGAGATTGTCGCCCGTGCTATCGGCGACATTGGGATCGAACGGATTCTGAATACCCTCAATCTTAGGATTGAGATCACGGACCTCGTCGAAATCAGGCAATGAATCCCCATCGCGGTCACCACCATAGCGAGCGTTCGACCCGTGTGGCAGCATTGTGAGAGTAAGTCCAGTAATATCCACGCGTGAGACGAGTGTCATCAAATCGATGGGCTCTTCAAGCAATGCGTCAGGAACGAACAAGTCTGCGCTAGCTAGAACGTATCCGAAAAGGGTCATAGCCATCTCTCAGTTTCACTGAATTGATGGAATTTATAGAGATCTTGCCATCGAGTTCCTTTGATTTCCTAACCGATCTCAATCTATCACTTTCCACTTGTTTTCTGATGTGTTGTTGGACTGATTTGTACGCAGCTCCCCCGTGGCGTATCCTATATCTTCGGTTTAGTTAGGCGGTTTCTTGCATTCCTTCTGGCAACC
>JBLHHN010000319.1:0-7539 GCA_047616785.1 Verrucomicrobiales bacterium
AATGTCTCCATGTCAGTGAAGGCGTCATTGTCGGAGAGGATCGAACACAGGGCAATCATCACCACCTCGTCGATGCGATGGATGATCCGCCCGGGCATGCGCTCATCTGGGAGCTGCGCGAAGCGGGAGCGGAGGCGCTCGACGGCAATGAGTTGAGCGACGGTGAGTGTTTTGGGAAATGACTTTGAAGATGGGTTCATGCCCACCTCAAATAATAGCTATAATTAAAAGCACGGGTTATATTCTCAGCGCGCTTTCATGCGTAAGCCCTGGGCCAATAGGCTGAGAGAGCTTGTTGATGCGGCGCGTGCGTGATACCGACGGCGAATTGAGAAGCGGGACGACTGTGGTTGTGCTTGATGGCGAGTTTGAGACATTCTAGCAAACCGAATTTCCCGTTGAGTTCGGGAGATTCGCCGTCTCCCCGGAGCCATTTCACCAGCTCCTTTCTGTCAGCAGCTTCTGCCGAGCTTGCTGAGAGGGCCTAGCAGATTAAGAAGCTAAGGGTGAGTCTCAGGAACATCCGAGCATAATAACCATAACCATATCATTATTAATAATATGGTTAGATCTGGTATCTACGGGTTTCCCCTGCGTGGCCTGTTCTCTACTGAGTTGATCTCAAGCAAGTTAGGAACGTTGATGTGGCTGATGAAACTTCATCTTGTTCCCTTCCATGTGGCCGTCCCCGTGACGGATTTGCCAGCCTGCCGGTATTTCTACGGGGAGGTCATTGGATGTGAGGAAGGGCGATCCTCGGAGCGATGGGTGGACTTCAATTTCTTTGGCCATCAGTTCGTTATCCATCAGGCTGAATCAGGTTCTCAACGTGTTGGAAATCCCGTGGATGGGCATGAAGTACCCGTGCCTCACTATGGGGTCATTCTTGAATGGGAAGACTGGCATGCGCTGGCTGATCGCCTTCGAGCCAAGGATGTTGTCTTTCTCATTGAGCCTTACCTGCGATTTGAAGGCCAAGTCGGTGAGCAAGCGACGATGTTTATTACCGATCCTTCTGGAAATGCCTTAGAATTCAAGAGTTTTAGGGACCCGAGTCAGCTCTTCGCGAAGTGAGAAGAACCTTCCCACTTTTTAGTTGCAGGGGGTAGGTTTCCTCCTAGTGTCCGGTCCGCTATGGCAAGAGACGTTATCATTCTAGAGTGCACGGAAGCCCGTGCTGAGGGCAAGCAAGCTTCTCAGTACGTGACCACACGTAACAAGAAAAGTCTCCGCACGCCTGGTCGTTTGGAGAAGGTGAAATTCAACTTCTTCATAAAACGCCGGACGCTCCACCGTGAGAAGCGCTAATCTAGTTTTTTGACCACCTCTCAGCTGAAATAGTATGGAACCTAAGAATAGGAAACGATTGGCCAACCTTCGTCGTGCGAACCGTAAGATGCCGCGTCGTCGTCTTGATCTGCCTTTGGAGAAAGTTTCTTTCAAGGATCCGGATCTTCTCTCGAAATTCACCACTGAGACAGGCCGTATCCTGCCCCGCCGCATCACAGGTGTCTCCGCGAAACTTCATCGCAAGATCACTCGTGAGATTAAGCGTTCTAGGGCGATCAATCTCCTCCAGTAAATTTTCCGATCGGCGCAGCCTTCGGGTTGCTTAGCGATCAAAGAAGCCTGCCCATTCGGTCAGGCTTTTTTTATCATCATGGACAAGCTCGAAGACACGCAGAACGAACCAGACGTGCGGAATGTGCCCATTCATCGCGTGGGGATTCGCGACCTTAGGCATCCTATCCGGTTTCATGACGGTTCTGGATCATCCCAAGCGACCGTGGCGAATGTTGGCATGTCTGTCGCCTTAGGCGCTGATGTTAGAGGGACGCACATGAGCCGGTTCGTTTCCATTCTGACGGAAGAGGCCGAGTCCATTTCGGTGAAAGGTATTTCTGGTTTGCTGGACAAGGTGGCTGATCGGTTGGAGTCTCACAGTGTCACGGTGCGCATAGACTTTCCCTATTTCCTGACCAAGGAAGCCCCAGAGACCAAGAGTCCTGGAAAGATGGACTATGAGATCAGCCTCGAAGGCATCCGCGAGGATGCGGAGACCAAGGTTCATCTGACCGTCAGCGTGCCAGTGACCACCCTGTGCCCTTGCTCCCGGAACATTAGCAAACGAGGAGCCCACAATCAGCGCGGCGAGGTCGTGCTCACCGTGGTTGGGAATCAAGACTTGCCGTTCATCAGTGATCTCATTGCCGCTGTAGAAACGTGCGGGAGTTCTGAGCTCTACAGTGTGCTCAAGCGACCGGATGAAAAACACGTGACGGAACGCGCTTATGACAATCCTGTATTTGTTGAGGATCTTGTGAGGAATGTCTCTCTCAAGATGCAGGGAATGAACGGCATCGAGAGCTTTCGCGTTGAGGGCGAGAATTTCGAATCCATTCACAATCACAATGCATTCGCCATTGTGATCAGTGGGTAGCCGACGATGACTTAATCGTCGATCGTGTATTGATAGGTAGCGAAGAACATCTCTTGGAAGGTCTGCTCGCCCCAAGTAACCGTGATGTTAGGATCCGGGTTGTGCGGGTTGAGTGATGAATTGTCCCAGGCATTGCGAATGGCGAGCTTGGTGCCTTTGGGAAGTTGCATGGGTTCTTCCAAGACGTAGGTCCGTTGCCAATTGAAGTTGTAGTTAGGCACGGAAAGAAGATCGCGCGCGGTGCCATCAGCCAGCTTGGCATGGAAGCTCATGCGTTTCCCGCGGTAATGCATGTGGGGATTCATGGCATAGAGTGTGACATCATGTTTGAGGGTGCGTTCGTAGCTTTCCGAATGCTCCATGGCATGGGGGGGGATCTTAAAACGTGCATGGACGATGGCCCTGGTGTGCAGTTCTTTCTTCACCTTACCTTTCGCAAGGTAGAGCCCCATCTTCGTCGCATCCGTCTCGGGTTTGCCATTCGTGGTGTAATGCAGTTGGAATTTCAGAATATAACCCTTGGGTAACTTGATCCCGGTGCCTTCGGGCGCAGGCCATGCGGCGGTGCCTGGTGCGTATCCAGTGAACCACTTCTCGTCCTTTCTCTTTCCTTGTTGTTCTTTGGGGTAACCGGTGACCACCACGTGATGAAGAACGCGTTCATTGCCAGGGTTCACTTCCATGCCTCGGAGCCAGGTGTCTTCGTCGAATGGCGTCTCCAGTTTGACATATCGATAATCGACGACGCCCTCTGCGGGCACTTCTTGCGCCGGCAGCTCCATGATGTGATCCGGCGTTCCCAAGTGCCATTCCACTTTCTCGGGTGCATAGCCGACCAACGGATCATCACCGTCACCGCGCTCGGCGCCTTGGCGCAGCCACGCTAGGAGCGTTTGCTTTTCATCGGGCGTGATGCCTTGATCTTTCGCGAATTTGCCAATGTGAGGGTCGGCGTGCCATGGTGGCATCTGGCGTGTGATGAGGACTTCTTCCATCATCTCGGACCAGCCTTTCACTTTCTTGTAGTTGGACATCGCAAAGGGACCGATGCCGCCCTTCGTGTGGCAGGAAACGCAGCGTGATTTCAGGATGGGCGCGATGTGCTCCGAAAAGGATAGGCCTTCTTTGGGGGCCGCTAGAGTAATCTTGCAGCCGGGGGCTTCGGTAGACGCGATCTTTGGGGCGGATCCTTCGAGCAAGGCGCCAATGGCGTCTTTGAGATAATGTTCGGTTGCCTCAGGCTTCTCCTTCTGATAGGTCAACCGATCATCAATGCCGCCTCGGTAGACGAGCTGCCGATTCTTCGTATTGATCAGGAGTGCTTCGGCGGTGCGCGTGAGTCCGAGCACGTGGGCGACGGCCTGGCTGTCATCGATGAGGATGGGGAAATCGATCCCAAAGGATTCTGCTTCAGCGTTGATTTCATCGCGGGTGTCCTGCAGATTTGAGTTGAGCATGCAGAAGAGAATTCCCTGCTTCTCATAGTCTTCACGAAGGCGTTTCAGCTCGGGAATGCGTTTCTGGACCAGGGGGCAGCCATTTCCCTGGATGAAAAGGACGATGCCCTTGGTATCTGGCATTCGGCAGTAGTAATCCAATTCATGAGACCGACCTTGATGATCGAGAAGCGCTATATTCGGCACGATGGTAGGCGTGTCCTGGGCAGCGAAAAGGCCAGTGATCCCGGCGAAGACTGTGAAAATGAATCGACGAACAATCATAGGTTTCAAGATGAGACAAGAAACCACACCTTGTCCAAGATGTCGCCCTAGGCTTTGTATCGGTCTGTTACAGAGATGATACAAGATCGGAGCTGCTCGAGGAGATCGCGGAGCGATTGGTCTTTGAAAGAGACTTTGGGACGAGCGCGAAGCTTCATCGGACTTTGGCTCGCTTCGTCAATCTAGACGGTCATAGCGCGCTGAGTAGCTGTGTTTGCAAGTTCGGAGACCAACTTGCGCGCTTCATCAGGCGAACGATTCTGGAGACGTTCGATCAATCTGGAGATAAGACGGGGTTTACCCCGCTAACGACGGATGAATTCGGATCCAAGTCACTGAAAAACAAGGAGTTAACGTTGTTCTTGTTATTTCAGCTGGATGGCTACAGGATTCTGGAAATTCAGGGAGATTGTAAGGACTGTCACTCAGAACAACAGATCACTAGCAACAGAGCCGTAAACCAACGCCGGTCAATCCTTGAAATTAGCATACCCCACTGTGTTGAAATAATTCACACAACGCTAGGGCTCTTTTTAACCTTGTTTTTAAGGCTGCAGCGAGTGGAATTACTGATTTATGGCGGGGTAAAGTCCGATAAGAGGGTCCCTGTCTGTGTTCGCGGGCAATCGGAGTGCGAGCTTGGTGGCAATCTCTCGGCAGATAGCAGCAATGAGGTCAATCTCCGCCAGCTTCGCTTGGTAAAAATCGTCGGTGTCTTTCTCTAACGAACTCACCCATGCGTCAAAGGCACCTTTCTCGCCACTCGCCATCCAACCAAGACCGAGCGCTTGGATTGCGGCCGCACGCTCGTCTTGCTGGCGAATGGAAGTGAGCGTTGAAATTCCTTCTGCAGGTGATTTCTTGCCAAAGTGATAGAATGCTTGCTCTAGCACCGCGATTCGATTGGCGGAATGAGAGATCTCGGAGGCCCACGTGAGGGCCTCTGATGCCGATAGTTTCTCACCTGCCAGAGAAAAGAGAGCGATGGCCGCAGACTCAGCTTCCCACCCCAGGAGCCAAGTCTGCGGCGCGTTCACCCTTTGTCCCTCTTCGGGGTGTTCCCACCACGCCCGAAAAGCTTCATAGGCCAAGTTCCAGCGGTCCTCCCCAGTCCCGAGGGACAAGGCCCATTCTAGTGCGTCGATGGGGTGAATGCTAGCCCAAGCCCGCGCAGTCACGGCAAGAGCGGTGGGTCGTTCGGCGTCGGTCAGGCTCTTAGACCACTCGGCAGCGGCGAGGGGCTCAAGGGCGGCCCAGTGTTCCACGAGGCATCCGATGGCTTGAATTCTCTGGCAGCGAGGTGAGCCACTGACAGACGGGCGAGGCGTCTCGATCGAAGAGCGCGGGCAAAGTGGCCAACCAAACGCCCGTCTTATTGTAGCCCGCCTCTTGATAAACGCCAGGCAAGGTGGTGGCGCGCACACTTTCCTCTGGCAATTGTTCCAACCAAGCGAGCGCATCTTCAGGTGGTCTAGAAGGATGGGCAATGAGCTGCGTCATGACTTGAAAGTCGGCTTCTCGATTGTGCGTTCGCTTTTGCAGCCAAGCATAGATCGTGTTGGGATCTCGACCTGCCATGGATTCAAGAACGGTCTCGAAAGCAGGCCGCTCGGCTTCCGAGGTAAGTGGGAGGCTTCTCACCCAAGAGAGGGCTTCGTCTTCGCTTGACTGGATCCACGGAACTAACGGAATGCTGAAGAGATCACAGAGAAGTGCCCGCCGCTCGTCAGAGATCGCGTCGGCTCTATCAAACAGCTCCCTCAGAGCGCGTGCATTTCTCGGCGGGTCGAGGCGCGTCCACCGGTGGAACAGATCTTCAAAGTAAGCCGCTTCATTCTGATCGCCGAGGTAGTCTGTGAGAGCGGCCAATGCCGTTTCTCGCTCATCTTCTGGAAGCTTATAGATGCCTTCAATATCATCGATCGCCAACCGGCGCGGAGGCCTGGACAAGATGGGGGCTTGTCCAGAGGCCGCTAGGTTGTCAATGATTGCCGGGTTGAAGGGGCTGAGGCCATGCGACCCAATAGACGCATGGCTACTCGTTGAAAATGGCTTCTGTATGATGACGAAGGCGGTGATGAGAAGGACTATTCCAGCCGCTCCTAACATCGTCATTAAAGGCGTGGTAATGGTGGCTTTGGTCCACCAAGGAACGGCCGTGACGCTCTGCAGCGCAGCATCGATCGCGGACGAAGCAAAGGCCACTGGCGGTTTCATCGCCTCCGCGCTGATTACTTGGAATCCTAACGTTACGGCGGGGAGCGTGAGCTCTTTGCGACTCACGACGGCACGTAGCTGATCCACCGCGCGCTCCACGCGTTTCTGCGCTGCACGCGGGCGGATGCCGTAGAGTTCGCCGATGGCTTCGGTGGAGTGACCATCAAAGTAACGAAGGAAAAGAAGGGTGCGTTCTGGATCTGCTAGATGTGTCAATGCCCCGCGCAAAGCGGCTGCCAGCTCGTCGATCATCACTTTCCCGTCTCGGGCGATGGTCTCGCGTCGGACCGCTTCTTGTTCGCGTTCGATTCGGCGTTTCTCGGTGCGCATGGCTTGGGCGATCTGTCTTTCCGTGACCCGATAGAGCCACGCAGGAAGGCTGAGGATCTTCTCGTGCTTTCGTGTGCTATTGGCCATGGCACAGAGTACATTCTGACTGACTTCTTCAGCGAGTGGGACGTCGCTGAGTCGATGTCGCGCCATGCCGTAGATGAGCGGGAGATGCCGATGGGCGAGCTCGCGAAAAGCGCCCTCGTCATCCTGCCGTCCATAGGCGCTGCATCCTCCCGCCCCGAGTCCATGTTTCAGTCCGTTAGTGTGGTTGTGATTCGGAAGAACTTGAGTTCAAGTGAGCTGATAGGCTCGGCTCGATGGTGCGAAGAATGATCTGCTTCA
This sequence comes from Verrucomicrobiales bacterium, assembly GCA_047616785.1. Taxonomy (GTDB): domain Bacteria; phylum Verrucomicrobiota; class Verrucomicrobiia; order Verrucomicrobiales; family DEV007; genus JAACDM01. The sequence goes on from JBLHHN010000319.1 coordinate 7,054, forward strand.
TGTGAGGAGAAAAGAGTTCTGTTTCGTGAATCTCAAAGAGGTCGTGGCGGGTGCCCAATCCGTCCCATTGGCACTGCCTTGAATACCGGCTTCGATGCCAAAGGCATTGGTCCGGCGTTGGATCATCACCGTGGAGTGCCATATGCCTTGCAGATTCACCACGCGAACATCCACGGGAGATCCGTCCGACCCAGAGAAGGGATCGCTTCCGAGGAAGAACTCCGTGATGTCTTCCAAGCCATCGTCATCGGAGTCGGCGGATGGATCAGGAGTTTCACCAGGATCAAGCCCAAGTGTATCCTCCAAGTCTTCGATCCAATCATGGTTTGCTTTCTCCAAGCCAGCGGTGGGGCGCGGAACGTTCAAGATGATGCTGCTGATGATGCTATACTGCCCCGCGTATAGATTTGTGAAAAGACAAGTGATGTAAATCGGCCACTTTGCTCTATCATTGAAAGCCAATATGATTCGCTTAGAGCTCACTGA
>JBLHHN010000320.1:0-7533 GCA_047616785.1 Verrucomicrobiales bacterium
CTTGCCTAGCAGATTAATGAGATGGAGATTGAGCTCGTGACGAATCCAGCCATGGCGAGATGCGAATGGGCCACGAGTCCATCAGTGAATTTCAGATGATCGAGAACATGAGGAAGGAATGAGAACCGTCCTGTCGCGGTTAGAATGCCAAACCAAACCAACGTCGCCATTCGCCAGCGCTTGGACTCCTTGGGCCAGGCGAAGCCGCGGTAATAGATTGGCATGAGTGGGATCCAAAGTGTTAGGCTGCCGAGGCTCAGCCATTGTTGCCATTCGCGATGACTTGCGTGATCCATCCCAATGATGGCGACCAATAGAACCCGACTGACAAACACACTCCAACACGACACGGGTAGAAGACTGTGATTTTCCCATGGAGCGTCCCCTTGAATGATCGGCAGAACGAGCATCAGAATGACGACCGTGTCTGTTGAGACTAACAAGCTCACGCCTGTAGGGCCACCGCTCTCAGGATTGACGGAAGGATAGACGTCGCGCCCGGAAGCCCAATAGACTAAAATGGGAACAATCGCTAAGAAGAGAAGCACGAGGGTTTTCGCGATCAGGATGGGCCTCCCTTCGTTCCGTTACCGCGAGAATCCGATGGCCAAGACAACCCAGAGAAGTCCGAGAACGAGGGGAAGAGCAATATGAAGTTCCCCCGTTTTGCTGGACATGATCGGACAGGTCTGACACAACCAGACAATGACAATGACCATGACAAAGAGAAGAAAGACCTATACGAAAGAGTTCCGAGAAGGGGCTGTGTACCTTTTGAGAAGCAGCGACCAGCCGCTAACTCAAGTCTCCCGAGAGCTCGGAGTGAGTGTTACTAGCCTGCGCAACTGTGGAAGGACCAGATCCTTGGTGCGAGCGATGGCCAACCCGTAGCGAGTGCCAAGGATCTGTGGGACGAGAACAAGCGCCTGCAGCGTGAGAATGCTTATCTGAGAAGGCCGCGTGAAATCCTAAAAAGGCGGCCAGCATCCTAGCGGAGGACCCGCAGCTAGGCATGCTTTGATCGATAAGATGCGGGAAGAAGGCTATCAACTCAACGAACTCTGCGAAGCTTAAGGCGTCTCAAGAAGCGGTTACTATGCGGCTGGGAAACGCCCACCTTCAAAGCGCGAGGAACACAACAAAGCCATCGTTGCAAAGGTCAAAGAAATCCATGATGATCGTCACCTCAAAGCCTACGGGAGTCCTCGTATGACCACGGAGCTTAACGAAGAACATGGGCTCTCTTGCTCGGAGAACCGGGTGGCTCGGCTCATGGCACAGAACCATCTCCAGGCCCGCTATAAGGCTGCCTTTCGCCCAAAGACGACGACTCAAGATCCCTTGGAGAAGGCCTCTCCAAACGTGCTCGGAGCTGTTGGTGCTCCCACAGCTCCTGGTCAGGTCTGTGTTAGTGATGTCACCTATGTCGCCACTCGAGAAGGTTGGCTCTATCTGGCAGTCGTCATCGACCTCTACAGCCGAGCAGTGGTGGGTTGGTCCATTGCTGAGACCATGCATACCTTTCTGGTTACGAGCGCCTTGGAGAAGGCGATGGCAAACCTACCGAGAGGCTGCCATCCAATATTTGATTCGGATCGGGGTTGTCAGTATACGAGTAAAGAGTTTCGAAAGCTCGTTGCTCTCTACGGACTAACTCAAAGCATGAGCGCCAAAGGATACTGCTACGACAACGCAGTAAACGAAAGCTTCTTTGCTAGTCTAAATCGGGAGAGCTTTCCTGAAGATTGCTGTTTCGAAACGAAAGCCGAAGCGCGCCTTCGGATCTTCGATTACCTAGAGGCCTTATACAATCACAAATGCCGTCACAGCTCACTCGGAAACGTTTCACCCGAAACTTTTCACAATCAGAAACTCGATCTAAGCTAACATAGCAATATATCTGATTCGTGTCCATTAATTTGGGGGAAGACCAGGAGAGCGTGTCGCCATCTCGATGGATTGATTGACGAAATCGCTGAGGTTGGAACTGAGTTCGGCCTCGAGGAGCACTCCGTGCCGTGGCTCAATTGAGGTTTCTGTGAATTGTGAACTTCTGATCGTCAATAACTTGCGTTACTTCGTGCTAGCGATAAAGCTAGTAAAAAATTCAAAAATCGGTTTTCAGAGAGGGGCTAGTCTAGGCGGATCTTGTCTCAAGTTAGCCGGAAATGGTTGTTTCACCGATCCGAAGAACTCGGAAAGTCTCAGGATCGACGCCTTCTTGATGAAGTGCGTGGCGCAACAGGGTGGGCGGTTCGTCAAGAGGCTCATCCGTGAGCTGAAACGTGCCCCAATGAGAAGATGCGAAGGAAAGTTTGGACGCCACGTCGCGATGGATCTGAACCGATTCTTAAGGATCCACGTGCATCGACTGCATCACTGACCGAGGGTGATAAGCGCCAATCGGAATCATCGATAGGTCCATTGTGCCTACCCGTTTTCGAATCTCGTGGAATAACGGCGCGTAACCGGTATCGCCGACGAAATAGATCTTCGCGCCCTCGATTTCCAAGACCCAACCACACCACAAGGTGCGATCACGATCATGGAACCCGCGCAATGAGAAATGTTGAGCAGGCACACAATGCACGGTCCAGTCTTCGCCGATGGAATTCGAATCCCACCATTGATATTCACGACAGTTTCGAACCCCTAACTTTCCCACGAAACGTCCAAGACCGATGGGAACATGACACGGGACTTCGGCACCAAGCTTAGCAATGGTGCGTTTCTCGAGGTGATCGTAGTGATTGTGACTCAAAAAGATCCCATTGAGTTCTGGCAGATCGTCGAGCCTAATTCCATGAGGATGCAATCGCCTCATCCCAGGCAGAGGTACCGGAGAACAGTGATCTCCGAAAACCGGATCAAAGAGGAATGCTTTACCTGCCACTTGCACTAGAAAACTCGCGTGCCCGATCCAGGTCACTTGGATGGAGCCTGCCTCGGGATGCTGGATCAAGGGCAGATCGACTGGCATTGGGACCAAGTCGTCCGTGTGCGACCATTCTGGAGCGATGGTTGGCCGATGTTCCTTTCTAAGACCAAGCTTCCACTGAAGAATGTGTCCCAGATGATGCGAGGAATGGGAGTGGAGATTCTGGAACTTCAAAATGCAAGGTCCTGCTCGGTTCGAGCATAATGCTTTAGAACCCCAACTTAGTGAGCACCGTCGTTGTTGTGAGCTTGGCGACGAAACAGGAAACGACAAAGCCGAGCAAGGCGAGTGTGAGGATCCAGCGCGGGACTTTCCGCTCGTCGGTGAGATCAGGGCGGGTGCCGAGGTAGATGAGTGTGAGAGCAAGGGCGGGCAAACCGAGGACGGTGAGAGCCTGAGCGAAGGTGATGAGGTTCACCGTGCTCTTCGCATCTTGGAGATTGATGATGGCGACGAGCATACCACATAGGAGAGCGGCGGTGGTGAGGGAAAGGACCCATCGGTCACCAAGGCGGCTGCCTTTGCCCAGAGCATCCGACATGACGGTGCCGCCGATGAGGGCGTTGACCAAGAAGGAACTGAGGGCGCCGGCGAAGATGCCAAGACAGAAGACGATCTTGGCCCAGGAGCCGAAGAGGGGTTGGAGTTGCCTTGCGACATCGCCGACATTGCTGAGCACGATTGGTTCAGGGCGGCCGTAGAAGACGCGCGTGGCCGTCATGAGGATCACGGCCGTGACCACGCCGAGGATGCTGATGCTCATGATAGAATCGAAGACGCCTTTCCTAGCGTCTAAGAGCTTCCAACCTTTCTCTTTGACGAGGTAAGCTTGATAGAAGGCGCCACCGATAGAGAAGGTGGTGCCGATCATGCCAAGCATGGGGATGATGTCAGGGGCTTCCTCTGGTGAGACCGGGGCGTAACCGCGTGGGCTGATGAACACGACGACGAAATTGATAAGAAACGCGAGGACCATGAGTCCAATGAGCAACTTCATCAGTTTCTCGATGGAGCCATAGAGATGGCGCAAGCGATAGAGACACGTGATGACGAAGGCATTGAAGACGACAAGGATGAGGGCAGGGATCAGCCCCTGTGTGAGAGAGGCGGATGACGAGTCAAACAACGGGGCGATGCCGGAAATGAGCGCGACATTGTTAGAATACTGAAAGATCGCCACGAGCCCGAAGAGAATGAGACCGACGATGATCGCCACGGGCCGACCGAGTCGGGCAGCGAGTTGATCACAAGGGCTGTCTTCGTAAATGACGCCGATACGAGCGGCGAGCGCGACCATGGCGATCATGAGGATCGTTGCGCAGACAATGACGCCGAGAGCAGGGTAGCCAAACTGGGAACCGACTTTGGAACTGGTGAGGATGGAGCCTGGGCCGAGGACGACGGCAGCGACGATGATGGCAGGGCCGATGGATTGGAGGATACGTTTCATGGAGCGAAGACCACCTTGCCGATCGGCGGACGAGAAAGCAATCTATCCGTTCGGCTCTTGTTGATCTCGTCGTGAGAATCTGTCATGAGCAAGGAGAACTTCTACAACTCCATGTGCTGTGGCTGTACCGATACCTAACCAAGATTCACTCGTTAAAGAACTCCGCGAAAAGATCGCCGCTGGGGATGTGGTGATCATTGTTGGTGCAGGCGTGTCTATCGGAGCGACGGAGGGTCATGCTACGGCGTCTTGGAAAGGCTTGTTGGAACATGGGCTGAAGCACTGTGAGACCATTGGCAAACTTCAGCCCGAAGAGGCTGAGGCTTTCAGAGTGCTACTCAAAGGAGAGATGATGCTGTCGGTGGCAGAGGCGATCACCAAGTGCTTGGAGGCTCCGGAAGGTGAATACGCCGCCTGGCTGAATTCCGTCTTTCATGAAGACCATTATCCGCGGGGCGAGGGAGGAGTGATCAAAGTGATAGACAAGTTGGACTGTCCAATAGTGACGACCAACTACGATGGCTTGATTGAGCATCATACCAAGCGGTCTCATGCCGTCTGGAGTCGCGATGAGGCACGCTTGGGGCTGATCATGCAAGGTCGAGACTGCGATGTGTTCCATGTGCACGGTTTCTGGAAGGCGCCGGAAAGCATCGTGTTAGGGATTCGCGACTACCAATCGGTGAAGGATCATGCCCACACGCATGCCTTCATGCGAGCGATTAGCTTTGGCAAAAGCCTGCTCTTTGTCGGCTGTGGTGAAGGCATGGATGATCCTCACTTTAAGTCATTGCTCGAATGGCTGAGTGCCTCGAAGTGCAAGCTGCCTGACAGAAGCTATCGCTTGGCTTTGTCAAAGGACGTCAAGACCTTGCAGAAGACGCACCCGCTTAAACAGCGCATGATGGTGCTCTCCTATGGTGAAAAACACAAAGATCTAGCGCCCTTTCTCAGTGGGCTTGTGCCGAAGAATTTGTCTAGCAAAGTACTGCAATCGCAAGCTCTCAGCCCTGCCTGGACGGAATATTTGGGCTACTTGACTCGGGAGACTGCAACCATGCCGCTTGCGGGACTGGGCTCTGGGATCACGGTATCACTGCCGATTGCGGATGCTTATATACCGCTAAGGACCTGTCAGGTCGAGCGCTTTGCGGACAAGGGTGGTGCCGAGAAGTATGAGCCTGATGAAGCGAAGCGGCGTGACTTGTTGTTAGTGGATTTGTTCAAGCAATCGACCAGACCTGGGGTGCTCTTGCTAGGTAGTCCAGGGGCGGGCAAGACCACGGGGCTGCGGCAGTGGTGCTGGCGGTTGGCCAGTGGGGAGGCGTTGGCGGAGGACTTTGGATTGCCCGCGAGGTGCCTGCCCGTGTTTCTCAAGCTGCGCAATTTGCCTGCTGCCAATGAGACGTTCTGCAAGGATCCAAAGCAATTCTTTGTCGAGTTCCTCTTCTCTGAGGTGCGTGTGCCCAAGGCCATGGAGGCTGACATTGTCATGGAGAAAGAACTGCGGGACTGTCAGGCACCCTTGTTGTGGCTTGTCGATGGCTTGGATGAAGTGGCGGATGAGGAGATTCGCAAGGCGGTGTTTGTCTGGCTCACAGATCTCTTGAGCGAGCGTGATTGCTTGCAGGATCGCATGTTGATTGCGGGGCGTTATCAGGGTGTCGAGGGGGTGATCGAGCGTGGCGACGCCTTCTCGCGCTTCGAGGTGCAGCCCTTGGCTCCGGAGCAGTCGCGGGAATTTGTGAGGAAATGGTTCGAGACGACTTACGCGCGCTTGAATGAGTCTCCGGAAAAGGCCCAGAAGAAGAGTAAGGCGCTGATTGCGGTGCTGGATAGTGAAGCCTATCGCTTTTCGAAACTGAAGACCCTCAAGTCCAACCCACTCTTGTTGACGATTCTCTGCGTGGTCTTTCATGAAGACGCGTCGCTTCCCGAAGAGCGTGCCAAAGTGTATGATCGCTGTATGGGGGTGATGTTAGATTCCTGGCGCAAGGAGATGTCGACCCGCTATGATAGCGCGGCGGCGCGAGCTGTGTTGGGGCGGGTGGCCTGGTGGCTGCATGGCGAGGTCAATCGGCGAGCCGCGCCGTTGGTGGATCTGGAGAGCTACGCTGAAGCGCAGTTGTCCGCCTATCCCAATGCCAAGCTACCGGGGACGGGGCACGATTTCATTGGCCTGATGAAAGATCACGCTGGGGTCATGGCGGCGCTCGGCGATGGGCAGGCAGAGTTCTTGCACCTGACCTTTCAAGAATACTTGGCCGCCGATCACGCTGCGCGGGAGAACCTCGGTGCTGAGTTGGCCGATCAGTTGGCTGTGCCGTGGTGGCGCGAGGTGATCTTGTTGGCCTTGTCCCAGGGGTCGCTGGATTTCAGTCGGAAGTTCTTTGCGCCCTTGATCGCGAATCAAGCGGTGAAGCAAGACCCCACCTTTTTCGAGGAATGCCTGCGAGCAGCACAGGTCGTGAGCTGGGATCTCTTCGCCGAGGCGCTGCGCAAGGGGACAGACGCCAAACGTCTCCCCTTGTTGAAAGCGATCCGGGGCTTTGCCGTGCCAGAGATTCTTGAAGTGGCGCGAGAGCTAGCGGTCGAGAGCAAGTCGAAAGAACTCCGGTCCTTGGCCAAGGACCTATTGCGCGGATCCGAAGCGGCGCCGTCAATCTCAGAGGAAGACACTGAATGGACGCATCCGGAAACGGGCATGGTCTTCGTGCGCATCCCGGCAGGCACCTTTGTCATGGGCAGTCCTGAGGATGAGGAGAATCGCGGTAGCGATGAAACGCAGCACGAAGTGACGCTGAGTGAGGACTACTGGATGGCGAAGTATCCAGTGACGAACAATGATTACGAGGTCTTTGTGCGGGCAACGAAGCATCGTGAGCCGGGTGAATGGGATGAGACACGCTTCAATCAACCCAGTCAGCCGGTGGTGGGCGTTGATTGGGACGATGCGGTGGCGTTCAGTCAATGGTTGGGCGGCAAGCTGCCCTCCGAAGCGCAATGGGAGTATGCCTGTCGTGCGGGCACCAGGACACCGTTCGCCATCGGCAATGGCGAGGACCTTTCTTCCAAAGAGGCCAATTTCGATGGTCACCTTCCCTACGGGAAGCAACGGTGTAGAAAACTTTTCTCATGTTTGGGC
>JBLHHN010000321.1:0-7524 GCA_047616785.1 Verrucomicrobiales bacterium
CTCGTTGGGGCCGATTTTCCGACCTCTGCGAAAGTCCATTTTTCGCGCTTGATGATTGCGCCCGATGAACTCGACTCCTTTCACTTTGCCTCGTGCTATCCCTTCGTAGGAAGATTTGACCTAGAACTTGATCAGCATCAACGGGCGGTAATGTAGCGAGTCGAGCGCTCTGCCTGAAGGGACTGAAGTCCCTTCCAAATTGAGGGAAAGTGGCAGGGACTTTAGTCCCTGAGCAATCTCCATTGCGATTCAGCCGCTAACCAAACAACGCCTTCAGCGGCACGCCACCATCCGTGATCGGAATCGGCCGATCGCCATCGAAAAGTTCTTTGTGAGGATCGATTCCCACAGTTTGATGAATCGTGGCATGGAAGTCAGGAATCGATACTGGGTGGGTGAGCAGCTTCTTAGAAAGTTCGTCGGTTTCTCCCCAGGCGCCGCAGTGGTTGAGGCCACCACCGGCGAGCACGGTGCTGAAGGCCGCTCCTTGGTGGCCGCGACCGCCACCTGCATCAAATTCAGCGGGTCGTCCAAATTCGGAGGCTAGGACGATGAGGGTCTTGTCTAACATCTGCTTATTCTCCAAGTCATCCATCAAGGCGGAGAGGGCAATGTCGACGTCCTGGATCAAGAGATGTTGTTTCAACTGGCCCTCATTGTGCGTGTCCCAACCGGTGCCGTTGGTGAAATTGAGGTTGTGTAGGACTTCCACGAAACGGGCGCCGCCCTGGACCAATCGCCTTGCCAAGAGGCAACGTTGCCCAAACTCGCTGCCATAGGTTTCCCGAAGGGCGGCGGGTTCGCGATCGAGTTCGAAGGTTTCTTTGAATGAGCCCTCTGCCAAGGCCTGACTTTGTCCGATCACGTCATCATAGTCCACGATGGGATGATCTTGCGGCAGGCCTTGCCGGGTGGATTCGCGGATGATATCTAACAATTTCCCGCGGCGCTCGGCTCGGTCTGGCTCCAGCCAGGTGGGGCGTGCGAGACCGGCGGGGCCCAGTCGCGTGTCTGTGAGGTAGACGAAGCCATGGCGCGATCCCAGAAATCCAGGCCCACGGGAAACACTGGGGTAACCGATGAGCACATAGCCCGGGATCCCGGCAGCGGACTCTAACTGATGATTGATGATCGAGCCAAGCGACGGATAGACCACGGTGCCACTCACGGGGCGACCGGTGTAGACATAATTGGTGGCCGCGCCGTGTTCATCGATGACGCTGTGATTCGTCGTGCGCAGGATGGTCATGCGATCGAGTCGATCGGCCACGCGCGGCAAGTGCTCGCACACGTTGATCCCATCCACCGCTGTCCCTATCGATTTGTAAGCAGAACCCGCAACACGTTTGCTAGGATCGCCAAGACGTTTCGGATCAAAGGTGTCAATCTGCGCCATGCCGCCCCCTAACCAGAGAAAGATGCACGCCTCGGCCTTGCCGAAAGGCACGGCGGTCGCGGCCGTTTCCGCCAAAAAGGAAGATGCTAGAGCGCTGGCGGAGAGCTGCGTGAGAAAGGTGCGGCGATTGGTGTTCATGGGAGGAAAGGCATCTCCGGTGCGTTGATGATCGCCCAAATGGCATCTTCCATGCGTGTTCGCCAGTCAGGAGCCAAGTAATCTGTCGGTGGTGGCCCAAGTTCCACTTGGCGCTCCGTTTCTGCGGCATAGAGATTTGCCTCAGGGCTGAGGTGATTGCTCCACGTTACTTCCCGCACCTCGGGAATGAAAGTCTGTTTCTGATAGTCACTGGCAGACTTCACTAAGCGGGACTCAAAGCCTTCTGACAAAAGGGCGACGATCGCTCTGCCTTCTTCATCGCGCGGTGGGCGGCTTAGAAAACGCAGGTACAAGTCGTCCACCAAAGTTTCCGGAGAAGAGGACACGATTGCGAGGGTGGTGAGATCGCTGAAGGGACTGAGTCGCGTGATCCAGGTGGCAAAGACGCCATTGGCAAGCATGCCAGGCTGCAAGACGTTCGCTTCCATGTCGCGCACGGTGATCGGCTCGGACCGGTCGGGCCGCCAGCCGAAGGCTTTCAATACGGAAACAATCGAATCCGCGCGAGGCAATGTTAGACTTGGTCGATCACGGTCACTGGCAAGTGATACGAAATGCCAGGCACGGTTCGGGCGACCGAGATTCTGAAACGTCGACGATTGGCTTGTCCCGGGCACGTCCAAGGTCAGCTCTTCGCTGTAGACGGGAACGCCACTGGCAGCGAAGAGGCTATCAATCATCTGTTCGGCAGAGAGACGCCGTCGCAAGGGCGCCTCGAAGAATCGATCGTCGGCGGGTTCTAAGATCGCTTCGCGCCGATAGGCTTCACTGGTGAGGATGAGCGTGGATAGTCTATCAAGGTCATAACCATGCGCCACGAAATCGCGCGCTAGAAAGTCCAGGAGCGCTGGATGGCTCGGCTCGTTCCCTTCCCAATCACTAGAGGGCTCGACAAAGCCTTGTCCGAAGTAACGTTGCCACACGCGGTTCACGATCACTTGGGCAAAGCGGCGATTCTCTGGCCGCGTGAGCTGCCAAGCGAGACTTTCCCTAGGAGACTCAGGGCCGTCGGTGGAAGCATTCGCAAAGGGCCAGGCAGGGGTCACGGGCACCCCAGGCTCTAGGGTGACTTTCACTTTGGATTCCCTATCCCCGATCCGCTTGAAGAACGTCGCGGGCACGGTGGAGCTGGTGGGCACACTCAAAGGCTTCTCTTCTAGCATCGCGGCGAGGGCGAATAGGTCCTTCTGCGTCGATTGATGATAGGGCGCATCGTGACAACGTGCGCATTTCATCTCGGTGCCAAGAAACGCCGTCGCGATCACATGCGCTTTGGCCGCTGAGGGAACATCATTCTCTGTTGCGACCTTGAAGCCAGCAGCCCCACCGTCTAACGGACTGCCACGCATGGCGATCAATTCATTGACGAACTGGTCAAAGGGGAGCTTGTCACGCAAGGCTTCATAGATCCACCAGCGGAAGGGTCCCGTGTTGTTCAACTTGCCCTTCACTAATCGTGGGTTCTCTGCTAGAACATCTTGCCAGTAACTCGTCCAATGATCCGCATGACGGGGATGCTGCAACAAATTCTCCACCCATCGCTCGATGCGATCTTCTGAAGCATCCGCCTGAAAAGCATGGATCTCCTCTGCCGTGGGAAAGATGCCAATCGTATCCAAATACAACCGACGTAGAAAAGCGGCGGCGTTCAAACGCGGCGGCACCTGAACGGTCTCAGCACTCGTTGCCCAGGGAGCCCCGTTCGTGATCCATTGCTCTAACAACGCCACGTCTGCATCAGTAAGTCGTTCGCCTTTGGGCGGCATGCGTTCCTCGGCATCCTCACTTAAGATTCGCCGCATGATCGCGCTTTTGTGAGGGTCGCCAGGCACAATCCCTGCCATTTCCGACTCGCCACCCGCAAGGGCGGCTTCGCGAGTATTCAGCTTGAGATCGCCTTTGGACTTCTTTCCGTGGCAGCGCACACAGTGTTCTTGGAGAACGGCCAGGCCACCATGGGCAGACGTTAGTTTTTTCTCATGAATCTTGGTGGCGAGAAAGTGATCGATGGTGGCAGCTCCTTTCGGTACCTCGATCGGAGGCAGCGTCTGCACATAAGCATTTGCCTCGGCGTGGCGCTGCGTCCAATCGCGACGGGTCTGCAAGCGTCGCTCGTCTGCTAGAGTGACAAAGCTCGCGGCCTGATGTTCTCGGTAACGTGCCATGCCCACCGGAGTGAAGGCCTGCGGATCGCCACGCGATGGCGTTACCAAATGCCAAGCCGTTTCACCAACCTTGCGAGAGGCGACGATCATTTCGCCCAAAGTGAATCGGATCGACTCGCGCCCCACTACGCCTTCCAAAACGATCTTATGTTCGCCAGGGGAGCTCGGCAGGCTAACGATGGTGTCACGGGAGCCGAGCCGTGCTCGGGGATAGGACGCCTCTTCGGCAGCGGGCCGCATGAGTTGGTGACCATCGCTCGCAATCTGATAGGCGCCTAACTGAGCAATCACGTCGCCATCGATGCTCAAACGGGCGAGACTCGGCGCGCGCAAGAGAAACTCTTGCGGTTCATCGCCCAGCACCATGCGTGTAGCCATGCGGATGAGCGTGGCCCGGCGTCGCTCACGGCTGCCGCCCTCCACATAGCGTGGCGGCATATCTAACAATGCCAGTGCTGACGTGGTGAGGCTTTCAGGTTCGTCGACCATCCGTTGAGGCCAAGCATGGCCTTCGGCAAGGTCGTTAAAGACGTCGATGCTGACAGACTCCTGCCCCACCGCATTCCAGTCAATTTCAGTTACTCCTTCTCCAAAGTCTACTCTCGCTGCTAACACTTCATCTGAAACGAGTTCACGATGCACGGCGACCTCATCAAGCGCGCCGTTCCAACTGTTCCCCGGATCCCCGCCGCGAGAAGAGCCGATCCAGACCTCAGAAGCATCCGCCACTGGAGGACGCGTGGTTTCTCCCCCGAGATCCCACTTGCCCGCAGACGGCGTACCATTGACAAAGCCACGAACACTCGCAGGTTCACCAAAGCGATAACGCACGGCGACATGATGCCACAATTTCCCTGGCACAATCCCAAAATTAGAATTCCAACGATGAAACGCCTCCGGCTCCGTCTCGTCAGCCTGACTCCGAAAGAGAAAGCTCACACGATAGCGACCGCCGACCTTCATCAGGCGTAACGCCCAATTCTGATTCTCCGCGTCTTTGCTCAGGCGCCCTTTGCCGATGATGTATGGCGTGTCGGCTTTGCCATCGAGCTGCACCATCGCCTCGAGCGTGATGGCGTCTCCCTTCCCAAATCTCAGCAAATCCGAATCTGGAATCCTAACACGGCCACCTTTCCCATCGAAACGTGCTGTTTGATCCTCAGCCCCGACACTCCAGCGCGCTACCGGTTCGGCGGCAGCGCTGGCGAGGAGAGCAATCGTTAAAAGGAAGACATTCCGCAGCATGACCTCGGAATTGAACCAATTTCATCCATAGATTGCAAGGTTGCTCACGAAGAGGTGCTCCAACGTAGGTTACGGAACTCGGGTTTCGGCCCTTTCCAATCAGCGCCGAGGCTCCGCTTCTGCTCTTTGCGCTCGCCTCGCGCTCGGATCCGTAACGTTTCTTTGTCGCCAAGGCGCAGCTCCTTGATGCCTGCCCATTGGGAAAGGGCGGCGTTTCCGGCATCGAGCAAGTCGGCCTTGGGGAGGGTCACGGTTTGCCACTCGTTGTTTCCTGTCACTTGAATCTCAGCGGCATAAGTATCGATACCGACAACAAGGGTGTTCGTTTCCGCTGCCCGAACATCGAAAGAAAGCTTTGCGTCCTCGAGTGGGGCCCATTGCTCATCGTAGACTTTGTGCGTCCATCGCGCCCAGTGCTCAGGCTTGTAGGTGAACCATTCTTTCACCCAGCCGTCTTCGAACGTCTCTATCATTTGTGAGGGTTTGAGCGTGGCCTTGATGCCAGCGGCTTTCAAATCTTTCGACGTCACCATCTGCACCATAGACGAAAGGTTAAAGGTCTCGGCCGTGTAAAGCCCGTAGTAGTACCCCGCACCGGTCTGCTGTTCGTCCAGGGCATAGACGACATTGGCATAAACCCATAGAGGCTTATCTATCGTGATAAGCGGAAGATCCCCTTTCCACAAATCGCCGCTCTGTGTGGCGGTCGCGTGACGCGAGAAACGGTTCATCGTGTTCTCTCGATCATGCTTCTCGCCTTCAGGTTGGCCGTGCTGCGTGTAGTAGATGTCGACGGCTAGGATCGGCTTCGACGAATCCGGCTGCACGGTGAAAGAAGGCTCTGACGTCAATGTTAGCTCGCCCTTGGGAGTCTTCGGAAAGGTGAAGGACTTCTTGAGATGCTGATCAAACCACAACAACCCTGCGATCTGGTAATCCGCCGTGTCTTGATGATTGCCGTGAGGCGAACAGGTCACCCGCCAGTCTTGACTGTCAATTTCCTCGATTGCCGTGGGCAGGTCATTCAGGCGGCCGTGAAAATCATTGGATGGCTTGAGGAAGATGATAGGACAATTGATCTGTTGCAAATTCACGCCATCCGCGATCGTCGACTCGTAAAGGGCGTTGTCGGTAGCGCGATTGCTGATCCCTCCACAAGAAGGGGCGGCGGCTTTGATGCGATCATCCGCTGCAGCAGTCAAGACGGTGAGTTTGCCACCCATGGAGTGACCATAGACGCCGAGTTTCTCGGGATTCACTTCCGGCTGTTGCTCAAGGAAAGTGATTGCCCGACGCGCTCCAAGCGCGCAAAGAAACCAGGGATTGTTGCGCGGCGAGTCCAAGGCATCCAAGGTCCACGCCGCCGGAACGGTATGTGCGAAGGCGTTCTTGGGATTCCGACAGGGTGCGTGATAGGCATCCAACGCGCCCCATTCCGTCGTGAGATTGTAGTTAGGATCGTCCACCTTGTTGTCCCAGAAAAGACGCACGCCCTCGGGATTCACCTTGTAGTTAGGCGCGTTGATTCGTCCGGCCCAAGAAATGGAGATCGTCGCGTAACCACGCTTCGCATTCGTGAGCACGGCTCGGTAATCAGCATACTGACCGCCCCCATGAATCTGCACCATGCCTGGCAAAGCTTTGCCGTTCTTTGGAAATCCATAGATCGCCGCCATCATCGCCTTCTGCCCTTTAAAAATGCCGATACGATACCGCAACACTTTCATTGTCACCTCATCTTCTTCCCATTCGTGAAGGACCTCGACTTCGAGCGCCTCAGCGCGTGGATCATAACCGGCCCACATCTCGCCGAACGATTGAGGAGCCTTCCCATCGACCAGCGGAGCCAGAGATTCTTGAGCATAGAGAACGCTCGAGCTCAACCACATTGCCACGGCTAGAACCCGCGCCAGCACGCCAGTTCGATTTCGATTCCAGCGCTTCGACTGCTGTGAAATAGGCGCCACCTGCATTGTCATGGTCGTCATAGAGATAGGTCCAAAGCTCGCTGCGTCCGGCCTGAAACTTCAACTCGAAATCGACGCCCTGTCTATCTTTCTGAACGGGCTTTTCGAGTTCTTTGCCAGCGATCTTCACTTTGGCACGAACGGCCACGATTGGTTTGCTCGCTTCGGCGGGCCATTGTCGCAGTGTCACTTCGTAGACTCCAGGCGTCATCACCACATCTTGATGGCTCTTCTCCACCTCCTCGCACAGCTCCACAAGACAGTCACTTGCTCGTGCTGAGCCCAAGCGCTTCCCAACGCAAACAGGAACAAGAGGAATCTGAGAATCATGATGGGTGGTTGAAAGCGAGAACATCGGCATCGGACCAAACCGTTCCTCAGAATGCAAGATTGCTCATGAAGAGGTTTCACTTCTAAGATGCATCCATGAAAGTTCACGTCCTCATCGCATTTCTAATTGCCTCCAGTTTACAGACCCATGCTGATGAAATACGGCCCTCCGTCAGGTTGGCTGGATGGTTTCGCCTACCTCTGGAGGGTGACAGGGGCCAGTAGGCAGTTTCAGGCTCGAAAAAATCGGCCTTGCGGTTTC
>JBLHHN010000322.1:0-7495 GCA_047616785.1 Verrucomicrobiales bacterium
CCCAATCTTCAAGACAAACGACCTACCGATTTTCAGGAACGACCTCGGCGTGCCGGTGCACGATCTTACCGGCTGGGTCCACCAGAGCATAGGCTTTGGAGGTTTCTAGTCGGTCGGGAAACCCCCGACGAAGATCTTCTAACAAAGAATCCACGGAGACCTCGATTGCGCGGACGTCCGCCCGCGGATTGGGGCGTAACCAGCCGGCTAAACGGAAGGTTTGACCGGCTGCATCATACACCCAGGCTTTCTGTGAGGCCGGTTCTGTTTCGCCCCAAGCGGCCTTCTCCTTGAGGTTCTGTCGTGCTCCCTTGGCACCTTCAAAAGGAGAGACCCAGGCCACAATTCCGGAGCCATGGGCGGTGGCTTCACCTCCCAGGCAAAGCCTTCTTCTTGCTTCACGTAGGAAGACGTCCCTTCTTGCGACGGCGTTCTCACGCTTCCCGTGGTTGAACAAGCGAAAGCGGCACAAACCAGAGAACTTGAATTCTGCCATTCCCACAAAGCATCAGGAAGCCCTTCGTTAGGAAGACGCTCCAAGCTCTCCATCAGACTGACTTTCACATCTGCTACCGCGAGATCAAGGTTCTCCACGATGTTGTAGGCCCGCGCCTTCACAGACTCGAGACTGGCAAGTCGGAGGCGTTCCTGTTCCTGTTCCTGTTCCTGTTCCTGTTCCTGTTCCTGTTCCTGTTCCTGTTCCTGTTCCTGGTGCAAGAGCACGACCGCCGCGCTGCCCATCACCACGGTGGGGATGACCAGCAAGAGCCAGGGCGAGAGCTTTCGGCGACGAAAGCGTTCAACGTGGCACCTTCGCGCTCATAGAGACCTGGGTCAACTGACGCACGCGTTCTTGATAGGGGCCAAAGAATCGATCCGTGCCGTATTCCTCTGCCAGGTTCTCGCCCTTGCTCAGGAGCTCTCTCTCGAAGGCGGGCTTGAGAAGTTCACTGCGTCCCACGAGCACGCGCTTGGAGTGAGTGGGCAGGTGTCACATCGAGTGGGAGCACTTTCTCCACGAAAGCATCGGGCACGATCCAGAAGATTCGGCAACCGCGATGTTCGAAGTAGCTGCGCCACCACGTGCGAACCATGGAGTCGGCCTCACGCTGATACAAACCTTGGTCGACGAGAGCTTGGACCATGGTCTGATAGACTTTCGGTTGCCAACTTGGCTTGGGCCCGCCGAACTCCGGGACGCCTAACAAGCCAGGATGGGAGGCCATTGCCTGGGGTATGCGGTCCTGTTCACTAAATGTCACTTCTTGGGCTCCGTTTACTGGAATGGCGGCAATCTCTTTCATCAGAACGCCCTCATTCGTCGAATCGAAAAGCAACGCGTATGGGATCGGATCATCTCCGGCGCCCTCAATCCTGACAGAGCCATTACTGACAAAGACAGTGATGAATGGGTTGTTAGAGATTTCCGAGACCTCGATAGAAAAGGTATTTCTCATGCGCGCCTTCGGCGTTCTTCACGACGTTGGCATCCGTCATACGAGGATAGAGCCAGCTTGTTGATTCGGTGCCGACGAAGGGTTTTCTATCATTCTCAGAGGATCGCTCTAACACCTCAACATCCCAAGCAATCGAACCTTCGTAGCCTTTGGCGAAATCAATCGCCGTGGATTGAAAGTTGTCGCCCTTAAATGTCGGTGGCACTTCACCACTAGAGCGGTTTGGGTACCATTGACTGATCGATCCTCCGTGGAACCCGACATCAACGTGAGCCTTAAATCCTTCATCACTATAGAAATAGATGACAGGCGTTTCCATCTTCACGGTGACATTGTGGACGGGACGCGTCATAGCCTTGAGCCCTGGTTTGGAACGCATGCCGGCATGGGCATATACAAAGGGAGGAAGCGCTTCTTCCTCACGTTCAAGACCGGCGAGCATGCGACCGTCGGCTCCGAAGACGGAAGTAAAGATTCCCCATTCGTGAAGGGTGTAATTGGAAACCTCCTTCACCGGATCTGGCTTGGAAAAGGCGACTCCCAGGGCGGCGAGCCCGAGGACGAGAGGAATGATGATGAGACGATTCATAACAGTGTCCAAACCAGGCACACCGTGGCGGACCTTGTGTCATGACCCCGTCAAACGGTTGTCAAAAACTTGTCAAAGCGTAGCAAGTGAAACCGAGACGTTCAAATTCTCGATGGAGTCGTTCTCTGCTCTGCTGCAGGCAAAGCAGCAATCGATGCAATTCCGAACTGGCGCTCCCTGCTAGAACTAGTGCACTTTGCTCGCAGGCGCCATGGTTACGGGAACAGCGACAGTCACTTTGGGATCACGTATCCCAGCGACCTAAACGAGTGCGATCGGGCTAACGGCGAATCAATTCATGACGGGAGAGCCTATGCATGGCATGGCGCTGCCGAGGGTGAGACTCACTGATCAATGAGATCGCACGGCGTGGAGCAATCCGAAATTGTTTCCCGACTTCAACTCAACTTCAACGATCGTGAATCCTTGAGCTTTCACCAAGACCAGGAACTCATCCGGGGCACTTCCTGCCCGTGCCCACAAGTGGAATTCCAACACTAACTGGCTCACTCCCTGCAGCGCTCCCTGCAGCGCTCCAGAGTCTTCCACTCACTTCCTTCGCGATCGAGCTTTAAGAAATCCACCACGCTGCCCAAGCGATCCATCGTTTCCCGAAAAGCCACCATGGGGATCGCATGCGCGGTCGTCTCAGCGCCTTCAACGGATTTCGCCACACTGTGAAAATAATTCTCACCGGCGGACAACCTGATAGAACCAAATCGAGCACCGACCGCCGCCGCATGGATGGTCACACCCAAGGCACCAAGGTGAGATTCTAACGAATCACACAAGAGCTGGATTGGGCTCATAACAGTGGATGATTACCTGCGGAAAGTGATGCCTCGCAATCATCGAGAAAAGCCCCACATTACCACTAATACTTAACACTGCGCGAGACTGATCTAACATTGCCTGAGAACGACAGCGGTCATCGTGATAGATCAAGGACAACTCATGCTCATGAACCTTGCGCTCGGCTTCAGGAAAGTTCAGCATGATCTCTGTCCACCAATCTTAAGCTGAGCCAGATGGTTTGAACCAAAGAAGCAAGACACTCCCAACTCAGCCCAGAGCTGCCGGAATCGAAGAGAGCGAAGGAATCGAGCAAGAAACATGATGACTCAACTCACAGACAACATCGCCACGGCCATGCCCACCATGACGAGATCTTCAGTCAGGGCGACCGTGGTCAAAGGCACTTTCAAAGCCGTCCCCATGCAGGCGCATTGGAGATCCAAGCCTCGCTTCAGCGCCCTTAGGACGCCCAGGGCCCCGAATCCCAGCAAGACGATCGTCGCCAGGTAGATGAAGGTCGGCTGCCAGTGTCCCAGGTAGCCGAGCCCTAACGCAAGTTCAAGAAATGGGTAGGCCAGGGCATAGGGGCGACACCGGCTCGCGAGCAGATCGTATTTCTGAAAACCATCGGCAAAGCCAGACACATCGCAGACCTTGAACATGGAGAACACGACGAGAAAGAAGCCCATGAAATCGTGCATCCAGGCCACGCCATCCCAGCCTGCACCGTAGTGCAGTTGCTTTGATAGAGCTGCCAGCAGCGTGAACGTGACCAGGACAATCAAAGGCCGATAATCGCTCCAGGTCGTGGGCGGTTTTCTCGGCTTAGGTGGCGGCTTTTCTTCTACTGGTTGACAGCAGCTGGGCGTGTCATCGCTCACTCCGACTCCAGGATCTCCAAATCTTTGAAGGACACATCCATGTCCATGCCACCGTGAAGCTGCAGCCCGAAATGTCCTTCATCATTGCCTTTCGTATCATTGGTAAGGCGAGCGGATTCACTACCATTGATAAACACCCATGCATTGGAGCCTTGCACCACCATCGAGAGGTCCGTCCACTCACCCGGGCGGTACTTTGCCTGTTTCTCGATATGCGCAGGATCCGGCAGCACCACCCAGGCCCGGCCGCCCGTTTCGTAGAGGCCACCCGTTTCGAAGCTCGAATCCACTTCCACTTGGAATCCACTCACACTCACCCCAGAAGCCACCGGTTGGGCATGCCAGTAGAAGCCACTGTCGCCCTTCTCTACTTTGAATTTCGCACGTACCGTGAAATCCTTGAATGTCTTTTCGCTTAACAGAATCCCATGCCGCTTCTCGCTTGCAGGGCTCAGGCCGCGGATGACGCCATCTTCCATCTTCCATTCACCGCCCGGCAAGGTCTTCCAGCCCGAGAAATCTTTTCCATTGAAAAGAGGCTGCCATTCACGAATCCCCAAGTCTTTGATCCGCAGTTTGCGCCAAGCCACCTCAGCACCCTCCCGTTCTGGATTCTTGCCAATACCATGCACCTGCAATCCAATGAACCCTGACATCGTCATGGAATCGACCAAGTCCGCCGCGGGCACGCCATTGATCCAGGTGCGAATGCGAGGCCCTTCCGTGACCACGCGGATGTGATTCCAGACGTTCGGCTTGAAGGCCGCGCGCGCCGCATCATTCTCCTTGAGATCATTCAGCCACCCGCGACGCCCTTCATCATAGATCCCCGCCGTCCACAAACGCGCGCGTTCCATGTCAGGATCGATCTCCACTTGATAGCCGTGCACCTGCCCATTCTTGTAATCAGGAATGGAATTGCTCCGAATCTGCACTCCCGAATTGAGGCGCGGATCAACCTTGAATTCATACTCTAGCACAAAGTCGCCTACATACTTCTCCGTCGTAAGGAAACTGTTTGGGGTGTTCTGTCGGGCTTGACCGACAATCGTCCCATCCTTCTTCAAATCATACCTTGCCAAGCCACCCATCTGCTTCCAGCCATCCAAACTCCCATCCTTCACCATGGAAACCCAAGGAACTTCAGGATAAACGTCAGGCAAATCTGCGCCCTGACTGTGTTGAACAAGCATTCCCGACAAGAGTATAGCAAGACATGTCTTCATGCTCTTGGTTACGTAGGCCACTGCATCACGGCAAGCGAAAAGCCATTGTCCTCTCCCCCTCTCTCCTCCAGATTCAGCCCATGGAATTCGATTTCGAAGGCAAAGATCTCCCCCAAGCATACAAGCTCCTCGCTGGTCTCGTCACGCCCCGCCCCATCGCCTGGGTCACCACCATCGATGAAGAAGGCCGCGTCAATGCCGCCCCTTTCAGTTTCTTCAACGTCTTCGGAGCCGATCCTCCCATCGTCGCTTTCGCGCCAGGAAATCGCGCTCCCGGCATCCCCAAAGACACCGCTCGTAACCTTCGCCGCAACGGCCAGTTCGTCGTCAATCTGGCGAACGAAACACTTGCCGATGCGATGGTCGCCTGCGCGGCTTCCCGACCGCACGGCGAGAATGAGTTAGACCACGTCAACCTCACCACAGCGCCTAGCACTAGCATAAACACCCCCCGCATCGCCGAAGCCCCGGTCAGTCTCGAGTGCACCGAATGGAGCACGCTTGAGATTGGTCGAAACCGCCTCGTCATCGGTGTCGTCAAACGCGTTCATGTTCAAGAAGGCATCCTCGATCCCCAAACCCTCCACGTGAATCTCGAAGCCTACCGCCCGATCGGCCGCATGCACGGCCCTGATGGCTACACCCGCACCCGCGACGTCTTCACCATCGAACGGCCAGATTGATGAACCGAACGTACTGGTCTATTCTTCTCTGAACTGATAGAAATGGCCCATGAAGGATCCGAATCAGCCTGATCAAGGTGCGAAATGCTGCCACATGGACAGACGGCAGTTTCTAAGAACGACGACCGGAGGTGCCCTGGGCGCCACTGCTCTGAGTGGTGCACTTCCGTTAGTCGCCCATGCAGAAGCTGCAAAGAAGTCCCCTAAAGCGGAGACCTTGGTCAAGACGTTGTTCAACACCCTGACCGAAGAACAACGCAAAGCTATCGCGCACCCTTTCGATCACGATTTGCGGTTGAAGGTAGACAACAACTGGCACATCACCAAGCCGCGCCTCGGCTCAGAATTCTACACGCCCGATCAGCGGGCCATGGTGAAAGACATCTTCATGGGACTGCACAGTCCAGAGTATGCAGAGACCGTCTACAAACAGGTCGTGCATGATAGTGGTGAGGCTGGCTTTGGAGATTGCTCCATCGGACTGTTCGGCGAGCCAGACTCAGGCAAGTTTGAGTTTGTCCTCACAGGACGCCATTGCACGCGGCGGTGTGATGGGGATTCTGTGGAAGGCGCCGCTTTCGGCGGTCCCATCTTCTATGGGCACGCCGCAGAGAGTGACGAGGAGAAACCCGATCATCCTGGGAATGCGTATTGGTACCAAGCCAAACGTGCGAACCAAGCATTCGAGATGCTCGACGGCAAACAGCGTGAAGTCGCTTTGTTAGGAGACGCTCGCAAAGAGCGCGGCTACAACACCGTGAAACTCACCGGCAAAGCCTTCGGTCTTCCTGGGATTCGCATGAGCGAGCTCAGCCGCGACCAACGCGGCGAGGTGAAGAAAGTCCTGGCAGACATTCTCGCACCCTACCGCCAAGCCGATGTTTCCGAAGCCATGAAGCTGATCCAACAGAGCGGGTTCAAGAACTTGCACATGGCCTTCTACAAGAACGATGATGTAGGCGAAGACGGCATCTGGGACACCTGGCAGATCGAGGGCCCATCCATGGTGTGTTTCTTCCGAGGCGATCCCCATGTGCATGCCTGGATCAACATCAAGAAGGCTCCCGATGCCGCAGATGCGGTCTCCTAGACGATCACCTGCGCTCAAATAGCGGCATTCCAGAATGCAAATTCCTAGTTGAGTCTGACGACAAGTGGGTTTAAATGGCCGTTGTCATCTTAAAGCCGGGGTGGCGAAATTGGTAGACGCGCTTGATTTAGGATCAAGTGGGCTCAGCCCGTGCAGGTTCGATTCCTGTCCCCGGTATATCAACGAGTTACGAAGATCACGGAGACAGCCGCTTCGAGGCACTGTCCGGTTTTTCTGGCTAGGCCCGATGTTCGGTGAAAGAAATTGAATGACGACGGCCCTAACCACCCTTTCGATAGTCTTGCTGCTTCTGGCCGCATACGTCGTCGTGATGAATTGGATCTGCGTGATCGTCAGCACTAGGAATAAGAAGCGCGGTATTGACCGGCATAGTTCCATGGTTCCTCTGATCTCCGTAATCGCCACGGTGGGTTCTTACCTGATTTTCTCACATCCGAACGCCGAGTGGATGTTCGTCATTCCTCTCCTAGACTTGTCCAACTGGAGCCTAGTGTGGCTCCCTTTCTATTTGCTTCGTGAGTCCATTAGAAAGACAACCACCGAACAAGACAGTGGTGGCAACGGCGGATAGCGCCGTGGGTTCGCTTCGCTCTGGACGGTCGACTCCCGCCGTGCCACACTTCAAACGCTATCTGACCAAACGTTGACGTTCGAAGTGGCTGTAACCGAAGGCAGCCAGCTGGCCATTCTCCCAGCACAAGCTATCACTTCACGAGCTGCATCAGCTTGTCGTAGCTGTTGACCATCTCATAC
>JBLHHN010000323.1:0-7470 GCA_047616785.1 Verrucomicrobiales bacterium
GAAGTCAGAACTGAAGGGGGCGACGACTTTGTAGTGCCTTTGCGGAGCGAGCCCTTGTTTTATAGGGCGAGACGCCGGTCATAAGAAACTTGGGTTAGGCATTCCGATGCAGAGCTGAAGAGCCTGGTGTTGGCGTATCTTGACGACGCCTTCTTCGAGGATTGGCGTTCATGGGAGGCGGAGGTGTTTCGTGAAAACCTGACACTCTTACCGACGCTGACAGATCTTGATGCCGATCATTGGATGCCGCTTGGATGGGCCATGCGTTTGTTAGCCGATGAACAGGATTCTCTCATCATCCCAGCGCGTATCCGTCGGGCCAAGCCCGCGAAGGACGATGAAGAATCTTCAGCCAACACCTTCATGCGCACGGTGTTGGGCCGTGTGGATGAAGCGATGAAACGCGCGGCGCTGGATGAAGAAGGCCCGGTCTGCGCTAGCGATTCAAATCTCGAGCAATCGACTTTTCATGGCAAGCCTGACACATGTTGAAAAACTTCATGAGAAATGGCTCGCCTATGTGACGCGCCATTCATGGATGACCGCGGAGGCCTTGATCATCCATGGCCCAAAGTTTGCCAAAGAGGCCCCGCGGCAAGGTTGGGCATGGCATGAGGCTGCGGAGATTCTGTCAGAGGCAGGGAAGTTTCCCGAGGCACTCGCACTCTGGGAGGAAGCGGTGAAGTTTGCGGAAATGGATCCCAAACGTTATTCCGTCTTTCAATCGGGACGGATCAAGGCGCTTCTGAAGCTGAAGCGGAATGACGATGCTAGCAAAGCCATCAAGCTCTTCGATAAGAAGCGATTGCTTCCTACAATGGATGAGGAATTTGAAGCCCTCAAGAAACGTGCGGTTCCTGGCCAAGGCCGCCAAGAAGCAACAGTTTAATCCATCGGCCCAACCATCATAGCCACGGCCCCATTTCGAACCATTGGACAAACAGCTGCAAATATAGCGTTTTATTTCCATTGGACTTGCCATAGGCCGGTTGTTATGGGTCACTCCTTTTCCATGAAACGTTATCAGAGCATTCTTACGATCTTGGTCATCCTCCAGGTCGCCATGGTCGTACTCCTTGGAGCCATGACCATCTTCAGCTACCAAAGCCAAACGGAGGTGCAACAGCTGCGGAATGATCTCGTCGAGATTCAGAAAGCATCGGCTGTAGAAGCCGAATCGCCTGTGGTCGAACGTTTGTCTGAAATCGAGGCACGCCTGGGCATGAGAGACTCCGAAGCGGATCAAGCGACCGTAGCGCTTCAACAGCAGATGGCCCAAGCGAACGTATTGAAACAGCGATTCAATGATCTCCGCGGTGGCGCAGCTCTGGGTGCCTTCGGCGCTCCCCCAACATCAGGCCCCCCTTCGATCTCGCCACCGCCTCCTGCGACCATCCCAAAGCAAATGCCGCCATCCCCTATCGTCGATGGACTCACGCCGACCGAGCAAGCCATTTCACAACTTCCCGTGGTTGCTGAGATTGTTACTTTCGATTCTGACTGGCAGTTTTACACGATCAATAAGGGAGAGCTGGATGGCATCCGCGCCGATCAAGAGTTCGCTGTGCGCAACAAGAATGGTTTCGAACTGTTGGCGAATGTGAAAATCTCTGGGCTGCATCCCCAAGATGCCATCGTAGAGATCATCAAAGCGACGGCCAAAGCAGGGGCGCCATCGCCTGCAGCTGGCGATGTGCTCATCGATACTTCCAAGCTGAGATGAGTACCCCATCGGCTTCTAACCGCTTGAACGAGATCGTTGCGCACAAGCGGGAAGAGATTAAAAAGATCATCCCGTTGGAAGAAAAGCTCCGCGCCGCAGCGCTGTTGAGGGATGACTTTCGTTCGTTTGAGAGAGCGCTCAATGTCGGCCCCGACCAACTCGCGCTCATCGCGGAGGTGAAGAAAGCCTCTCCCACCGCAGGCATCATCGCCGAAGATTTCAATCCGCTCGTGCAAGCGCAGATCTATGATGAAGCCGGAGCGAGTGCCATCTCGGTCCTCACAGATGAGAAATTCTTTCAAGGCAGCCTGTCCTATCTCTCACTCATCAGCAAAGCGGTCAGCATCCCGGTCCTGAGAAAAGATTTCATCATTCATCCGGCCCAGATTTACGAAGCCGTGGTTGCCGGCGCGGACGCCATCCTTCTGATCGTCGCTTGTCTGACACAAAAGGAACTTGTTTCTCTGCTAGGCATTGCTCACGCATGCCAATTAGACGTGTTGGTGGAAGTCCATGACGCTGAAGAATTGGATAGAGCTCTGGACACGGAAGCAAGGATCATTGGGGTGAACAATCGCAATCTGAAAACCTTCCAAGTCGATCTGCAAACCTCAGTAGATCTCAGCGAGGAAATTCCAGACGGCTTGATCTTTGTCAGTGAAAGTGGGATCAAGACCCAGAAAGATTCGCAGCGCGTCTTCGATGCCGGTGCCAATGCGATCCTCGTAGGCGAGGCGCTCATGCGCAGTGGCGATGTCCCCGCTCAAGTGCAGACTCTAACACAAGTCCAGATCAAGGCGGCATAGCCGGAAGGCTCCGAAAATTTTCAGTCTTACCTTTCAGGGAAATGACGTCAGCGGAGTGATTGACAAGATGAGGCCCAGGTGTTGGCATCTTGGTTGCCCATGAACTTCCGTGCCATTTCTCTCGCCACCTTTCTTCTCGCTCCTTTCGCCATAGGGCAGCAACACGACAAGAGTTTCTCCATGGAGGACTTTGCGAAGATCGAAAAGATCGACCTCCATTTCCACATGGGAGCCACCGACTTAGGACTTCTGGAGAAGGCCCAGGAGGATCGCTTTCGCTTTCTTAACATTGTGGTGGATTCGCAGGACCCGCTCATGCTGCGTCAGAAGCACAAGACCGCGTTCATTCTCCGCCAAGGGCTTCCAGATCGAGTCGCCGTGGCGTCGGCTTTCAGCATGGAAGGCTGGGACGAGCCGGACTGGGTGGCCAAGACCCTGACCCATCTCGATGAGACCTTCGACAAAGGCGCGGTAGCAATCAAAGTGTGGAAGAACATCGGCATGGTCCATCGCGACAAGAAGGGATCATTGATCATGATCGATGATCCCAAGTTCGAACCCATCTTTCGTCATCTGATAGAGAAAGACATCGCCGTCGTGGGGCATCTGGGCGAACCGAAGAACTGTTGGCTGCCCTTGAGCGAGATGACGGTGAAGAATGATCGCAATTACTTCGAGAATAACCCACGCTATCACATGCATAATAATCCTGAACTGCCTTCCTATGAAGATCAGATCGCCGCCCGTGATCGCATGCTCGCCAAGTATCCGAAGCTCCGCTTCATCGGCGCGCATTTGGCAAGTCTCGAGTGGAGCGTGGATCGGTTAGGCCAGTTTCTCGATCGCTTTCCCAACGCCATGGCAGACACGGCAGCCCGCATGGGCCAGCTGCAGTATCAGTCCAACGGCAACCTCGAGAAAGTGCGCGCCTTCATGATCAAATATCAGGACCGCCTCGTCTACGGCACCGATCACTCCACCAGCCCAGCTGCGCCAAGCGGCGATGGCTACGCCAGCACCCGCAAGGCCTGGCTCTCACACTGGCGCTATTTCAACACCGCAGACTCGCAAACCGTCCCTGAACTCGACGCACCAGTCAAAGGCCTATCATTGCCGAAAGGCGCGGTTGAGAAGCTCTATCGAACAAACGCTGAGCGTCTGTTCTCCAAAGCTTGGAAGTAAGTTCATCTACGAAAGACTCCAGCCATCTCGATAGTCACGCCGCAAGAATCTTTCAGCATCGGGCGCGTTGGGAATCCGCATGTTCTTGGCGTCCCATTCCAAAGTCTGACCTGCGCGATAGGCCACGTTTCCCAAGTGATTCGCCTCAGTGAGTGGCCCTGCGTACGCAAAGTCGCATGTGGTCGGTGCCCCGGTCTTGCACGCGTGCAGCCATTCCTCATGATGCCCCATCGATTTCGGAATGCTCTGTTCCGGCCGTTTGAAATCAACAAACGAATCTTCTGGCAGAAGCACATGCTTGCCGTAGTCGGACAACAGATTGCCCTTATCCCCGACAAAGAGCACGCCACTTCCCCACTGAGGAATCTCGCCAGACTTCCAAAGGGCCGGCTTCTCCGTGCCTTGGTACCATGTAACCGCCAAGGGAGCTCGCGCGCCTCGCTGCCCATAGGTGTACTTCGCCCACATGGACGCAGGAGCCAGCTCCGGATGTGCCGGGGGACCGCCTGCCTCGATGGTCAAGGGAGCATCGAGATTCAATGCCCAGAAGGGCAAGTCATTCCAATGGCTCCCCAAGTCTGACATCGTCCCATTTCCAAAGTCCCACCAACGATACCACTTCGGTCCGGGGAAATAAACATCATGATAGGGCCGAGCAGGTGCTGGGCCTAACCAAAGATCCCAGTCGAGAATATCTGGCGGGGTCATGCTTTCGCTTGGGCGTTCACGGATGTTCACGATGTCACCGTGTTTCTCCACTTCCTCCTGGGATTGCCAGCCCCAAGCACGAGACACCCACACATGCACCTCGCGGACAGACCCGATAGCATTGCTTTGGATCAACTCCACGACGCGCCGGTAATTGTCACCAGCATGAATCTGTGTGCCCATCTGCGTGGCCACGCGCGCCTTGGCTGCCGCTTCGGTGATGATGCGAGCTTCGTGGACATCACGTGTAAGAGGCTTCTCACAATAAACGTGTTTGCCCGCCTGTAGCGCTGGCAGCGTGGCGAATGCGTGGGTGTGCTCGGTCGTGCTTACAACCACGGCATCAATGTCAGAGATATTTTCGTAGAGCTTTCGGAAATCGCGATAGGTCCGTGCCTTGGGAAATCTCGCCGCCGCCTTTTCCAGGTTCTGCCGATTCACATCACAGAGCGCCACGATGTTCTCAGAAGCAGCCACTGCATTCATGTTCCCTCCCCCACGGCCACCGGTCCCGATCACGGCGATGTTCAGTTTGCCGTTCGGCGATTGGCTGCGAACAATGGCGGGGAACCCGAGAAGAGACGCCCCCGCGGCGGTACCGAGAAATTGACGACGCGTGGAAGTGGAAAGCTGCTGTTTCATCTTTCAACATCTATCAGAGTCGAGGACGGTGATCACGCCATTTCTCGAGACCAGTTGTCAAAGAGTAGGCTCCTCGTTAGGCTAACCTCACATGACCTCCGGCAACATTTACACGAGCACGATCGGAACACGCATCTACCAGCGCACTTTCGAGACTTCTGAAGAGCCATTGGCCGGTGCGCTCCTTCTCCATGGCTTGGGCGAGCACTGCGAAAGACATGAGAAGCACTTGGAACTCTTTGCCCAACACGGCATCCAATGCCAAACGTTCGATTGGCCTGGACATGGGAAAACGGAAGGCCGCCGTGGCCACATCGAGTCCATGGAGATGATCACCACGCTGGTCAAAGAGCAACTGTACATGCTGCGGAACACTCTAGGACCCAATAAGCAGGTCGGTTTGTTAGGGCACTCCATGGGAGGCTTCCTCGCGCTCTATCACTTAGCCCGTTACCCTGACATCGCGGACTTCGCGTGGATCAATTCTCCAATCATCGATCCTGAGGCCAATACGTCTTGGTTGAAGCGACGTCTCGCGCGCATTCTCCATAGTCTGTGCCCACGATTCCAGATTCAAAGCGGTGTCCGCGCCACCCAATGCCGACAAGGCCCCGCGAAACGCGCGGACCCGCTGATGCATCACCTGCTCTCCGTGCGTCTGGGGTCGGTGCTCGTGGATGGCGCGCGCGCACTTCAGGACCGAGTCTCGAGTATCGATCCGGACCTGCTTCTCCTCATGACCCATGGCGAGGCGGATGTGGTCTGCACCGCGAGATTCTCCAAGGCACTCTTCGATCGTCTGCCCAACCGAGCCAAGAGCTACCAACTTCTGCCTGGGCTGCTGCATGAGCCCTTTCGAGATCAGTGCAGCGAAGCCTTCTACCAGGTCTTGGAGAACTGGATCGAAAACGATCTCGTACCTAGATTCGCGAAATATTCGATTTGATCTGGCCACCACGTCGAGGCCGTTTTATGACCTCCCCATGAGTCGATACGGTGATGAACAAGTCTTAGTGATCCCCCGCCCCTTGCTCGATGAGCTTGGCAGTTTTCAAGGGCTACAGTTTGAGGTGGACCGCTACCTGCCGACATTTCTCCGGCCGGAGAACAACTTCTTCATGTCACGCGACACCGCTGAAGATGACCCCTCACACAAGCAGATCATTCCATACGCCATCTTCCATCATGGTGGAAAATTCCTTCACTACGTGCGTGGCAAGAAGTCTGGCGAACAACGCTTGGCCTCCAAAGGCTCCATCGGCATCGGCGGTCACATCAATACAACCGACCATTCACCGGAACCACTCGGCGAAGAGACTTACCTGCGCGGTGTCGAACGCGAAGTTCATGAAGAGCTGAAGATCACCGACGGATTCGATCAAAAGATCGTGGCCTTGCTCAACCACGACGACAATGAAGTGGGCCGAGTGCACCTCGGTGTGGTGCATCTCATCAACCTGCATTCAGACAACGTAGTTGCCAACGAAAGCGAGATCGCTGAACTAGAGTTCCTCTCCCTTGAGGAACTGCTAGAGTGCCGAGACCGACTCGAAAGCTGGTCACAGTCCTGCGTCGATGGCCTGGACAAGATCCTTGCACTGTAATAATCAACACGCATACAAGGCTTTCTTGTTGACTCATGCTCTGAGTCAGCCTCTAGAAATACGCGGTCTATCACAGATAAAGGCACTGGGACCCTGAAAACCCCTTAACAGAATCCCAGTGCAATCATCCCCATCATCCTTCAGACTAGGAGAAAAGATGATCAAAAACTCACGTTCCGCCCACGCCCGCCAAAGTTGCCGCGTCCGCCGCCCTCGACCGCTTGTTGTTGGGCTTCAGCCGAGAGTCCGCGGGTAGGCAGCCAGGCTTCCGAGGCAGCGCGATCTCTGCGCAGCCAGTTCCGAGCGACATCCGTTAGGGTGCTGGTGCGCAGCTCTTCGCTTCCAATAGTCGAGGCCCAAACCGCTGCGGATCGAGGATCTTCGCGGGACAGTTCTTTGGCAAAGCCTTCCACTGCCGAGTCTTTGAAGATCGATTGTGGCATGACCGCTTTCGGATCTGTACCCAAACGTCTGGCAACTTCCGTAAACGCAGACTTCGCATAACCCCCACTAACACATTCATCTACCCAAGTGAAGGCTGCGCTCAGGTCTTCCCGAGCAAAGGAACTGGCGATGCGATCCATGGCACCACTTTTCAGATCAAGATCCGTCAGGGAATCCACCCACTTGGGGGCGCCGGCGACACCCTGCTCTAGCACCCCATCTGCTACCATCTGCATCAACGGTGTAGAAAACTTTTCTCATGTTTGGGCGTAGGCTTTGCCCAATCTCGCGGTGGCTTGGCTCCAGGAAGCCTTGCGGTAGACAAAGTTGCGTAACCAGCGGATAAATTTCAGAGTCCTCA
>JBLHHN010000324.1:0-7463 GCA_047616785.1 Verrucomicrobiales bacterium
ACGGAGATCACCTGGCCGTCGATCGCTTCGATGTTGGCGTCATTGACGTTGATCTCCACGTCGCCACCACCCGTTTGAAAGACCTCGATCGCACGAGCTTGGACGTTCATCATTTCGTCTAACTGCTCTGGCGAAATGATGCCGCGCTTCAAGGCCTCACTCACTTCTTGAAAATGCTCCTGCGGAATGATCTGACGATTGGTCGGCTGGAAGGACTCCACGGGAACGCCATTGGCACTGGCCCAAGCGGTGGCCGCTTCTGGATCTTGTCGAAACCACTGCTGACCCACATTCTGAACGGCTTCGTTGCGAATCTCATCTCCATTGATGGAGAGGGCTGATTCGATCGCAGCTGCAGGAGAATCTTGAGCTAGGCGGTTCACGTACGCTTTCACGCCCAGATCAGTCACATTGGAATCCGGAAGGCCATTCAGCCATTCTCCCAGACCGGGAAGGTCATCTTTGCCCCAAGTCACGGCCAACTCATAAATACCTGTCTCTTTGGCAGCGCCATCGGGAAGCCCTTCGAAAAACGTGGTCGCTGAAGCAGGATCCTGACTGACCCAGCCACGTGCCAAGTCTTGAAATGCCTCGACGCTGTACTCTTCATCAACGTGTTTTTCTAACCAACCCGCCAACTCTTTCGGATTCACACTCGCCCAATCCTCCGCCAGCTCCTCGAAAGCTTCCGAACGAAAACCTAAGTCTGACTGCGCTTCCGCCCACTTCGCTGCATCCGCAGGGCTTTGCTTGAAGAGATGACTCGCAATCTCACCAGCGAGCCGTTCGCGGCTCTTCCCTGCTTCGACATTCTCTTGGAGATATTCCGCCGCTTTGTAGGGATCTTTCACCGCCCACCCTTCCATCAAACCAGACATGAGATTGCCAGAGCGTTCATTCTCAGGAAGCGCATTGATCCATTCCAACGCCTTTTCAGGATCGTTTGTAGCCCACGAAGCGACCACTGGCTTGAGCAGGTCATTCTTGTTGATGCTTCTGCTATTCGCATTCTCGTCGACAAATTTCAGCGCCCCCTCAGGATCGAATGAAGCCCACGCATAGACTAACATCCGATACTCTTCGCGATGCTCACCGCGCATGGGGATCTCATCAAATGCCTGGAGCACCGCACCAAGATTCTCTTCAGAAAGATCGCCTAGCAAATCCGTGAGAGCGGCGAAGCGTTTGATAGGATTGGGATCCCGTTTGATCGTCTCCAGCTCACGTCTCAGGACATTGATGTTCCTTCCACCTGTCGACCCCGACGCACTGCCGCCAGTTCGCCGAAGGCTTCCGGTATCGCCGCCTCCAGAAAGATTCCATCCTTGTACCTCCACGACGGTCGTCGAGTGGTTCACACTGCTCTTCGAGCGAGTTTTCCCTAGGATAAAGCCACCACCCCCCCCGATGGCGATCGCGACTGCAAGAAATAGCCAAGTCTTCATAGCGCCTGACTATCGCAGGTATAAGCCCTCGGGTCAAATACCCCTAATTGGTCGCGGTCGTGCTTTGATAGCTGGGCCAATCTTCACGCAATTGCCTACGTAGATCCGCCCCTCTTTGGGCTTCGTCCATCTGCTCGAACGCCAGGGCGGCCTTCTCCAAGGCCACTGGTGTGACAAGAGGATCCTTGAACATTCGGCTGGGAATGACGTAGTGCTTCGAAGCCTTGTCATAGTCCTTCTGGGCCATGGCGATATCGCCTAACAAGATCCAAGCCTGCCCATAAGTCCGTCCCTGCTTCTGTAAGAGTTGCACTTCTTCAGCCGTCGTTTGCGCTTCCTTGAGCTTCCCGATCTTACTCAACGCCGTCGCCTTGTTTAGGAGAACCTTGGCGCGTTCATCAGGCGCCGGATCCGTGGCCAAGTAATGATCGAATGGCGCGATGGATTCCTCATACTTGCCGGACAACAAGTAAGCTCTGCCAAGGAAACTCCAGGCAAGCGGCCAAGTATCTTGAGGAGAGTCCGGAGTCGCCACCTGCTTCAAGTAGCGCGCGGAAGCCTCGTAATTGTCCTCTTGAAAGAAACGAGTTCCTAACCATAACCAGAGCTTCGGTGGAATGAGATTCGTCTTCGGATCCTTCGCTAAAAGAATGTCGACCTCTTTGGCCGCATTGTCAGAATCACTCAATCGCCAATTCGAAACAATGATACGCTGCGTGGCTGGAACCGTGTAGGTGTCCGCATCCATCTCTCGCGCTTTGATGAGTGGCGCAATCGCTTCTTCAAATTCTCCGAGCTTGTAGTGAGCGGCACCAATGAAGAAGTAGGCCTCCGAACTCCCCACACCATCAGGGAATCTCTCTAACAATGCATCGAAAGATTCAATAGTGCCCTTGTGATCCTCACGCTCCACTTGCATCAGCGCCTTCTGCTGAAGGCCTAGGTAAACCAGATTCTCGTCACTTCCATTCTCGATGAGTGTGTCGAAGTCCTTGATCGCATTGCGATAGTCTTTCACCTTCCGGAATGCCTCCCCGCGCTTTGCGAGAACTTTAGGAACCAACTCGGGATGCTGCTCCGAATACTTGGTGATGAAAGTGAAGAACGCCGTGGCCCCTTTATCGTAAGCCTCCGATTCCGTATAGGCCCAGCCTAACTTGTAGGTCACGAGAGGATGATACTTCTCTGGAATCATGTCCAAATTGATCGCGGCATAGGCATTCGCAGCCTCTTCGTATGTCTTCTTCGTCTTCTGCTTTCGAGCGAAGAGACTCTCTGCCTTCAAAAGCATGGCGAGATGGTAGTACTGATGTGCGCTCCCCACACGACGCTGCTTCTTCAAATACTCCTCGGTCTTGGCATCTAGGAAAGGACTCTGATCCTTATAGAGACAGTACAAGTGACGATACCCTGCCTCCACGGATTCTTTCCCCTCCGGATTCAGTCGCACCGCTTGATCATAGAGCGACGCCGCTTGACGATACTTTTCCAATCGACGGAAAGCGTGGGCCACCATGAGAAGGACAGGAGCCTGGCCTTGGTCCCCCGCCGTCTCATTGTAGGAGATGCGTCGGCTCTGATACTGATCAATCAGCTCCTGATACTTGCCTTGCTCGTAGAACAAATGCAAGAGCCCCCAGAAAGCTTTGGGATGCCATGGCCGCGCATCTGCCGTGTCCACTTCCAGAATCTCTTCGTAATACTTCTGCGCCTCCTCAACCATGCCTAACTTCGCCGCCATGAGCCCGGCTTTGGTCACCGCCTCAGCACGAATGTTAAGAGCCAAAGGAGGCTCGGAGAGCTTCACGAAGGTTTGGAAAGCCTCTTCAGTCCGCCCACGATCCACATCCATGCGTGCAAGAATGATCGAGGAGGCGTCTCGGTAAGGATGTTCCTCAGGTGAAGAGGCAAGCTTGCGATAGAGATCTTCGCTACGCCGCACGCTGCCCAACTGCTGCAGACAACGAGCACGAAAGAAGGATGCCGACTTGCGCACCAGGTCCTTTGTCGCCGTATTGCTAGCCGTTTCGAAATAGCCCACCGCCTTGTCATACTCTTCACGGCGGTAATGCATGTTGGCCAATCGATAAGCAGCAGCTCCCACATGCTCGCCTCGTTTGAACTTCGAGAGAAGTGCCCGGTAAGTCGCTTCCGATTCCGCCATCTTGCCTAACTTCAGCCGTGCCTCTGCAAGGCCATAGTAAGCCGCCTGCGAATTCGGCCTGTTGGGATAGGTTTCCACGTAGAGCCGATACTGCCTCTCGGCTTGCGGCCAGAGTTCGTACTTCGCGACGAGCTGCGCGTGTTCAAAGAGATCCGCTTCAGGATTGGCGGAGTGTACGGGAGGAGGAGGCACCGCTTTGGGCTTCACGGGCTCCTTCGGCTTCACCTTGGCAGGCTTGACCACTGCCTTGGACGGATCAAACTTGATGACTCCGTCAGAACTTTCAGTCGCTGGAGGAGTCTCGCCTTCCACAGAAGGCACTGGCATCCCATCATCCTCGGGCAACAAATCACCATTCGTTGGATCGTTAGGCTGCTCCAGCGGGCTCTCCGAGGTGATGTCGTCTTCGACCACGGACGGCACTTGTGCACGGCTAGACATGGTGCTTGGGAAGAGCACTAGCGCAACGAAAGTTGACGCGAGACGTAAGAATGATCGCTTCATGGGTTCTTGGCAGGCTGCGTCACGGACGCGAAGGCAACGTTGTAAATCTTGGCTTTGTGACAGATATTCAAGACGCGAACGATGTGTTCGTAAGCAACCGTGCTATCCCCTCGCAGAATGATCGATTGATCAGGCCGAAGTTCAGCAACCGCATTGAGAGCGCCCAAGAGATCGCTGTCTCCCATTTCCGCGGAGTTGACAATGACCCGACCATCTGCCGTCAAATTGATGATCTGTTCTCCAAAGCGACGTTGTGGATCTTTGCTTTCGTCTGCTGCTGGCACACTGATATCAAGCTCACTCTCGCGTGATTGGCTCCACGTCACGAGGAAGAAGATGAGAAGAAGGAACACCACATCGATCATCGGCGCCAACTGAAGCGTTGGCGGAACATTCTCTGTGGTCGCGCGAAATTTCATGGGGAGTGACGTTCTTCCTTACCTAACTAAAGAACTTGCGGATCGATGGTGCGATCTCGCATGGAATACTCGGAGAAATAGTCAGGCTCCAATTCCTGTTGATACTGAGGCGCAGGCCCTTGAGCGGGAACCATCCCAGGCTGAGTCACCGGAAGAGCCCGCTTATATTGCGACGCAAGCAGTGCGGAGAGATACGTGGCCGCCGCTTCCATCTCGGCGATCAATCGCTGCACGCGTCCACGAAAGATGGAATAAAAGATCATCGCAGGGATGCCAATCATCAATCCACCAGCCGTGGTCAAGAGCGCTTCTGACACGCCCGAGGCCAATTCATTCTGCCTATCTCCCATCACAGACATGGTGCCAATAATAGCGAATGACTTGATCATTCCAATCACGGTGCCCAACAATCCCACCATCGGCGCAATGCTTCCAATGTCTGCGAGATAAGTGATCCGCTGGTTGAGCAAGCTCGCCTGTCGAGTGCCCTCTGACTCGGTCACCTCACGCACTTCATCGAATGTGGCGGTCGGATTCTTGGTCGCGAAATCCAGCGTCTTCTCCGTGATACGGGCGATGGCCTCATTGTGCCGGTTGCACACAGCCAAGAGACCCAGATAGTCCTGCTTCCGAATCAGCGCATCGGCCGAGTTCATGAACTTGTCACTTACCACCGCGCCCTGGCGAATGGTCAGAAGATAGAAGATGATAAGGAACACGGCGGCGATGCTCAGCGCCGCGAGCGGGTAGAGCATCATTCCCGCAGATTGGAAGACTTCTAAGAAAGTGGTCGACGCCGAAGGGTCAGATTCAACAGCAGGAAGGCCTTCCTGAGCCTGACCACAGACGAGCAGAAGGCCAAAGGTGAGGAAGAAGTAGAGACGAAAGAATTTCATTCAAAGTAGGCTTACCGTAGCGGCCACAGGTCAGGATGCAACCGGTTCAACGTCACTCTAGACGGGGACCATCTCGATTTATTCACCGATTGATCGGGACAATTTGGCACAATAAACGGCCTTGGCCTAGCGGTGAATTCAGCGCATTCTCCTCCCATGAAGCCCCTCTGGATCGCTCTCTTGGCTCTGCCTCTCTTGATATTTCCCACACAAGGGGAGGATCTAGAACTCTTTGCCCGTAAGAATCTTGTCGCCTGGTGCATCGTCCCCTTCGACACCGCGAAACGCGGGCCCGAGGCCCGCTCCCAGATGCTGAAGAGCCTGAATCTCACCCAATGCGCCTACGACTGGCGAGCCGAGCACGTCCCGACCTTCGAGGAGGAAATCCAGCAGTACGCCAAACACGGCATCACTTTCTTCGCCTTCTGGGGAGTCCACGAGGACGCCTTCGCCCTCTTCAAAAAGTACCAACTCACCCCCCAGATCTGGCAAACCTCTCCCAGCCCCGAGGGGAAGGATCAGACGAGCCGCCTCGAAAACGCCGCCAAGGAACTCGCCCCGCTGGTGACGCGAACCCGCGAACTCGGCTTCAAACTAGGTCTCTACAATCACGGCGGATGGGGAGGCGCCCCCGAGAATCTCGTCGCCATCTGCCAACATCTCCGCAAGACCCAGCAAGCAGATCATGTGGGCATCGTCTACAACTTCCACCATGCTCACGAGCATCTCACACAGATCGAAGAGAGCCTGCAGTTGATGAAACCCTATCTTCACTGCCTGAATCTCAACGGCATGAACGACGAGCCGAATCCGAAAATCTTGCCCATCGGCCAAGGGAAACATGATGACCGCCTCCTTAGAATAGTCGCATCGTTAGGCTACGATGGTCCCATTGGGATCCTCGATCACCGCGATGACACGGACGCCGAGGAAAGCCTACGCGCCAATTTGGACGGCTTGGACAAATGGATTTCTCAGCAAGCAAAGTGATAGAGACACATCACAGATTCCAATCATTTCGAAATGCTCAAGCCGTTCTCTCCATGAACACATCGCCGCCTGACCTTGGAATCGCCAGAACAGGATCTAACTGATTCTTATCGAAACCGTCTGCCATAGCGTGCAGCTCGCAAGTGATCGCCTAACGTGTGCTCTCTCGACCGTAGTCCTAACAACTCCAAATAGGGGCATTGTTGAAAAGACCGACGCCAACGAGGAGAAAGAAAGGATCGATTGAAATTCACCGAGTGAGAGTAGCACTTCGAGATGCCAACGAGAAGCGGTATGAACGCCACCTTGACGGAGAATAGTGGTAGGCTCTATGCTTGGTCCCACGATGGGCGATATGTTGCAAAAGATTCGGCTCAAATGGTTCCAGGCAACGCGTAGCCTTCGCTTTGCTGAGGACTTCACCGAGATTCTTTATCGGATCTATGTGAACCACAGCAAGTGATCCATTTCCGCCGTGGGAGACCGGTTTACTCCCTCTCAACGCCGGCTCTCTATTCAAAGCCTGCGGCCAACTTCATTTCGCGGACGCTCTTTCGCACGATTCAGAATCGGAACCTTCCCAATCTCATGAGCTTCGCCGTGAATGATGTGTGTGATGCCGATTGCGAGTATTGTAGTTTCTTCTCAGGTGTGGAGGAGAAAGGACGTGATGTTCTAACGTTGGAACAGGCCAAGAAGATGATCCAAGAGGCTCAAGAGCTGGGAGTGTCCATCGTGAACTTCGTCGGCGGTGAACCGCTGCTGCGTGAGGATCTGCCAGAAATCATTCGATCGGTCGATAAGGATTTCTCGGCGACAGTGTTATTCACCAATGGCTCCCGTTTAGAGGAACGTGCTAAAGAATTATGGCAAGCTGGCCTTGATAGCGTCTATGTGAGTATCGATGCGGCAAACGCGGAGAAGCAGGGCACGTAAAATGGGGACAGATCCTATTTATTGTGAGAAAATTGATATCTGCGTGAGTTCGTGAGGATGAGCTGGCTGTGTGCCGTTCTCGGAGTGCCCTATTCCACCCCGCCTCGTA
>JBLHHN010000325.1:0-7435 GCA_047616785.1 Verrucomicrobiales bacterium
GAGGCTACCAGACGCGGAGCAAAGCCGAGTCTACCAACTCCTGGGGATCGATTGGAAACGTGCCTGACTAGCAGTGAAGTCAGAACTGAAGGGGACGACGACTTTGTAGTGCCTTTGCGGAGCGAGCCCTTGTTTTATAGGGTGAGACGCCGGTCATAAGAAACTTGGGTTAGGCCTGCGTGTGTTTTCGTAACCATGTTTCGAAGTCTTGTCGATGGATCAAGTCGATGAATTCTATCGTTTTCTCATGACAACGAAAGAAGAGGCGGTGACTGCGACCAAGGCGCTGCCGCATCAGTCCTTGAGTTTGTTTGAGATGCCGGCATCCGTTCCAAGCATGTTTATCACCAGCGGCGAGGCGCCCCGCCATGCTCACCGCTTGGGCGGCGAGACTATCCGGCACTTTCTCAATGGCTTCGGAAAAACTGGCAGAGAATTCCGGAAGGCACACCCGGGCGCGGGCACGCTCGGAAACGGGTTCGAGATGGTCCATTTCGGGGTCTTCTTGAACCGCCACATCCTCGGTAGGTTCAGCCCGTTGGGCGGTGGAGAGTTCTTCTTGAGCGTTCTCCAACTGGCGCTTTATGCGTTGGCGCTGCTCGTGCTCGGCTTTGAGGTTGGTCTTCAGCCGTTTGATCTCTGCCAGTCGTTCTCGAATCTCGTTATCTAAATGTGAGGGTTTCGGTTCTGGATCTTCGATTGGAACCTTGGGAGTATTGGATCTGGCGCTCTCCGTTGTCTTGTCATCCAAATTCTCTAGGTCTTCCTCTAAAGCCAGAATGCGTGCTTCCAGCTTCGCTGCTTGTTGCCGTCTCGCTTCAACCTCCTTCTTTGCCTCTGCTTGTTCTTTTGATAGTTTGTGGGAAGTTTCGAAGGCAACATCTTCATGATCCTCAATCGCTTGGGAGATCCGAATCGCTTGATCTTCTCCCGCAAGACCGAGTTCATCACGAGCATTCTCGATGGCGTCGAGGATGGAATCATGGTGAATCGCCTCAGCGTCTTTCAAAACGCCGCGAGAAATGAGGATGCCCAATGGCTTGGAAAGGTGGAACGCTGCTAGTGCCACACTCGTGTAGTGGACTCTCGCAATCTTATCGTCAGCTAGTGTTGCGGCAAAGGCCTCCTCCGCTTTGGCTACTAACATGGAAACAAGCGTTTCTCGGTCTGCGAGAGCAGCATCTGCTTCAAAAAATGATTCAATTGCCCCCGCAGTCCACTCCGTGAACCAACGCAGATGGGTATAGTCCCCCTCGTCCCCCTCAAAGAGATCAAAGTACAAACTTTCGAGATGTCGGATATCGTAATTCTCTGGAGCTTGCTGTTCCAAGATTTCTCGAGCGCGTTCGAAGTCTCCAAACAAGATGAGGCGCCGGGCCACCATGATGCGCATGGAGTCGGGAATCTTGTCTGGACGCAGATTCCACACCTCATAACTTCGCATCTGGCTCACTTTTGACGGCGTCAGACCGAGTTCCGGCGCGATCTTGAGCTCGGAGACCTTCACGCCATCTGAAGAGTAATCGTCAAAACCTTTAGACTCTGACAAACAACACTTCTTGTGTTTCTTTCCACTACCGCAGGG
Source organism: Verrucomicrobiales bacterium (assembly GCA_047616785.1). Taxonomy (GTDB): domain Bacteria; phylum Verrucomicrobiota; class Verrucomicrobiia; order Verrucomicrobiales; family DEV007; genus JAACDM01. The sequence goes on from JBLHHN010000325.1 coordinate 1,586, forward strand.
GCAAGGATCATTGCGTCCGACGCGTGGCGCTTCTCTAACTAATGTCGAGCCTGAGTGCACGCGATCAGGACTCGGTAGATCGATGACTGCGTCGACATTCCAAGGCTGCTCGATGGCTTGGCGGCGCAATTTAGTTAGTCTTGCGTTGATGCCTCCACTGCTACCCGTGATCGATCCTGTAAGGTTCGTGATCACCGGATCGTCCGTAAATTCAGCGATGGTTTCGTATTGAACAAGAGCCACGAGGCTGCCCTCCCGAAGAGCTGTTCGGATCTTTCGACGCGTCCCAAGGATCAGTTCTTGAGGGGCCTCGATTCCCTGCTCATGGCAAGTTAACCAAGCAAGTGTTAGGCACATCGATTCCCGCTCAGAGGACAACGGCCCGCGATGAACGGACTCGGTGAGTGCCGCAACCACGTCTCCCTGAACCTTCAGTGCGGAACCGAGCAGCATGCGGATGTCTTCAATCAAGGCCGCACCTTCCACCAAGACGGTCGCCGGGATCAGCCGCGCCCCTGTGAGTGCCGCGAAATACAATGCTTGAAAGGCCCGAATGTTTCGCCTGTCGGCTGAATGCATCAGCGCAGCCGCGAGAACATCGTCACTCTTCGGGAGGCGTGCGACAAACAGTTTGATCGATTCTGGCTTCAGGTCAATACCGCCTGCTTCCTCAATGAGTGTGTTGACTTGTTCCTGAGATTCCATGCTTCCTGAAATCCAATCACAACTTCGAGACGAAAGCGAAAGATCAATAAGTTAGGCGCTTAGCTCGTGCTTCTTGAGAAAGGCGATCAATTCATCGGTGCCGAAGTCTGGAAGCACGAGGTCTTCGCTGCCTTCCTTACTGATCCTAAGGCAAGGAGCTAGAGATTGGCCGGTGATGTCAATCATTTCATCCATCTTGTCGCTATCTGAAATCACGTCGTGCGTGTGGTAGACGTAGCCCTGATCATCGAGCCACTTCACGGCGTCGACGCACCAAGGGCAACCTGGTTTGATGTAGAGATCCATGACCATGCAGTTAGCCAAGCATGGTTCGGCAGAGGCTGCATGGATTCTTTGACAGGCTTTGAAGTTCTTGATCCACTCTCGACCATGCCTTCGCCGCCCATGGAGCATGGGATGCTAGCCAACGAAATGACAACTATGAGAACAAGAGTTCCTTCTCTACTATTCAGCCTTCTGCTAGGCTGTTTCCCTACCATGGCCGCTGAGGTGCCTGCGATCTTACCACGACCAGACGCCACTCCTCCGTCCGGATGGCAAGGTCAAGGTCTACATCTTGGCCGGACAATCGAACATGGTCGGTTTCGGTTACCCTCAGGGTTCTCAACCTGTCTATCCTAGCATCTACCTCTCGGCGGATCCTAACATCAAGATTGGGCGCATGCCGGTTGGGCCTTCAGCGCTTCTGAAACATGGAGTCTATCAGACTGCCCGCAAGGAGGCACCGAAGGGCGCGAAGGTTGCTGTTTACTCAGGAGCCTACAGCGCGAGCACAGACTACGGCGCCATGAAGCCGGTCAAGGAAACGACCGTTGCGCTCGGCACGGTGGGCGTTCAACTACCGTCCATCGACGGCCCTCACACGTTGGTGCCGAAGGCCTTCATCGATGTGCCGAAGAGCGGAACGCACGAGGTTCACGCTGGTTTTGAGGACAGCACCCATGCTGTCGTTTCGCTAGAGGGCAAGGAGGTCTATCGCAAGGATCCTGGCAAAGAAGCGGTGATCACGCCGGTTCCTCTTGAGCAGGGAAAGCGCTACCCGATCACGATCACTTACATGAAAGGTGGGTCCACCGCACTCTGGCTCAAGCACATCGATCTCAAAGGTCACGGTGATCTCGCCACACTCAATCAGGAAGGCAATTACCCCTGGTTTGCCGATGAGGCAGGCGAGTGGACGGTGCGCAACGACGTGACTTACTGGGAGACACGCATTTCCAAGGCAGAAGGCGGTAGCGGCGGCCCGCTCACCGCCACTTCTAACGGTATGTTTATCGGCCCCGAAGTTCCCTTTGGTTATGTCATGGGTGCCTACCATGAGGAACCGGTTCTGTTGATCGAATCCTCCATTGGCAATCGGGCGCTGAGCTTCGATTTCCGTCCGCCTTTCAGTGGCAAGACTGAGGAAGAGACGACCAACGATTACTGCTGATATGAATACGATGCCATGGTCGCGGGCTTACGCAAGACGCTCACTAACATCGACAAAGTCGTGCCGAACTACAACGGACGCGGTTACGAGATCGCTGGCTTCGTCTGGTTCCAAGGGCACAAGGATAAGAACGTTCCCAAAGCGGATTACGAGAAACATCTCGTCAATCTGATTCAGAACCTGCGCAAGGAGTTCAAGACACCGAAGATGCCGGCGGTAGTGGCGACGGTTGGTTCAGCGGGATGAAGATGGAGCCCGGGCATTTCATGACCTGGGAGGCACACAGATGGCCATCGGTGTTCCGAAGCAGCATCCTGAACTCGCTGGCAATGTGGCTAGCGTGGACACCCGTCCGTTCTGGCGTTAGCACGGAGAATCGCCCACGAACACGGGCTATCATTACAACCACAATACGGAGACCTACACGTTCACCGGTGATGCGCTCGGGCGTGCCATGGAGAAACCGCAAGGCGGCCAAGCGGAGACGCTGACAGTCGCGCCCAAGCCGAGACAGCACCCGGATGTCGCCACGGTCTTCTCGGATGCCGTCACTGGCAACTTCAACAAGAGAGGTCGAGCGAGGTCGCCACTACTCTCCCGAGTACAACCGAGAAATGGGGCAGGCGCTCAAACACATCCTCATGGAGGAGATGGGTCCCGCGTTTCTGGGGTCGGCCTTTGCAGAGAACAGCCGTGGTTCTCTCAAGGGAATCGTGACCGGCGAGAAACCGGCGAAGACACTAGCAGATATTCGCAGCGATCTCGACACGCTCATTGGCTACTACGACATGGCCGGGGTGCCGGGTGATGGGTGGAAGCCCTTCGGCCCGGAGATGCGCACCGCCACTTGGTCGTTTTTCAGTTTCGATCCACCGGAGAAACAGGAACTCGCGAAGAGCGACCGTTACCGGGAAATCACGTTCCCAAAGGGGATGGAGAACTGGTTCGCCACCGATTTCGATCCGGCCAAGGCTGGCGGGAAGACCGGCCAAGCTCCCTTCGGACGCATGGGCGACAAGCTCGATCGCCGCCGTCCGAGCTGCAACGGCGCGCTTTGTGGTTGTAGTGATATGCCTGCCTCGCTCTGGGAGAACGAGGTGCTCCTCATGCGGCAGACCTTTGATATCCCGGCTGTGAAAGAAGGTCATGCCTACCGCCTGATCCTCGGCGGGGCTGGCTGCGATCGCTCGGGGGAAGGGTTCGCCATCTACGTCAACGGCAATCTCCTCACAGAATTAAACGGAGGCTTCTACCGCTACACCGGCATCCGTGGCACCTACCTTTACAACGACATCCTACCAGAATTCGAAGGCGGCAAGGTAACCATCGCCGTCATCAACTTCCTACGCTAACACGCACTTCAGAAACGTCACGCACTATCATGGTCCTCCCCCCTTTCCGAGGACAACAAGTGCCGCCTAACGGACACGTCACCATGTGGATGGAGGAAGCCAAGTTTTCTCCAGCGACGCTCAATGCGGCCGTGGGGACTGAGTAGATCACCTTACATTGGCCCGCCGCACGTTGAGTCTGGCGAGAGATTGAATCAGATTTACACTTGTTATACGGTTCAAGGCAGCATGAGATCGTAGGCAACTTCGATTTGTAACTGTGATCGCTCTTTCCTCCAATCCTGTGCACTCACGCCGCACGTTCCTTTCAACTTCAGCGATCGCCTTGGTTGGCAATCTCTGGATTCCCAGGGGAGCGAAGGGCTATTCGGCAAGTGAAGTCACCGCGAAGCTTGCGGGTGGAGCCTCCATTTCCAAGTGGGACCTCGATACACCGGCACTCTGTGTCGATCTCGATGGGCTCGATCGTAACATCAAGACCTTGCAGACGGCCGTCACGGGCTTGGGCATCGACGCTCGCCCGCATGCCAAGACTCACAAAAGCGCTGTCATCCCCAAGCGCCAACTCGCCGCTGGCGCCATTGGCATCTGCTGCGCAAAGCTCGGGGAGGCTGAAGCGCTCTCGGCTCAAGGCGTGGACCGCCTCTGCATGACGACGGCTATCCTCTCAACGAACAAGATTAGCCGTGCGATGCAATTGAGAAAGACCGCACCCGATTTCATCCAAGCGGTCGACCACGAGAAGAACGCCCGCGACCTTTCAGCGGCTGCGCAAGAGGCCGGTGTCACCGCGGATGTCGTCATCGATGTCGCGGTAGGTACAAGAACCGGTGTTCCTCCCGGCGACCCCGCCCTAGCACTCGCCAAGCTGGTGGATACGCTGCCAAACCTGACGTTGCTTGGATTGCTCTCCTACGATGGTGGTGCCCAACACGTCACCGGATTCGAGAAGCGCAAAGCCAGGACGCTTGCCAAGATAGCGCCTAACGTTCGCACCTTCGAGGCGATGAAGCAGGCAGGACTCCGCACTGAGATCTTCAGCGGAGGTGGGACGGCCACTTACAATATGCAACATTTGGTTCCTGGCTTCACCGATGTGCAGGCGGGTAGCTATGTGTTTATGGATAGGCAGTACCTGGCCATCGGTGGTGAGAATGGCCCGATCTACAATGATTTCGAACCATCGCTCACCGTGTTAACAACCGTGCTCAACAATCGTTTCCTACCGCGTCTCACCACCGATGCCGGTGCCAAGGTCCTCACGATCAACACGCCTCGCGCCGGGGTGAAAGGTGAACCCGACGCCGACTACAATGCGGGCTCGGACGAATTCGGTGTTGTGAATTTTAAGAGCCCACCCTCACGCAGCTACGCCATCGGCGATCCGCTTGAACTGATCGTCCCACACTGCGATCCGGTAGTGAACTTGTACGATGTGATGTACGGAATCCGAGGAGACCTTGTCGAAGAGATCCTTCCGATCAAGGCTCGTGGTCGGTCTCAGCAGATTGGAGTGTGGATTTATCGAAGGAAACAAGCACCTCCTAACAGACATGTTAGTATCGTTCGCCCGCGTAGTCTTTCTCCTCAATGGAAGGGTAATGGTTGTTCTTAAAGTTGCGCGTGGGAATTCCGCCGCCAATTTCACCAAAGGCGTCGTTCCTTTCTGCAATTCAGGATCAATGTAAGGCTCCTTCCCGCGTGCAGCCGTAGAGAAACTCCAGAACGCCATCGGCCTCGGGCGCGCTTTCATCTTGCCATCGATCATGTCGACGAGACTAATGCCATCCAAGGGTCGGTTTGGGAGTGGTTGGCCTAGCAGTTCGCAAATGGTGGGCAACATGTCGCCTCGTAACGGCGTTCACGGTGGACGAGTGGGCTTCACCATGCGAGCGGGCCATTCGATCACTCCAGGCACGCGGATGCCTCCTTCAAACAGTTGTCCTTTCATGCCTCGCAAGGGCGACTCGGCCACTCCGCTCGGAGGAGTGCCGTTGTCACCACAATACCAGAGCAAGGTGTTCTCTCGCAGACCTTCGGCATCAAGAAACTTCCGCAAGTCGCCGATCGCCGATCGCCGATGGCACGATCCATCGCGGTGATCTCCGCATAGCGTTCACGGAGTACGGCGCCCAGCGGTCGTTGTACGCGGGAACCTGTCTCGTTGGAAGTGAGCGAAACCATCTTTCCTGGGTATTTGTCAGGGAGATAATCATAGAGCACACATTCCGCACCCTGCCCGGCAATTTAGTGGCAATTCAGCTTAGATGGCGTAGTGTTAGCTTGTGTTCTTGTTTGGTGGATTTGGTTTGCTTGTGAAGATTGTTCCTTTTAGGCCAA
>JBLHHN010000326.1:0-7428 GCA_047616785.1 Verrucomicrobiales bacterium
AGGCCGGCTGGCCACGAGATCTTTCTTAAAAAGCTTGCCGCTACGCGGATACATCTGTTCATTCAATTTCATCTTTACGCTTCCCGCAATCTCCCAAATCGATGTGCGCTAGGAGTATGAATCCAAGTGTCCCAGAATCCCTTCCAATGACTTACGACTCAGAACACCCAACTTGGGTTAGGAAGACGCAGGGTTGAGCCGTCGATGGCCAGCAGGCATAAGCCATGCCAGAGATCATTTGATAGTCCTTGGTCTCTAGCCGTTGCCACAAGGTCGTCATTGAGATCAACGAATGCAGACGCTTTAAGAAATGCGCGTGCTTTTGAGAAGGCCGTCGGATGAGGAGCCTCGATGTCGACAGCTTGTCTAAAGAAACGTTCGAGATCGAGGTGAAGGGCTGACGGGAGATTCCAGATGATAATCAGGCAGAGGCGATGAAAAGGAAGCTTGCGGTCTCTGGTGAAAGCCGACGCTGCGGTGCGATGACGTTGAACGAAAGCCGAGTCTTGGAGTGATTTCGAGAGAGAAGAAAAGATGGCAGAACCAACTCTAGACGTGTATGAGGGCATTTCACGACATAGCCACTATAATTCGAGTTGTGATTGTTAGGAAGAGCGTGTTGCCACAAGAGGTTAACACTATCATCGAAGTACGTTACTTCAAGCAATTGTGCTCATTTTCCTTAACTCATCGACATTGAGCAAGCAATACCGAGATCGTGAGAATGAGAATGGCGTCTACTATCAGCTAAGTTACACGCACAAGATGAGGAGTCGCACAGAGCATGTCAGGCCCGAACATCTGAAGGAACTGCGTGCCGAGATTACTGAATACAAGAAGTTCAAACAATGGACAGGCGAGCTGATAGATCTCAGTATCGAGTTGTCGAAATGGAAGATTACCCGACTACGAAATCAGTCATGATGACTCATGAGAACTTCCCACTCACGAGTTGAGAGGAATTCTAACGAATACATGGATCATAGTGAGCTGTAGCGTTCAGAGCCGAACCACGGAAGGCACCGAACATACGTCAAGGCTTCGATTCTATGGGAGGGCTGATCCTACACGGCTTAGGATCGACAGCGGATTCAGGGAGATGATAGGATAGAGTTAGAAATCATCCGCCCGAAGGAAACTCTCACAACGGCGCGGCGGCGCAACGGAACTTTGAGAACGCAGGCTCAGTGCGAACCCAACCATCACTTCACTTTCATCTTGATTTCCCAACCTCTGTGCCTTGCCTTATACTAACATTGATTTATTGACTTGCTTCCCTCAGGCTCATACCGCCCCCTCCAGCAAGCGCAGCTTGCCGTTGCGGCGTTGCGAGAGATTCCAAACGGTCGTGCAGCGAAGCGGAACTACCGGAAATGATCCGTCCCAACGATCCCTCCCTGGAAGGGCGGGAGAACCGTCCGTGTAGGGCAAGCTTCTCGCGCACCTCCGGCCCGCATTTCATGTTGGTGTGATCGTCCGGCGGTTCCGTTTCACTTCACGACCGGCTACCATCTTTGGGCCCTCCAGTCCCACTCTGGCCCATCCTAAACCATGCCTATTTCCGTGCCATTCGACTTCCACCCAACCTCTGCGTCTTTGCGTGAGACTAACATCTATTCATACATCCCCTCCAGGCTCATCATACGTCTCATCGAGCAGCCTATCAGTCCCGTTTACATCTCCAGCGAGATGAGACGAAGCATTCCCTGATAAAAAAACGAAATCTTGCGTCGTTGACAAAGCGGCGCATGGTGACTGTTCATTTGAACACACCCCCTCCAAATCAAGAGATCACCGGGCTCCGGGAATTGCTTCATGAGCAATTCCCGGAAGCGCATGCCTGCCGTCCGGGCGATGATGAGGATGCCGGGGCCACGGTGGTGACTGGGCTCAGCACCTTGGACACCATTGGGTTACGCGCGGGGATGCTTTGTGAAGCGGTCGCGGAGCGGCCCAGCCTAGGAAGCGCGCTTCTCATCACCGAAGTGCTGCGAGGTCTTGCCACCCAGGGAAATCACACGGTGTTGATCGATGGTCGGGACGCGCTGGATCCGCAATCGCTCGGCAGCGAGGGTTGCCAACGCTTGCTCTGGGTGCGCTGCGAGAATGCGGCCGAGGCGGTGAAGTCGGCGGACCTCCTGCTGCGCGATGGCAACCTGCCTCTCGTGCTCATGGATTTGGAATGGAATCCCAGGTGGGAACTGGGCCGGATTCCCAGCAGCTCCTGGTTTCGTCTGCGCAACCTGATCGAGACGACCAGCGCCACGCTGCTCGTCGTCACTCCAGTGAAACTCATCAGCTGCGCGCACTTGCGCCTGAGCCTCACAAACACCTTCACGGTGGATGATCTCAGGGAACAGGAACGGAGCCTCGCGGCGAAATACGCTCTCACAGTCACACGGAATCGACGCGACCACGCGTGGGCCGGGACGGGATGATCTGCAAACACCATCACATTAATGTACGGCGTCATCCACATCCCTAACTTCTTCCTACAATCGCAACTCCGCGCTCAGCCTGAGTTGGCGAAACACCCCATTGCGCTTCTGGAGGAAGCAGAAACAGCGTCTCGCAAAGGTCGTGGCAAAGCACGGATCATTCAGGCCACGGAAACGGCCATGGCGCACGGGGTCGAGATCGGAACGACGGCCACGCAAGGCCAAGCGCGCTGTGGAGGACTTCGCCTGCTCTACCGTTCGGAAACGGCCGAACGCGAGGCTCAGGACATTCTGTTGAATGCGGCGGAAAGCTGGACCGCCGATTTCGAGGCCACCACGGCGGGTGTGTGCACGCTGGATTTATTCGCCAATTCCCAGGCTCTGTCACAACCTCAACGGCTCGGCCGGAAGATGGTCGATTTCTTTGCCACGCATCAGCTATCGTCGAGTATCGGCTTTGCCCATCATCCCGATCTTGCCTTGTTAGTCGCTCGACAAGCGGCCCCGATCATGGTCGTGGACGATAAGAGCGAGAGCTTGGAACGTTTCCTTGCCGATCTTCCCGTGCAAGTGCTCGGACCCTCGGTCGATTTCCTGGAGGTGCTGCGTCTGTGGGGCATCCGCACGCTAGGAGAGCTGATCGCGCTTCCCATGAGTGAACTCACCGAACGCCTTGGCCCCGAGGCCGTCACGCTCTTGGCACGATCCAGGGGGAAAAGTCGTCGCCTCCTCAAGCTCGAGCGCGCGCCTGCCGTCTTCATTCGGCAAATGGAATTCGAGCATGGGGTCGAAATGCTAGAGCCACTGCTCTTTGTCATGCGGCGCATGCTCGAGACCCTCTCCGCACGCTTGGCGGCCATTCATCTCGTGGCTGGAGAATTGATCCTCACCTTGCGCTTTGCGGATGACGTCACGCATCAACACAACTTCCGCGTGCCCGATCCCAGCCGCGAAGTGGAATTACTTTTCCGCATCTTGCACACCCATCTGGAAGAGTTCACCGCCGAAGCGCCGATCGTCGCGCTGACACTGGAGGTCAAACCTTCACGGCAGCGCACCCATCAATTTGATCTCTTTCGATCCAGCCTCCGCGATCCGAATCGATTCTCAGAAACGCTGGCGCGTCTCGAAGCCTTGTTAGGATCGAACCGTGTGGGGACGCCTGCTCCCCTCCCCGTGCATCGGCCGGACGCCTTTGTCATGAAACCGTTCTCCGAAGCCATGGATGATAGCGCGAACCGGAGAAAGAAGAAGAGAAAGCTCTCACCCATCGAAGAAGCTTTCAAGGCCAAGCTCCAGGCGGAACGCTTGGGATTACCGTTACGCCGGTTTCGCCCTCCGCAACCGATCACCGTGGTCACGGAATGGGATCGCCCATCCGCCATTCTGTCCGGAAGCTTGCGCGGGATCGTGACCCAAGCGCGCGGGCCATGGCTGCAATCGGGCGATTGGTGGCAGAAGGATCACTGGAGCCAGAAGGAATGGGACGTGCAGCACGAGGACGGCGGCCTCTATCGAATTGCGGAGATCAGGAAGAACGAATGGATCCTAGCAGGCATCTATGGGTAACTACATCGAACTCCATGCCCGCAGCGCGCTCAGCTTTCTGCGGGGGGCGTCCAGCCCGGAAGACTTGGTCTACGCCGCCGCCGAAGCCGACATGCCAGCCTTGGGGCTGTGCGATCGCGATGGCGTCTATGGTTCTGCCAGAGCCGAATTCACCGCCAAGGAGGTCGGCGGATTTCATGCCATTGTCGGCAGCGAACTGACGATGGAGGATGGCACCATCGTGCCCGTGCTTGTGGAATCGCGCACCGGCTATCAGCATCTCTGTCAGATGATCACGCGCGCGAAGTTGCGCGCGGCCAAGAACGAAAGCCGTATTCTCTGGAGCGAGTTGGAGGCATTCGCGGAGGGACTGGTCTGTCTGACTGGCGATGAAGAAGGGCCCGTCCGTCTGGCCTTGATGCAAGGGGATTTCGGACTGGCCGCAGAGATCATTTCAAGACTGTTAGGAATCTTTGGTAGAGATCGCACCTTTGTCGAATTGCAACGGCATCACGTGCGCGGTGAGGAGTGGTCGATACGGCGCCTGGTCGAACTCGCAGAGACATTTCGGCTGCCATTGCTCGCCACCAACGGCACTTGCTATGCTGAACCGAAACGACGCCGAGTGTTCGATGCCTTCACCTGCCTGCGCTACCACACGCATCTGGATGAGGCGGGTGTCCTCCTGGCAAGCAATTCGCAGCGCTACCTGAAAAGCCCCGCTGAGATGGCGGCGCTCTTTGCAGACTTGCCTGAGGCCATTGAGAACACCGTGAGACTCTCCGAGCAATTGGCATTCTCACTGAAAGACCTTGGCTATCGGTTTCCTGAATACCCCGCGCCTCAGGGGAAATCAGCGGCCACATTTCTACGAGATCAGACCTATCGCGGTGCGAAGAAACGCTATGGCAAGATCACCGCGAAGATTCGCAAGCAGCTCGAACACGAACTCGCCATCATCGAGAAACTCGGATTCTGCGGCTACTTTCTCGTCGTCTGGGACATCATCAATACCTGCCGCGAGAAGAATGTGATGGTGCAAGGCCGTGGCAGCGCGGCGAACAGTGCGGTCTGCTACTGCCTCGAAATCACCGCGGCCGATGCGATCAAGCACGAGCTGTTCTTCGAACGCTTCTTAAGCGAGGGACGCCACAGCTGGCCTGACATTGATCTCGACCTTCCAAGTGGCGATCGTCGCGAATCCATCATCCAATCCGTCTACGCCAAGTATCAGCCCAACGGCGCTGCCATGACCGCGAACGTCATCACGTATCGCGGTCGCAGTGCCATGCGTGAGATGGGCAAGGTGCTCAATCTTCCGGAAGACATGCTGAAGCGCTTCTCTGACCTCTATGGCGGAGGCGGCGTCGAGGATACCGAGGCCTTGCGCCAACGCGTGGGCATGGCGGGCTTGTCCATGCAGCACCCGCGCTTGCCCGTTCTTCTATCACTTTATCAAGGAGTCTACGGATTGCCGCGCCATCTCGGTCAGCACTCCGGTGGCATGATCATTTCCGACCGAGGGCTGGACTCTATCACTCCCCTTGAACCAGCAGCCATGCCGGGCCGGGTCGTCGCGCAGTGGGACAAAGATGATTGTGCCGACCTTGGGATCATCAAGGTGGATCTGCTAGGATTGGGCATGATGTCTGCCTTGCAGGACTGCTTTGAACTCTGCAATAGGCGGGGCAACGGCCGCGAAATCGAAGGCATGGCCGCCATTCCTGCCGATGATCCTGCCACTTACGCCATGATCCAGAAAGCGGATACCATCGGCTTGTTTCAGATCGAGAGTCGCGCTCAGATGGCCACCCTTCCCCGGCTCAAGCCGAGAAACTTCTACGATATCGTCGTGGAAGTGGCCATCATTCGACCCGGGCCCATTGTCGGAAACATGGTGCACCCCTACATCGAGCGTCGGAATGGACGGGAAAAGATCGACTACATTGATGATCGATTCGAGCCCGTGCTCAAGCGCACATTGGGCGTGCCATTGTTTCAAGAACAGATCCTGCAGATGGCGGTCGAGATCGCCAACTTCACCGGCTCGGAAGCCGAAGAGCTGCGCCGCGCCATCAGTTTCCATCGCTCTGACGAACGCATGCAGAAAGTGCTAGCCAAACTCCGCGCCGCCATGACCCAGAACGCGGTGTCCGAGAAAGCCCAAGCGCGCATTGAAGAAGTGATCCAATCCTTTGCGCTCTATGGATTCCCTGAATCCCATGCGATCAGCTTTGCGCTCTTGGCTTATGCCAGTGCTTGGTTGAAACAGCATCGCGCCGTCGAGTTCTATGTCAGTCTCTTGAACAACTACCCCATGGGATTCTATTCTCGCTCGTCTTTGGTCAAGGATGCCAAGGATCACGGCCTACGTGTCCGGCCGGTGAGCGTCATTCATTCGAACCTCGAGTGCACCGTCGAAGGGGATCAGGTATTCCGCTTAGGCCTGAGACAAACCAGTGAACTGAGTACCGCCACCGCCGAGCGCGCGATGGCCGAACGCGACAAGCAGCCCTGGCAGAGTCTGCAAGATTTCCTGATGCGGGCACGGCCGAACAAGACCGAGCGTCGCGTCCTGGCCAAGATCGGCGCGCTCAACGGCCTGGCCGAGCATCGGCGTGAGGCGCTGTGGCAAGCGGAACTGCGCCTGGATCCGGACGATCTGTTCGCCAAGAATGCCTCCTCCGAGACGGCGCCCACACTGGAGCCGATGTCGCCCATCGAACGGCTCGATGCCGACTATGCCGGACTCGGACTCACCACAGGCCCACATCCCATGGCCTACGTGCGCGAACGTTGCCACGCTCAAGGCATCTGGCGTGCAGGGGATCTCGAGCACGGCGCCAACGGACAAGCCGTGATCATCGCCGGGCTCGTCATCTGCCGCCAACGTCCCAGCACCGCCAACGGTCATCTCTTCATCAGTCTCGAAGATGAAACCGGCATCTCGAATGCCTTCGTGCCCGCACCCACATTCGAACGCTACCGTCTCGTCATCGTTCAAGAAGCCTTCCTCATCTTGCATGGGCGTCTGCAACACGCTGACAATGTCACATCTGTCTACACCCTCCATGCCGAAGCCCTACCATTCAACGCCGCACTCGGCGTGGAATCTCATGATTTCCGCTAGAGAAGAGAACGACTGGGAACGCACTTCCACCTTGCGTCTCTCTCCATCAATCGCCACACTGAAAGGACATGCGGCTGATCAAGCAAACCACGCTTTATTCATGAAATTACTCGAGTTGGCAATCCCGTCTTTCCTTACAGATGTGATTGGCCTAATCCTCGGTGCCAGCATGGTCACATTTTTCAGGTGCTCCGTCAGATTGGCTGGATGAAATTCTAACAGAGGAGGTGACAAACCCGCCGTAATCGGCTTGAGATCAGGGTTGTGAAAGTCCTAAATATCAAAGCCTTATATGATTTCGACGGGTATGTC
>JBLHHN010000327.1:0-7388 GCA_047616785.1 Verrucomicrobiales bacterium
CCAGTTGTCCAGCCGAGTATCTAACAAAGAAACGCTACCGTGACAATTGGCTAGAAAATTTCAGAGTGGCCTCCTCCTCTGCTGGTTGCCAGCCATTGATCACCCCGAAAACGTCATAGTCAGGAAAGTTTCACGCCACTCGGGTTGATTCAATGTCAGCGCAATGCCAGTGGCCACGAGAACACGAAGCGTCTCAAGCCATCCGATGGAGGCTCGCCAGCCGCTCTGTCGCCAGGCCATGAATGCGAGCAATACCACGAAGATCACGAAGGTGATCGAGATCGCTAGTAACCATGGTGTGTGTGTGAAGATGAGTGTGCCGCTGCTCATCTGCTAGACAGTCAATGGAGTGAAATCGAACGAGAAAACCATGGGCTGAGCCACCGTAGGCATGATGAAGGCCTGACGCAATGGCGACAGCGGAAGGGTGAGAAATTTGCAGAAGCTCCTTGCTTTATTTCTGTAATGACAGAAATCTCAGGCAGGTAATGATTTCTCTATAGACAGAAATTTGGGAAACAGAGTAATGCCTCTTTCCCTTCCCTTGGCCAGCGTTTGCCACCATGTGGTTGATCGGGGCCAGCCTCTTCTTGGGTCTCAAGTGGGTTCTGCTCTGCCGCGAAATGGACCTTGGGTATGGTCGAACGCTCTGCTTCCTAGCGCTTTGGCCGGGAATGGACACCGCTCCGTTTCGGAGACGGCTTGACGGTGTGTGGATGCCCTTCCGAGAGGGGTGCCTGGGTTGCTCTGTTTGGGTTGCGGGGTGGTTGCTCTGGGGCTTGGGGGTAGCATCAGTCACCCGGTCATCGCGGGTTGGCTGGGCGTGATCGGAATGATACTCACGCTGCACTACGGGTTGTTTTATATGCTAGCACTGATTCTGAATGGGCTGGGTCTTCGGGTGCGGCCGATCATGGGAAATCCGTTAGGCCTCACATCGCTCACTCGGTTCTGGGGAGGAACGTGGAACCGCGCGTTCACGGATGCGATCCATCCGCTTGTCGTGCGTCCGTTGACGAGACGCTTCGGTGCCAAGCGTGCGCTCTTGCTCGCCTTCTTCCTCTCGGGTCTAGCACATGAGCTTGTGATCTCGTTTCCCGCAGGAGCGGGCTATGGCGGGCCCATGGTCTATTTCCTCCTGCAGGCGTTTGGAATGATGGCAGAACGCAGTCCTCGAGGTCGGCGCTGGCATCTCAGTCAGGGTATCTGGGGGCGATGCCCTCTCACCGTGTGCGTCTTGGCGCCTGCGCCGATCCTCTTTCATCCGCCTTTTCTAGAGAAGGTGATTCAGCTATTTCTCCAATTTTTAACCACCCATGTGATCCTGCTATGAAAACACTGGAAATCCTCCTTTACTTCGCCGCCACCGCGCACTTCGGCATCCTCTCGGCCAGCGCTATGGCACGGCGCGCGCTACATTGGAAAGAACATCTACGCGAGTTGCCGCGACTCATCCGGCAGCTCTTCTGGGTCTACGGCATCTTCATCGTGTTCACGATCATCAGCTTTGGAATCCTCACATTCATGCCTGCGGATGCCATGCTCGCGGGGGATGCGGTGGCGCGTGGTCTCTGTGCCATGATCGCTGCCTTCTGGGGATTGCGCCTGTTCGTGCAGCTCTTTGTCTTCGATGCCAAGCCATTCCTGACCAACCGATGGTACCGTCTCGGCTACCATGCGCTCAACGTGACTTTCATCTTCCTGACAGCCGTCTACGCGACCGCTGCGTGCATTCACTAACATTCCAGAATAAGAGACAGGATCATGTGGGGACAGGATCATGAGATTCAAAGGCTCCAGAAGCATCATCCTGTCCCCACATGATCCTGTCTCTATCTTATGCCGACGACACAATTTTATCTGCGAATCTACTAATTCAACCCAAACCATGATGACGGACCTACTGACACATGCTCTACAAGCCGCTGCCATTGGGCAGATCGCCCTTGCTATCTTAAACTTTACGCTGCCCACGATGCTGGGTTGGCACGGTGAGTTGGCCAAGCTTTCGCAGCTCCCACGAGAGGTGTTCCACGTGCACTCTTGGTTCATCAGCATCACGGTGGCTCTCTTCGGCGTGCTCACCTGGCGCTTTGCTCACGATTTCGCGACCGGAAGTTCGGTCATTGGCACCTGGCTCGCCAAGGGCGATGGAATCTTCTGGGCCATCCGATTGGTCATCCATTTCTTTCTCACATTCATCTGCGGTGGATGGGCAGCGGTGTACCTTTTGGGAGGAAGGTTAGGATGAATGCCGAAGAAGAACAACTTCACCGTCAACTCCGCCTTGTTTGTCGATGGGCGCTGGGGCTTGTATGGATCAGGGAAGGCCTCGTTCCCAAGATCCTATGGACGACGGAGGCCTAGCGCGATCTGGTGATCAGTTCGGGCATGTATTGGCCGGATCCTGACACTTACTTGATGATGTTAGGCATCGCCATGATCATCGCAGGCATCATCATCTGCAGCGGTTGGCTCGAACGCCTCGCCGTGCTCGTCGCCACCGCGAGCATGGGCATTCTCATCGTCCTCGTAATCGGTTTCCGCCCCGAAGCGCTCAGCGACATGCACGGAGGCATCGCCAAAGACGCTTGCCTGATGGCATGCGCATGGGTCGTATGGAAACTAAGGCCTCGAGCCTAGCGCCCTTTAGAATACTTTTTCCCGAATCTCTCGACATGAAGATGCCCGTCTGAAGTAGGAACAGCCCCCCTCCCGAGCCCCTATCATTTTTCTGCCCCCTATCATAAGCCTAGGACCATGAACGGACGCGAATGAGCCGGAGGTGAAAATGCAGGCGGCGCTGGCATTTCTCTGCCTATCCCGCCTCTGCGGTGCCCTCATGCTTGTGAATGCACCGCAGAGACGGGGAGAGGCAGAGATCTTCGAAATGGGATTGATGGTGAGTTCTCATTCGGTCGGGCAGAAATGCCCAATCTACGTCCAACGGCATTCTTGCCGTTGCCGAAGGTGCCACAAATCGCCGCCAGGAATGTGTGATACATCGGATCGTTTACCATTGCCTTGCTTTCAGCCGCTGACTAGAATTAAACCATGAGTTCTCTAAAATGGATATTCGTCCTCTTGTGCGCGCCGTTTCTTCTTGTGGCATCGATCACTGCCGCTGAGGTCGACAAAGAAGCCCAAGTCGAGACGAAGAAACCCTCGCTTACCTACTACTATTTCGACGGCTGAGTCTTCTGTTCAAAAATTACGGTCATCGTGAATGACCTCAAGAAAGCAGATAGCTCAAAGATCGATTTTAAAACGGTGAAAGTCGGTGACGGCGACAGCGCCAAAGAGATCAAGGAGGCCAAACTCAAGTCTCACGGCATCATCGCCAAGGACAAGGACGGAAAGTTCCTCACCAAAGTCGATGGCCACACGTTTGGGAAGGCCAAGGTCGAAGAGGTTGTGAAACAGTTGCTCGCTGAGAAGAAGTAGGACTGAGCTTGGGGCTTCAGCTTCATGAGGTTGAGCGGGAAGTTCACAGGAGTCATCGCACTCATTGTCCTCGTGGTGTTGGGCGGGCTTTTTATGTGCGTTTCACCGGCTGAGAGTAGATATTGTTTCCCCATTGCGTGTTCCGTCAGGCTGCTGGTCTCCATTGTCCTGGGTGCGGAGGCAGCCGGGCCATTCATGCGGCCATGAACGGTGACTTTGCTTCTTCAATTTCTCTGAACTTACTCTCTGTTCCGCTAGCCTTTCTGGCGGCCTGTTCCGCAGCCAGCGTGGCGGCCAAGGGTCTCCTGGCTTGGCAAGGGGCTCCGCTTCCATCGAAAAGGGGGGGGCTGGGTTGCCCTTACATTGATCGTATTCGGATTTGGTATTCTCCGAAAGTTGCCTGAGTTTCCGGGTCCTTCATCAGGGTATGTGCTTATGCTAGTCAAGTCAGGCCACGATCCGATGGACTTTCCGTTTGGGTAAAGGGAGGAAGAAGTCGGTTTCTGGTGACTTCAGTAAAGGCTCAATAAAGACGGTAGCGGAGCCCATGGACTGGCCTTTCAAGTCAAACATGTCGCACCGGAACGATCCTTTCTTGATCGCGGCAATGGCGAAAAACCTCTTCCATGAAGTGGTGTCTGGAGCGGTGGAACTGACAGCTGCGATCCAATCTGGTCCTGTCGTGGCGTGGATGATCAAGCCACCCCGTTTCTTGTCGATACGTGCTTTTTCAAACCCGATGAAGCCTTCGAAAGCCTGCGTTTCGAGCGTGATTTCTTCGAGTTTCAAGGGGACCAGCTCGTCTGCGCGATCAAAGAACCAAGACTTCCAATCGATGAAGAACGAGGACGGCAAGAGAAGAAAGACGGCTCCACCGATCCCAATGGCGGCCATTTTCACTTTCGAGGATGTCGAGAGCTGAGGTGCCGGGGTGATTGTGGTGGCGTCGACGGACCGCTCCTGGACTTTGATGACACCGGGTGGTGCGACGATGTAGATCGTCTGGACTGCTGTGTCAGGCCGATACTCGGTGCTCCGAAGAGTCGACATCACATGCATGCGCTGTTCTGCCGGAAGCAGTTCGATGAATTTCTGGAATGCTTGTGAGAGATGTTCTTGGATGCCACCTGGAGGAAGTCCGCCGCCTGACTTCGGAGCATCGTCAGCAAGGAGGCTGAAGTTCGAACCCTCTACGGTGTAGTCGAAGAGGAGCGTCTGTTTCCCTCGCTCATCAAGCCATTCCTGAACACGATCACTAAACTCAGGGGAATCGGGAAGACGGCCCTGCAGCATCCCGTCCATGACGAATGTCCCAACTGTTTTCGGGTTCCGGTCCATTTAAATGAGGTCTTTGAGTTCAGCGACATCACGGGCGGGTTCCCAGTCTGGAAGGCCTATATTCCAGACAAGAGTTTCACTGTTAATGACCCGGTTGGCCAACTTAAGCCTGAGGTTCTTTTTTTGTAAAAGGGCCTAACTGATTGCCGCTCTCGACGTAGAACCACGCCTCTGAATCGTTCTCCTCTTGAGCTAGATTTAACGGAGCGGAAGCTTGCGATCCTGGAAGGGAGGGACGCACCGGAGACACGGGCAAGGCCGCTCCAGCAGAACGGGTATCCATCCCGAGTTTCTCATCATGCTGGTCGAGGCGTGCGGCTGTGTGTTGTCGAAGTGCTTCCAATTTCAATTTCTCTTGGCGGAGTTCTTCCCGGACACGCCTTGTGATGGATTCGCTGGATTGGAAGCGCGCTTCAACTTCATTCAAGTTCGAAAGGCAGAGAATGATGATCAACCCGATACATCCCAGAAACAGACCCCCAAAGAACCATCCCGCAATACTACGACTTTGGAATGAGCCACTGCTGCTGTGCCTGCGGCGAAAACAAGATGTATGATTAGTTGAATTAGGACCTCAGCTCCGTCACCCATGGGCGAAGTGTATCAAACTAGGTGGCCTCTATCAATAGGATAACTTTGAAATTGTGGAGAAAATGTATGATCATGGATGAGTAGAGGCTCCCCGTCTTCCATCGGAGCCAACCTAACACAAGCTCGACAGCGAACAAATAAGGAGCGCTCAGTGGCGAGAAATGCGCGGCAGCGAACATAGCAGAAGCCACGATGATCGCTTTCGAAGGAGACACGACCGTGTGTAACCAGTGCTGAATCAAGCCCCTGAAGGTGATCTCTTCCATGATTCCCGGGATGATGCATAGGAAGAGAACGAGTCCCGCAAATGATGGAAAGATCTCCCGGTAGTCGCGATCGCCAATCCCAAGGCTCTCGAACAGGGAGTCCATTATCACAAAGTGATAGAAGTAGTTCACACCTAGGAGGACGATGAGCATGCCAAGGCCCGCCACGAAGTGTTGGGTGAAGATGCCAGGGACCTTCAATTGCACCGCAAGCGACGGAAAGTGGATCGCGGCAAAGACAATCGTGGTGAGGATGAGAGCGCCTTGGACAAAGATCTCCGCATGGATCCCTTCTTCGTTGCTAAACACTGCGGCGGCCACAGTGCTAGACAGCAGGAGGACCGAAAGAAACCAGAAGAATAGGTTAATCGCCTGTGGAGCGCGCTTCCGAATCCTTACTTCATCATCCTCGTAGGGATCGAGGTCGACCAATGGCAGAGCGAGGCTTCCTCCCTTGTAGGGCTTGGCGCATCGGGCGCATAAACTGAGGGAAGGGTCGAGCGCCGTGGCGCAGTAGTCGCAGTGATTGGGATGAGAGGGGAGTGGGCGATTCTCGTTCACGCTTTTCTATTGGCTGGCTCTGAAGGAAAAGGTGCGCATTGAACGGCCACGCATCGAGTCTAAGCCAACGAGCTAACGCTTGCGGCGACGTGCGAAGCCTAGCAGGACGACGAAAAGCCAACCTGCGAGGGCGGGCTCGGGGACGCTGACGCTTGAGTCAGGGCTACTGCTGTTCCCTGTCACGGCGAATTGCGTGACGAGTCCTGCTCCACTGTAGGAGGCTTGGGTCCCATCCGCGGATCCTAGAAGAAAGACTAGAGGCAGGCCGGAATCGGAGTCGAAGCCGTTCGGGCCGGTGGGATCGAGGAGGTCGCCGGAAAAGTTCCGCACTTCCAAGAGCAAGTTTCCTAACGCAGGGTTGAACGTGAATGATTGCGCTAGAGTCGCGATGATATCGAACGGAAGAGCGTTGCCACCCGTTCCAGGGACGGGAAAGGTGGGATCCGTTGTTGGCGTGCCAGGCGTGGGTTGTTCACCGCCAGGTCCGCCGATGGGGCCACCAGGATCTGGAGTGGGGCCAGGCGTGGGTTCGTCTCCTGGGCCTGTGGGGGAGCCTCCAGATTCTGGAAGCGTGGTGGTTCCGCCTCCGGGGCTGGGACCAGGTTCATCGTTGGGGCCAGTAGTGGGCGTGTTTCCGGAGTCTGGAGTCGTGGTGGTTCCGCCGCCCGGGCCAATGATGCCGGGGTTTGGTGGCGTGGTCTCGCCGCCGGGTCCGCTCGGGGGTGTTCCGCCAGTCTGCTGCCCTGCGGTCGGACCGTCGCCCGGGCCAATGGGTTCGCCGCCGGGGCCTGTGGGCAGGGCTTACGCATGAGAAACGAGAGGGATTATTGATAGTAGGGAAAATCGGAACGCGGGATCGAGGGCGGCTAGCTTGCGCTTTGCCCGCATGGATTTCTTCTCCGGGTGATCGCGCAATACTTTGGCGCTCAGCACGCACAGGTTGTGCGCCGCGTTGCGCTCGCGGACCTGGCAGTCGTCTTCGCCGAAGGTCACGTCGAGCACGTAGTGGCAGGTGTTCTCCACTGACCAGTGGCTCCGGACTAGATCCGCGGGGTGCGCGTCGTCGTCCGCCAGGCTGCTGAGGTAGTAGTGCGTCTCCTTGCGCGTCCCGGTCCGGTGGGTCATGCGCACGATCCTGACCACCGTTTGCAGGCCGTGCCACTTCCAGCTCTTGTGGAACCATTCTAG
>JBLHHN010000328.1:0-7271 GCA_047616785.1 Verrucomicrobiales bacterium
GTGACCACCAGCTACAACCTCAAGCACCTCTTCAACCTCGGGATGCGGATAAAAGGGGGACGAAGGGCCTAAAAGGCCTTCCCGGCAGCCCCGGCAGCCCCGGCGGGTCGGCTGATCAGCACTCTATCGGCAACAGCGTCCAACAGCCGGTCCCGAAGAACTTCGGCGATGCCCCGGCCGGAAAAAGTAAGCCTCCGTCGCCAAGCAGGAACCTGATCTCGCCGCGCTCAAGTCCGACAGACTGCTAGGCCCACTCGCACACGAGGTGTCCATCGAGAAATCTGTACTGCCGGGAAGAATCCTCTTTATCTCGCAGCCACCATCCGTCAAGAATGCCACGTGACAGCCCGCGCCAAAGTTCTTACGTTCTTCTCATGCGCCTCATCTTCATCTCTTGGATTCTACTCCTCGCCGCTAGCCTTGCAGAAGACTCCACCACCATGTTGCCAGGGGCGCATGCACACAATGACTACCTCCACGATCGGCCCCTCCAGGACGCCTTGACCCATGGCTTTCAAAGCGTGGAAGCGGACATCTATCTCGTGGATGGGAAGCTGTTAGTAGCTCACGACCTCGACAAGGTAACGCCGGAGCGCACCTTGCAATCGCTGTATCTGGACCCACTTGCCAAACGCGTCCGTGAGCATCCAGGGCAAGTTTATGCTGGAAGCGAATCCCCTTTCTATCTCCTCATCGACTTCAAATCGGAGGGCGAATCGACATACCGCGCCCTGCATGCCGTTCTGATAGAGTATCAAGAAATGCTCACCCAATTTGAGGCCGACAAGATCCAACAACGTGCTGTGACCGTGATTGTATCAGGAAACCGCCCGGCCGAATTGCTCGCATCGCTGGAACCAAGAATCGCGGGCTGTGATGGCCGCATGAAAGATCTGGAAACGGCGGACCCGCATTTCATCCCGTGGATCAGCGACAATTGGGGACTGCATTTCAAGTGGCGCGGCAAAGGACCGCTCTCGGACGCCGATGGTACCAAGCTGAAAGATATCATCGCCAAAGCCCATGCCAGGAAACTGCAAGTTCGTTTCTGGGCCATCCCCGATCAGAAAGAAAGCTGGAAAGTGATGCGTGACTACGGCGTGGACTTCATCAACACCGATCAGTTAGGCGAACTGAGCGCGTTTCTGCGAGCCAAGCCTTGAAATAAGCTAGGACGACGTGACGTGCTTCTTCACGTCGTCTGAGAAATATCGCATCAAGCTCTCCGTGACGTGTGGCGCGGCCATGCCCAACCCACAGGCACTGGTCGCTTTCATCGTCGAGCCGATGTCCTCGACCTCAGCTTGCCAGGCAGCCATGTCCTTCGGACCCACGCCACTTCCATTCAGTCGTTCTGTGAGGCGCTGCGTACCGATTCTGCAAGGGAAACATTTCCCGCAAGATTCATGCGCGAAGAAAGCCATGGCGTCATGCGCCACCTTCACCATGTCACGCGTGTCATCGAAGACCATGATCCCACCCGCGCCAAGGAAAGAGCCTTTCGCACGAATGCAAGGCTCATCCAGCGTCACATCCATGTCATCCCCAGCAAGAAAGCCGCCGGACAATCCTGCCATGGTCACCGCCTGAACCTCGCGCCCTTCCAGCGGACCGCCGGCCCAGTCGTAGATCAGCGTTTTCAAGGAGAAACCGAATGGCACCTCGTAGTTGCCGGGCTGCTGCACATCGCCAGACAAGCTGATGACCTTGGTCCCCCCATGATCACCCAGACCGAGACTCTGATACCACGCCGCACCCTTTCGAGCAATGTGGGACGCAGAGGCTAGCGTTTCCACATTATTGACCACCGTAGGCAGATCATCATAACCATGCGTCACGGGAAATGGAGGCTTGTTCCGCGGGAACGGATGCTTCCCTTCCAAGCTGTTGAGCAAAGAACCTTCTTCGCCACAAATGTAGGCCCCAGCACCACGCCGGATGCAGAGTTCGAACTCAAAGTCTTTGCCATGGATCTGCTTCCCTAACAAACCAGCTACCTTCGCTTCATCAATTGCTTTCTGCAATATCACCGCCGTCTCCGGATACTCGTAGCGCAGATAGATGAACCCTAACGGAGCACCCGTCGCGTAGGCAGCGAGGATCATTCCTTCGATCAAGCCATGCGGATCGTGATCCATGATGGCACGATCTTTGAAACAACCCGGCTCGCCTTCATCCGCATTGCACACGATCGATTTGGGTTCGCCCGTCGCATCCGCCACGGCTTTCCATTTCACGCCCGTGGGAAATCCAGCACCACCGCGGCCCGCCAGTTTCGAATCCGTGATCAACGCGATCAACTCCTCGGGCGTGCCTTGAAGCGCCTTCTTCAATCCTTCATAACCTTGGCTCGCCTCGTACCCTGCCAAAGTCGCCCGACCTTCCGCGCGAATGTTCGAAAAGACACATTCCTCGATCCCACCGGGATTCGGCACCGGCATGGGAGACGGCAAGTCTTGTAAATCGTCTTTGGTCGTACCGACAAGCACACGATCCCCCCAGATGACGGGCACCGGCTGATCACATCGACCGGAACAAGCCATGCCGGTGGCACCCTCACTCTTGAGCGATTCCAACAGTTCATTCCCGCCACGCAAGCAACAGATATTTCCGGTGCAGACACGCGGCGCTTCTTTGCCAGGCTGCTCGCGCGCGAAGTGATGATAGAACGTCACCGTTCCCCAAAGTTCAGCGATGGGAATCTTCAGCGCCTCGGACACTGCACGAACCGAGTTCTCGGAAAGGTAGCCATCTCGATCATGAAACGCGTGCAGCATCGGAAGGAGTGGCGCAGGCGCATCTTGCCAGGCATCAATGAGTTGCTGATCAGCCTCTGAAATCATGAAGCGATCCTACGACGTCCTCACACGGGTGCAAAGTCAGAATACGAACCACTTTCCTATGGACCAGGGTGCCCACCAGGATCTTACGCTGACGGAAATTGCGACGGAATGCCAGCACCGGTTTCTCGACCAGATGATACCCCGCCGATGCTAGCAGAAAGGCGATTCCAATAACGATCGGCTTGAACCACACCGTCTGATTCAGCGTCGTCTCCCCATCGAAATCTTGGCCAGCCCTCAGATCGGCAGCATATGACTGAGAAACAACCCGTAAGAGAGATTTCCCAGGTACTCGTCCCAGTCTTTCCGAATCTTCTTACCCAGCCAAACCGTGAGCGGTATGCCCACGAGAATCGCCAAGTAGACTTCGTAATTCTTACCCAGAGTCCACTTCGTGGCCAAGGGCTCACCGCTCTTCCAACTGTAAGCGGCCATCAACCCAAACAATCCTAGCACCGCCACATACAGCACGCCTAATTTCAACGCAGCTCTAGGTTCACCTTTGTTGGCATCGAATGCATAGGATCCCGCAAGAAAGACAAACAACACCCCCAGCAACAACCGGTAGGCCCAGGTGTCCGGGTTCATGCCAAAGAACCACATCGAGACTGTGAAGAAGATGAGAAGGCTCGTCGGCACCACCCAATCGCGTATGCGCCACATCAGAATGGACGGAATGATCATGTAGAACTGCATTTCCGCTCCCAACGACCACGCGGGCTCGATCAACATGAAGTTCTGCACATCATCAAGGTACATGAGGAAATTGAGAGGGATCATGGTGATGTTATAAAACATCCGTCAGATCGTCAGATCGCCATCTATGGTGCGCATGTGCCCCTGATCACAATACATGGCAATGGGCCCCATCACTAACATGAACACCAGACACTACGGCATCAATCGGCATCAACGATCGCCCAGGAACAGACCAAATTTCTTCGCGTCCATGTAGTAACGCCGGATCAAGCCCGTTATGACGAAACCAGAGAGCATGTAGAAGATCGCCAGCCCTAAACTGAAAGCCCGTGCCAGGAATCCCCGCGACCCGCACATCGAGATGGCTCAGGACGACCAGGAAAGCCAAGATCAACGCAGGGTCCCAAACATCTAGAGCCGTTCGATTGGAGATGATGTCTTCCGAAGCGATTCCAAGTATCATAAATCGCATACCAGCCGCCTGATGCAAACGGGAAGTCCCCGAGCATTGCAGGAATGAGAAGATTCCCGAGCGCGAATGGCACCAAGAATACGGGCCCCTTCGTTAACGGCATGGTAGTGGATCCGTTGCCTCACGAATATCCAAGGCTACACTGAAGGATGGTTTCAAGGATTCTCCTCTTCGTCGCTCTCATGCTCACACTATCCCTAGGAGAAACCCCTCCTAAGAAGAAAGAAATCCTCCCCCTCGATCTCAGTGGCTTGGTTTTCGAGAAAGAGACCTGGACCCTCGACGCCGAAGGCTTACGTGAAAAGGTCCGGTCCACGGGTTTCAGTTGGCTCTCGAAGCGAAAGGAAGCGGCTCGGGCTCCCTCCAGGACCAAACTAACACTCGGCATGATTCCATTGGGAGAAACCATCATCCGCCTGAAGAACGGACACGTGAATCAGATCGAACTCTTCTGTTACAACCGAGGAGACGATGATCACATCTCTCGCGAGGACTTCTTTGCAAAGATCGAAGAGGTCAAAGACTTCGTGAGTTCCAAGACGAAAGTACGTCCCGAGGAAGAAGGACGTCAGTACAACAGCGTGGTCGGTGCTTCACGCATTTCTTGGCCGACACCGCAAACTGTCTACCTCTTAGAATTCAGTCAGAACCGTAGTAAGGAAACGCGGGGCAATAACTTCCAAGGAGAATTCATCCGGCTCCGAGTCGCCCACGCTGGTGAGCCTAACAAAGCCAGCGACCGCTTTACAAAGCGGAATCAACAACCCAAGAATCGCACGGAACTCGCCAAGAGTGTACGCAAAGAGAAAGACGGTGACGTCTGGATTTCCGGCATTCCCATGGTCGATCAAGGAGAGAAAGGCTATTGCGCCGTCGCTTCAGCAGAGCGCGTCTTACGCTACTACGGGCTGGAAGTTGATCAGCACGAAATGGCCCAGATCTCCAATGCCAGCGCGTCTGTCGGGACCAATCCCGAATTCATGGGTGAAGCCCTGAAGAAGGCAGCCCTCACGCTCAATGTCAGTATCCAAGAACTTTACACCTTGTTTGAGAAACGCTCTTTCAAGAGGCTGGTCGACGACTATAACCGAACAGCCAAACGTAAAGGAAGACGCTCCTTAACCATGAACGTGAACCCATTCGCTAACGCGGATCGCGAGATTCTTCAAGAAACACGCCTCGCAAGCAGAGACTATCAGAAGTTCAGGCAAGATCTCAGAACCAATATCGATGAGGGCATCCCTCTACTCTGGGCACTCTTCCTTGGGGTCTACCCAGAGCCTAACATCCCCCAACTTGCCGGAGGTCACATGCGTCTGATCATCGGCTACAATGACAGAACGAATGAGATCATCTTCTCTGATTCCTGGGGTGCTAGACATGCTAAGAAACGCATGCCAATCGTCGAAGCCTTCACCATGACCACGAGTCTCCAGAAGCTTGCGCCACGACGGTAGAAGCAAAGGTCAACTCCTCCTGCCTACAGCTGGGTCATATTCAGATCATGTTGCTGCACTATGAAATGGAGTCTTCATCCAAATTCCCACTTACCCAATGGACATTGATCCAACAAATGGGCAGCAAGGAAGCGGCCGCGGTTGCACTCGCCGGTCTCTGCCAGAGCTATTGGTATCCCGTCTACAGTTACGTCCGGAGAAATGGCCGGTCTGCTCATGACGCCGAAGACCTGACCCAGAGTTTCTTTGCCCGAATGATCGCCAGCGATGGCTTGGCCCTAGCGCGATCCGATCGTGGACGTTTCCGCAACTTCCTCCTCACCGCACTCAAGAGATTCCTAACGGATGAATATCGCAAGAAACATTCCTTAAAACGCGGCGGAGAGCAATCGCTGATCTCGATCGATCAAGAACAAGCTGAAACACCTTTCCGTCACGAGCCCTCGGAGACCAACACATCCCAAGACGCTTTTGAAAGACAGTGGGCCGCCGCCCTACTCGACAAGGTCTATCAATCATTGCAAACCGAATATCGAAATCGAGGAAAGGAGCAAGTATACAAAGCCTGGAAAGCTACTTGCCGTGGAATGCAGATTCCACACCGCAACGCGAGATCGCCGAACAGTTAGGCCTCAAACTTGGGACCCTGCGTGCCGAGATTTTCCAGATGCGCCGACGCTATGCCGAACTCCTGCGTATGGAGATTGGAAATACCGTCTCCTCTCCAGAGGAGACCGATGAAGAGATCCGGTATCTTCGCACGCTATTCAGCTAAGTTGCCATGTCATCGCTAACCGAAACCACGGACGAATGCCCGCGATGCCAAGCGCCGCTCATCCAAGAGCAATGCATGGCTTGTAATCTAGGTGAGATGCCGACGCCTGAGGTCTTGCAAGCAGCGCTACCTGTCCTACGTGTGCTCGAACTTACGGGAGGAGATGCCCATCTCGCCGTCTTCCTAGCAGAACAAACCCGCGTGAGCTTGCTCGTCATGCTCACACCTCACACATCCGAGGGCTTGCTGAAGCAACTTCGTCCTTGGATGTCTTTGGAGCATCCTTATACACACACCATTCATCACTTGGAATTGGCAAATGGCTGGCCGTGTGTCACAGCCTCTCCACTCCCGGGCACCTTGCTCTCCGACGCACTCATCGATCAGGAATGGGCCCTTCCCAAAGCAAGCGCCCTCTTCTCCGAACTCTGCGAAGCTCTCCGTGACATGCATCAACACGGCATCGCGCATGGGAAACCAGACGGCGAAAGTGTCTATGTCAGAGCCGACGGACACATCCTCGTCTCCATGATTGGCTTCTCTAGGACGGAGGATGCTTCTTTACGGACTTTACCCCGCTAAATTTGGCATTTCCGACTGACTGGAGTCTTTAAAACAAGCATTTAATGCCATCTATCATAATTAAAATTATTTCATAATGTAGCCACGCATTTGAAATTATTATTCTTGCATATAAGGTCAATGATGCAATTATTTGGCCATGCAAACGCGCAATGGTAATCTTCACTTAGAGATTCAGACTTCGAGGAAGAACCCCGTCGGCATTCTCCGCACCTCCTTTCGCGACAAGTCCACTGGCAAGATCTCACACTCCCAGCATGGTCGTATTACCGGGTGCTCTCTTGAGCAACTCAGGCTCTTGCAAGCCGCCTTTCGAGATCAGGTTCAACCGGTCGGTGATCCTCACGCTTTCCGCATCCTGGGTTCCAAGGAATACGGTGCTTCTCGCGTCTTGCTGCAGTTGGCCAAAGACCTCGGCCTTCACCGAATCCTCTATTCTCGCT
>JBLHHN010000329.1:0-7250 GCA_047616785.1 Verrucomicrobiales bacterium
CCCACCACAAATACGGCGTCACTTGGAGAAGTATCTGGCCGAGTGGAACGCGCAAGGACCCGAGATCCCCGACGGCTCCGGTCGCGCACTCACGCTCAAACTGATCACCGCAGCGGGAATTCGAATTACGCCTTCAAATCCTGCCGATTCCCGAAATCACTGAGTTCTGTTTCTCAATGTGGGCACCTACGTGAAGAATGGTGACGAACCCGGCATCTACTTCATGACGGAATGGGTGCCTAACCGATTGGCCGCCTTTCTCGGGCCACGAACCTTTGGTCTGCCCTATCGTTTGGGCGAACTCGCCTATCATCATAATCATGAAGCAGGTGAATTGCACGGTGATGTCTGGGCAGGCTGCGGCAAGGATGGTCAAGATACCCCACATCTGGCTTATCGGGCGACGCTGAATCCGGGCATGGACTACAAAACCATGCGCTCCCGATACGTTAGATGCCTTTCTGATAGAGCGATACACCGCCTACACATTCCGTTTCGGGAAACTCTGTTTCTTTCGAGTTTGGCACCCTACATGGAACCAGACACCTGTGGAACTTGCGCTGGAAGACGCGTCGTTGCTGACGGAGATGACAGGGCCCGCCCAATTCGTAGGCGCCCATTACACGCATGGAGCGCGGGATGTGTGGATGGGGAGGCTTCATCGGGCGTGAATTTCTCTTGGAATTCTCAGATGCTCCTTTATGATTTAGATCGGTTTACAATCTTGAGAGATTAATAAAATTGTCATTGGAACTATTATTTCTAGCGCAAGGATCAGGGCTCGATGTCCTCATGATGGCCACGCCATCGGGTATCGCGATCGTGGGCTGCCTCGTCTTGCTTTCGACTTTTAGTTGGTCTGTCATGATTTCGAAGCTCTTCATGCTTCGGAAGATGCGGAAGCAGTCGGAGCATTTCTTGCGGATGTTCCGTGGGCAACAGAATCCGCTAGAGCTATACGAGATGGGAAATCGATTTCCCTACGCGCCACCTGCTCACGTTTATCGCATGGCCTGCGCAGAGCTATCTTATTTCCTTTCCAATGCGTTGGAACGTCAGGGTGGGCAAGTAACGCGGTTTCCGTTGTCACCCAAAGTCTCGTCTTCACAGATGGAAGCCGTGAACGCATCCATCGATCGGGCGGTGGGGGAGGCGACCGTGCGGATCGAAGACAAGACAACGATCCTGGCAACGGCCGTGAGTGGCGCACCTTTCTTGGGTTTGTTAGGAACGGTATGGGGGGTGATGGATACCTTCAGTGCAGTGGCGCGTGACAGTGGGGTGGCGAGTTTGCAATCGATGGCTCCTGGAGTTTCTTCCGCATTGGTCACGACGGTGGTTGGCTTGTTAGTGGCGATTCCGGCCATGTTTGGATATAATTTCATCGTTAATCGCATTCGTGTGATGACGATTCGGTTGGACAATTACGCGTCGGAATTGCAATCCGTTCTTACCAAGCGATTTCTTGCGGACTCGTCATTGTCCTTCGCTGGCCAGCAGCCGGATGATCGTTCGTATGCGATCAGAGATGACGAGGCTGAGCAAGAGATGGAGCGATCCGATGAAAGCGATTCGGTGCATTCACACGCTCCGACTCCGGAGCCTGATGAAGACATCATTCGTGAGCCCAAGGAGGTGTAGATCATGAGAAGAAGCCGCCGACAACGCCGTCCTCCCATGAGCACCCTGGCGGAGCTGAATGTGACGCCGATGCTGGACCTAGCCTTTGTGCTTCTAATCATCTTCATGATCACGGCGCCGCTCTTGGCGACCCGAGTGGATCTGATCATCCCGACGACGCGGGCCAAACGCAATGCGGTGGCCGCTGAGCGGACGTTGATTATTGAAATGAATAATGCGGGCGTTCTGGAGATCGAAGGCGACGTGATTTCCGAAGACAACCTAAAGCAACGTTTGGCCAATGATCTGGCGGAGAGTCCTGAAATGGGCGTCCTCATTCGAGCTGACGAATCTCTCAGCCTCGGGAAAGTGATGCCGATGCTGGATCTTCTGAAAAGTCAGGGCATTGTAGATGTAGGATTCATGGCCCGCTCGGATCCAAACTGATTTCATGAAACCCCGTGACGCTAGTTTCTCTGCTATCTTCGTGGTGGTGGTGCTGCTGCATGTAGGAGCCATCGCTTGGCTGCTCGTGAGCCCGCAGGGGTGTCAGGAAAGCTTGAGCGCAGCAGTGGCGCCAAGTGAAAGTCAGGCCTATTCGAAAGAGCCTATTCGGGTGGATCTAACGCTCTCTGATCGGGTGGCCGCGGCCACTGAGGCAAACAATGATAGTGATCCGCGGAACGCCTTTTCGGATCCCAATGACCCGGCAAGTCGATTGGTGTTGCCACAAACGAAGCGTGAACCTGAAGTGGTGCGGGAAACGCCTCCGCGGCCAACAGGGCCAGCGCCGGATCTTGAAAAGAAGAAACGCGAAGATGCCCAGCGAGTGGCGCTTTTAGCACAGCAGCAAGAGCGTGAGAAAGAAGAACGGGCGCGCAAGAGTGAAGCAGAGAAGAAGATCGAGGAGGCGCGTCGACTTGAAGAAGCACGCTTGCTCGCTCTGAAGAAAGCGGAAGATCGCGAACGGTGGCTCGCTGGAGCCCCTGAGCGAGAGGCGAAGAGGATGATCGCGATGAAGCGTGAAGAAGAACGCAAGATTGCCGGGGCGAAGCAGCGTAAGATTGACGAAGCGATAGAGAAAGAGGCGGCTCGGAAGCGGGCAGATCGCAAGGCGGAAGACGCGGTGCGTGAGCGGACACTCGCTGCCAAACAGAAAGCGGAGAAGGAGGCGGAAGAGAAACGCAAACGTTTGGCGAAGATTGAAGAAGAGAAGCGTTTGTTAGTAGAGCAGATGAAGGCGGAGGCTGCTCGCGTCCAGAAAGAGAAGCGTGAACGTGAACTTGCCGAGGCGACCCGGATTGAGAAGGCGAAAGTGGTGGAGAACGAGAAACGGATCGAGAAAGCCAAAGTGGTGGATGGAGGAACCGGATTAGGTGGTGGGCAGGCGGCTCCAGCGATCGTGCCGGCGATACCGAAGAGGGGGCAGGCTACGGGCACGCCCGCTTTGGTGGATATGAATTCCTACCGCGCCACGGTGGAGAAGATGATCCGGACGCGGTGGAGCATTCCCAAGGGGATTGCGGTGCGGAATCGTCCGGAGGTCTTGCTTCGGATCGATCGCGCCGGGAAGGTGGTCTACTCACGGCTGAATCAAAGTTCAGGCAATCCTGATCTTGATCTATCGGCGATCAACGCGGTACGGATCGGCTCACGATTGATCGGTTTGCCAAAGGGGTATGACAAGAATGTCTACGAAGTGACGGTGAAATTCCAAGTCGACTAATATCTATTTATGAATGTGAAACAAATGCTGAGGAGGTTTGTCTTGATGACAGCAGTGACCGTGGGTCTAGGGGGCCATGGATTTGCTGCTGATGAGATCATTGTGAGAGGTTCGAGCCGGTTTGATGTGGCGATTGGAACCTTCGGCGGTCGTTCGGGAGCGGGTGTCGCTGGAGATCTGGGGCGGGTCCTTCGTGAGTCTGGTTATTTCAATGTGAAAGCTCCAGGACCGGGCATGTTCGTCGTGACCGGTGGGAGTGATGGCACTCAGGTCGATGGCATTCTCACAGGTCCACAAGGCCAATCGCTCTTCCGCCGTGGCTATCGCAATGCCAGTGTGCGAAACAATGTGGGGCGTTTGGCCGATGATATCATTGAAGCAATTGTGGGCGTTCCAGGGATCAATGCGGCGAAGATTGTCTTTAGCGCGAGCAGTGGAGGCAGCAAAGAGATCTTTCAATGCAATGGCGATGGTTCGGGCGTGATTCAGTTAACTACTGACAGGGCGATTTCGGTGTCACCGAGTCTGAGTCCTAAGGGGGATTACATCGCTTACACGAGTTACCTTAGTGGCTATCCTGACATCTACACGATCGATATGAATGGGCGTCGGCGTCAGCGTATTGTCAATGCGCCTGGTACCAATGGGGGAGCGGCCATTTCTCCTGATGGGCGTCAGATCGCCTGCACGATGAGTTTCTCAGGAAACAAGGAGCTTTACGTGATTGGGCGTGTTGGTGGGCGTCCCCGCGTGCTCACGCACACGACGGCTGGGGAGTCTTCACCCGCTTGGTCGCCTGATGGTCGTGAGATTGTCTACAGTGCGGATCAAGGAGGGAAGCCTCAGTTGTATCAGATCAGTGCCTCTGGAGGAGCGCCTCGTCAGCTTTCGTTAGGTTACAGTTACTGTACGGAACCTTCTTGGTCCCCTGATGGGAACCGGCTCGCTTTCACGGCGCGGTCAGGCGGGATCGTTCTGGCCGTGCATGATTTCCGAACCGGTGCGACGAAGCGCTTGCGTGCGGGGGAAGATCCGAGTTGGGCTCCTGATTCGCAGCACTTGGCATTCACTTCGGGCGGATCGCTCTACCGGATCAATGCCGATACTGGCGCAGTGAAGAAGCTTCCGGTGAATGTGTCAAGTGTGAGTGAACCTTCTTGGGGCCGTTAGGGGGCGAATGCCGAGAGTTCTCACGCTAGCGCTGTTCCTGATCGTTCTTGGGTTAGGCACGTTCACGCGTTTTTATGGTCTTAACATACGGTGGGATCATTTTCAGGAAGACAAGAAGAGCCTGCTCTATCGGCCGTTTCATTTGGATGAAGCGGTGCAGGGACGTAAGTTAGGCAAATTGCTCGATGATGGTATTTACATCTATAATCCGAAGGATCTGCATGGGCCGGGACTGATCTACAGCACGCTTCCATTGGCCTTCCTCCGAGGCGAGAATTCGGGAGTGAGTCTAACTGATTTCACATTGCGAGCGATTCCGGCGCTCTACGGGGTGGCCTTGTTGGCCTTGCTCTGGTGGTGGCGGCGCGAGTTGGGTGTGGGGGCTTTGTTAGGAGGGGGGGCTCTTTTTGCCCTCAGCCCGATCATGGTCTTTTACAGTCGCTACTACATCATGGAGGTTCCCATGGTCTTCTGGATCACGCTGGCCATGATGGCGGCTTGGCGGTATTTGAAGTCACCGGGTTATGGGTGGGCGATTCTCTTTGGAGTGGCCGGTGGTCTGACTCATGCGACGAAGGAAACGGGTGCGATCTCGTTCTTCACCATGACGGTGGCCGCAGTGATTGTGTTGTTGAGTCACCGTGAGAAAGTGATGGCAGCGGAGCCGCACTGGAAACACCTGGGGGCCTCGGTGGGGTGTGGCCTCTTTGTTTCCATGCTTTGCTTCAGCGTTCTGTTTCAAGAACCGCAGGCGATCGTGGAAAGTATCCGGACTTACTTTCTCTACTTTGAGCGTGCCGAAGGCAGTGGGCACGAGAAGCCTTGGGATTATTACTTCAAGCTGCTTGCGTTCAATCGTCGACCTGAGGGCGGTCCGTTTTGGACGGAAGGGCTGACACTGTTTTTTGGAGTGATCGGATTGGTGGTGGCCTTCACCCCTGCGGTGACACGTTTCGGAGACCGGCTCCTCTGGCGTTGGATCGGACTCTACACATTGCTCACAGCCGTCATCTACTCGGCCATTCCTTACAAGACGCCGTGGAGCATGCTTTGTTGGGTGTTCACCTTAATGCTTCTGGGAGGATTGGGTTTGGCTTTTCTACTGAGCATTCGTCGTTTTTACCGAGTGATCCCTGCTCTGACACTGGTTCTTTTCGTCGTCGGGATGGCGAACATGGCCAAGCAGACGGAGAACAGTCTGACACGTTTCCGTGCGGATACTCGCAATCCTTTCGTCTACGCGCACTCGCCTGCTAAGCTGATGGATCTAGTGCGCAATGTGCATGACATGGCGGCTGTTCATCCTGAAGGGAAAGGGATGAAGATTGCGGTTTGCGATGAGGATGTGGGTTGGCCATTGCCTTGGTACTTTCGGGCATTTCCCAATCTTGGTCTAGCTAGGACATTGCCGAGTGATCCTGAAGTATTGCGTTCACAAGACGTGATCATCATTTCGCCAGACTCTGACGAGGCACTCATGGAGATCATCGGAGAGACCCATCGCTATGAGACGATGTATGGCATCCGAGATGATTTGAAGATCTACAATTACGTGGAGAAGGGACTCTACGAAAGGTTTCTCGATTCTAGAGGTTAGCATTAGAAGATATATGGAAAAGGAAATGGTTCATCGCTTTGAACACCGTGCCATGGCCACGCCCTGGATGGTGAGCATTGCGAGTGAGGATGCAAACGCCGCCGCTGATGCGGCTCGGGAGGCCTTTGCTCTGGTGGATCGTATCGAGGAAGATCTCAGTCGATTCCAAGCGATGTCTTATGTTGGTCAGTTAGGGCGATTGAAAGCGGGCGAGAGCCTGGGCGTCAGTCCCGCGACGTTCGAGTGTCTTCAACTTGGCAAGGCTGTGTGGGAAGCGACGAGTGGTGCGTTTGATATGACCGTTCGTCGTGAGCCTCAAGAGGGTTGGTATTCTCAAATGGAACATATTGTGCTTTGTGATCGGATGATCGTGCAAGTGACAGAAGACCAAGTCGCCATCGATCTAGGTGGGATCGGCAAGGGATTCGCGATCGACGAGATCACGGGACTTTTCCTGGAGCATGAGGTGAAGAATGCGTTCATCGACGCTGGTGGCAGCACCCACTACGGGATTGGTACGCTGCCAGGAGAGTCTGAAGGCTGGCCAGCTTCGCTAGGCGACCAGGGGGTGATCGCGCTCGATGGGCAAGCGCTCAGCGCCTCAGGTTTTGAAATGCAAGGGTATCATGTGATCGATCCGCGAACGGGTGCGCCGGTGGAGACGACGCGTGGGCGCTCATGGGTCATGGCGGGCTCGGCAGCTCTAGCGGATGCCTTGTCGACGGCCGCGCTCATCATGACAGAAGAAGAACTCGGAAGTTTCAGCGAGGCTCATCCGGATATCACAATCATGCTGAGTTAGTCGAAACGGAATGCTTGATTCGAGGTGAAACTATGGGCAGGCTTCTTTCTAGCTGGCCCTTCCATACAATGAACTCAACCGATAGCAGCGGTGATTCTCCGTAAGCGGTCTATGGAGCACCACTAGCAGAATTTAGCGCAAGCGTCGTAGGGTGGCGGCTATGACACATCCACAATCATCTGATTCCCAAATCCTCAAGATCGACAGCCGCCAGCGCGTTCGCGTAGGGCGCCAGCGCCGCGAGGCCCTTCTCGACGAATTCGAGCGCAGCGGCCTGAGCGGGCCCGCTTTTTCCAAGAGGCATGGCATCAAGTATTCGACCTTCGCGAGTTGGT
>JBLHHN010000330.1:0-7249 GCA_047616785.1 Verrucomicrobiales bacterium
TTGGTCGATGTGCTCGAAGCGGAGGGTTACCAAGTCATCGCCGTCAAGAACGGCGATGACGCGATCGCGCAATTCTCACGGAACACCACTCAATTGGTCCTGCGCGATGTGATGATGCCAAAGTCCAGTGGCTACGACGTCTGCCGAGCGATCCGACAAGTCGACCCACGAGTCCCAATCATCATGCACACCGCCAAATCGGAGGAAATTGACAAAGTTCTAGGGCTCGAACTCGGAGCTCACGACTACGTGACTAAACCCTTCGGCGTCCGTGAACTCCTCGCACGTTTCGCCGCGGCCCTTCGCCGCAGCCAACTTCTTCAAACCGAAACCGGCGGCTTGCCTGACATCTTCCCATTCGGCGCAGCCCAGATCGACGCCAAACGTTTCCACGCTACTTTGGACGGCAAGACCCATTCTCTAACCGAACGTGAACTCACCCTCATCCTTCTCTTCCCGGCCAAGTCCGGCGAGGTCCTCACCCGCGACTACCTCCTCGATAGCGCCTGGGGCATCCGCTATCGAGGCACCACCCGCACGCTCGATCAACACATCGTGCAACTCCGCAAGAAGATCGAACGCAGTCCGTCCGATCCAGAGACGATCATCACCGTCCACGGGATCGGTTATCGCCATGGTGTGTGAGTGGACCTCACGATTGACACTAACGTAACCGCGGTATTCTTCCCGTTGCCGATTAGGGACAAGCAACGCCAGGGACTGCCGTTGAGAGAGGCCTACTCTTGATAGAGGTTGAAGTCGTTTGTGTAGCCCAGCCCGAAGATCGATTCTCCATCAGTTAGGGCGCCGATTCCGTGCTCCATATCGATATCGGAACGAAACCTCAGTTCAACCAAAGGCTTGCCTGCTTTGGTGCAATCAAATTTATGCCCAAGCCCATAGAACTGAAGGAGGGCTCCAAGTTCCTCGGCATGGGTAGGCATGGAGTGCTCGCCGGAATCAAGGTTTTACCTAACATCTTCCGTATCGCGACGCCACCACATTCCGGTGTCTGGACCTTTCTCACTGAGATCGTCGCAGAGCGCGATAGCGACCTCCTGCCACAGTTCATCGATCGTATCGAGAATGCTACAAATCAGCTGCACGTGCTCTTGCGAGGGTGGCTGTGGCTCTTCTATTTCGTCGTCACACACAAACTCAATACTAATTCCACTTTCACTCTCAACTGGAAACCAGCTGGAAGGTTCCCATTCAAATGTCCCTAGCTTGGGATGTTGCCATGTTTCGCACATGCTGATGGATTTCCTTGGGGTTCCTGTCCTTGCGCCGGTGAGTCTATTTCGATGATCACCGTCTAGCTCTACAAATTCCGATATTGGTGGATTGCACCCTTCTTGGCATCAATGACATAAGTTTCCGTGATCTGGTCAAATACAAATGCTAAATTGTCTCTGCATGGCGCCCTCATTTCGTAAGAACTGTCTTCATTGACTAGTATTAAGTTGTCTTTCGCTAGTCTACCGGAAACCCGCGTTTGCGTAGCAGGGCGCTGGTGTCGACATCTCTTCTGCGGAAGTTGCGGAAGGCCTCTGCGGGATCGATGGTGTCGCCGATGGAGAGGATGTTGTCGTGTCAGTATTTGGTAATGACAGGATCGAAGAAGGTGCCTGCGGCCTCGAAGACATCCACGGCGTCGGCAGTGAGGGCGTCGGACCAGAGATAGCTGTAGTAGACAGCCGAGTAGCCGTCGTCAGCGAATATGTGAGAGAAATGAGGGGTGCGATGGCGCATCACGATTTCTTTGGGCATGCCAAGCTCGGCGAGCGTTTCGCGTTCGAAGGCGTCGGGATCAATGTCCACATCACCTGCGAGATGTAATTTCATGTCAATCAGTGCACTGGCTAGAAACTCGACTGTTCCGAAGACTTGATTGAATGTGGCCGCTTTCTCAATCTTCTCCACCAGCGCCTTGGGCATGGGCTCGCCGGTCTTGTAGTGGACGGCGAATTGGTTGAGGACCTCAGGAGTCCGCAGCCAATGTTCGTATACCTGCGAAGGGAACTCCACATAGTCGTGGGCCACGGACGTGCCTGACTGAGAGGGGTACTCGACTTTGGAGAGCAAGCCGTGCAGGGCATGCTCTCCAAAGTCGTGAAAGAGCGTGAGGGCGTCGTCCCAAGAGATGAGGACAGGCTCATCGGCTGCGCCTTGGATAAAGTTTGAGTTGTTGGAAACGATGGTGGCAATGGGTTCTCTGCCAGGGATGTGTTCTTGAAGGCGATAGTCCGTCATCCAGGCACCACTTCGTTTGCCTTGCCGGGCGTAGGGATCGAGATACCACAACCCAACATGTTTCTTGTCCGCATCGGTGATTTCCCAAACGCGGACGTCTGGGTGAAAGACTGGCACATCATCAAGTTCGCGATAGTGTAATTAAAAGAGCTTGGTTGAGCACCACATCATGGTTTCGCGCAGCTTCTCCAATTGCAGGTAGGGTTTGATGTCGTTGGAATCGAGATCGTACCTCGCTTTGCGCACCTTCTCCGCGTAGTAGCGATAGTCCCAAGGCTCGATCGTGATCTCGGCACCCTCGTCGTCGGCGATCTTCTGCATGTCGGCGACCTCTTCGCGCACTCGGGCCACGGCCTTGGGCCAGACTTTCGTCACTAACGCCATGGTGGCCTCTGGTGTCTTGGCCATTTGCGGTTCCAGGCGCCAATGAGCGTGCGTTCCGTAACCTAACAGTTTGGCTCGTTGGGCACGCAGCTTGAGGATCTCCGTGATGATCTTGTTGTTGTCCTTGGCATCTCCGTTAACACCTCGGTCGTAGTAAGTTCGCCACACTTTCTCACGCAACGCTCGATTGTCTGCGTAGGTTAGAAAGGGAGCCATGGAGGAACGCGTCTTTGTCACGGCCCGTTGGCCTTCCGTGCTTCGTTCTTTCGCCGCATTGATCATTGCGTCAATGGTGCTTTTCGGAAGGCCCTTGAGTTCGGCTTCGCTTGCAATCCAAGTCACATAGCTCTGCTCATCATCGAGCACGTTCTGACTGAAGTTGGAGAAGAGTTCCGCCAGGCGTTGATTGATCTCTGACAGTTTCGCCTTTTCCTCGGCGTTGAGCTTGGCACCTTGGCGTAGAAAGGATTTGTAACGTTTCTCTACCAAGCAATGCTGTGCGACGGAAAGCGATTTCAAGGCATCGCTTTCATAAACGGCCGCGATCCTAGCAAACAGCTTTTCGTTCTGAGTCACGCTGTCTTCGTAAGCCGCCAGTTTCGGCATCACAACTTTCTGAATTTCCGGCATCGGACCGACATTGAGATTCGAGGCGTGGACACTGTACATGGAGGACAGTCGAGACAGCGCTCTTCCTGCGGTTTCCAAAGCGACGATCGTATTCTCAAACGTGGGTGAATCAGAGTGATTGGCGGTGGCATCGATCTCTTCGGTAGACAGCTTGATTGCGTTCTCGAATGCTGAAGCGAATGCCTCGGGTTGCACGCTTTGCCAGGGCGGGACGCCGCCGTAAGGTCCAGGCCAGGGTTGCAGCAAAGCAGCAGCATCATTGGTTTTCGTATTCACGGCTTGAGTGCCTCCATCTTCTTCGGTTAAAGTTAGGCAGACAGTCGAGCACAAGATCGGGAACAGAGCAAAGTGTCGTATCATGAAAGTAGTGTGCTTCGGGAGTGGATTGCTTTCAAGATTAATGTTAAGGTCGTCTGACATAGTGGTTGTCAGCGACCATGGCTTCGGCGCTTCGCGATAGGTCATAGGCTGGAAGCCTATGCTACGTTTTCAAAGGTATGCCCACGCCACATCGCCCATCTTGGATCTTGGCGTAGAGTTCGGTGCCTTGGTTCGTCCACTCTATCAGATCATCACTGAGCGTGATCTTGCCGGGTTCGAAGAGGAGGATGGTGGAGGAACCTCCGAGCTGCTTACCACTTAAATCGCATGTCTACTTTGTTTCGAAGGCGTCCCTCAGGCGTATAGAAGTCGCGCATATAAGCCAACCTCTGTTCTTCGAACATCGCAGCAATCTCATCTCAAGTGAGATTCATTGGCTTCGGCTCCTTCAACGATTCTTCAGGACTCGGAAGATCGAAGTCCGTTGCGTATGTTGTGTCAGGAGCGGTCTTATTCATTGAATTGATGCCATTCGAATCACCGCTTTGTCAGATAGCCTTCCCCGCCACATCGCCCATCTTGGCGTAGAGTTCGGTGCTTTGGTTTGTCCATTCTATCAGATCATTACTGAGCGTGATCTTGCCGGGTTCGAAGAGGAGGATGGTGGAGGAACCTCCGAATTCGAAGTAACCCATCTCATGACCTTTCTCCATGGATTGGTTAGGCGTGTAGGTGTCCTTGATGCCGCCGACGCAGGTGGCTCCGATGGGGCACATGAGGACGTCTCCCATGGTCACGGTTTGGATCTTTGTGATCGTGCGCTTGTTCTCCCAGAGATAGGCGACGCGCTGACGCAGGGCGACGGGATTGACGGAGTAGAGCGCGCCATTGATCAGACGCGTAGGGCCAGGAATGCCGGCGACGGGGAAATGGAAACGATGATAGTCCACGGGGCATAGTCGTGAGAAGATCATCGTTCCGTGGGTGTACCGTTCTGCTAGAGCCGGATCCTGGAGGAAACTTGCCAGGTCGAAGCGGGTGCCTTTGACATAGAAGCCATCGACTGCAGAGACGTCTGGGAATCCGAAGTGGCGTCCGTCGGCGGGGAACACTACGGCATTGGGATCGGTGGCGATGGGACGCGCGGCGGGCGCGAGTTTCCGGTAGAAGAACTCGTTGAAGGTGCGGAAGCTTTCGGGTGCATCCGCAAATTCGCCAGGGTCGAGCTTATACTGTTCGATGAATGGCAGGACCTTGGCACGGCTGGCGGCGCGATCCATGCGCCAGCCATACCAGCGTGAAAACGCGGCGCGTTTGACCAAGGTCTCCAGCGACAAGCGCCCGAGACGACTCTCATAGGTCCAACGGAGAAAGCCTTCTCCGTAGACCGCTTCGGTCTCGAGCGCTTGAGTCGTGCGATTGAAGTAACAGATGGGTGCGGAACTCAAAGTCAGTCGAGGACTTTGAGTTTCACATTGCGAAAGTAGATGGGAGCACCGGCGTGCTTCCCTTGAAGTCCGATGTAACCTTTGGTAGGCAATTCCGATTTCGGTTTGCTCAACCAGTCGGGGATGGCGCTTCCGTCAGGATTGGTCTTGGAAGAGGTCCACTTGCGTAGGTCCATTTCATTCACCTTCTCGCCATTCAGCACCACCGTGATGATGGAGTCCTGGCATGTGATGGTGTAATGATTCCATTCGCCAGGCTTCTTTACCGTGGATTTCTCAACAGCTTGATGGCCAAAGAAGGCGGCGTTCTTCCAAGTCTTTTCTGCTTTGGACCACTGCTCGGAATGATCATCGGCAATCTGGATTTCGACGGAGTTTGGGATCCAATTTTTCGTGTCAGAACAATAGACGATGATGCCGCTGTTCGTACTATCGGCGGTTTGGAATTCAAGATCGATGATGAAATTATCGTAGGGTTGCTTGGTCCAAATGGCTTCGTCTTCCGAGGCGGTGAGGACCCCTTCGCCATTCACCGTCCAGACACCGGCAGGGGCGTTGGCGTCTTTGAGATGGTTGTTATAGAATAGATTCATCCAGGCGCGTTCGGCGAAACCGCGTTCTTGTAAGAAGAAGAGCAGGTCCTTGGTCCACGGATGATCATCGGCTAGGCCAATGCCATGGCGGCCATTCATGTAGACGTGCAGGTCCACGGGAACACCCGCTTTCTGGAGAGCTGCGGCAAAGTACAAGCTGTTCTCGACTGGAACGGCGGTGTCCTCTGCGGTGTGCCAAATGAAAGTCGGCGGCGTCTCGGCCGTCACTTGAAGTTCGTTGGAAAGTTCCCAGATCAGCTTCTTGTCCGGTTTGTCACCTAACAGATTCTTGCGAGAACCTCCATGAGACCACGGCCCCATGCTAATGACAGGGTAGCAGAGGATGCCCAGGTCCGGACGGGAGGATTGTTTGTCGATGGGATCCGGTGCGTTGGGATTGCCCGCGTCGAAATGCGTGAGCAATGTGCTGGCCAAATGACCGCCAGCGGAAGAGCCCATGATGCCGACGCGTGAGGCATCGACTTTCCATTCGTCTGCACGCGCGCGCACCAACCGCACAGCACGGGCAACGTCATTGATCATGATAGGATGACGGTAACCTTTGGAGCCTAACCGATACTTCAAGACGAAACTGGCGATGCCATGACGGTTCAACCAGAGAGCGTAGTCATGCCCTTCATGGGGCGCCAAGCCGCCGTAGCCACCGCCTGGACAAATGACCACCGCCGCAGTCTTGGCGGTCGCTCCTTGAGGAAGGTAGGCTTGAATGCTGGGAACATCATGCGGGGCGTCGCCGAGAGCGCCGGGAGCGCCGCCTGGCCAAAGTGGTAGAGCTTCCGGTTGCTCGTGGTGATCGGCCGCTGCGGGATGGATCGCGAGAAAAGCGATTGTCAGAAAAGTAAGAACGGGTTTCATCGACGTGAGTGAATCACGGATTCTGCCCTTTGCCTAGTCGGAGTGTAGAAGGGTCCGCTATTCCCCGAAGCGGATTCTGAAGAAGGCGCGTTCCCCATTCGCTGGCAAACGCGCTTCCAGCAGAGACTCGGCTACGGATCTCATGGGGACTTCAGCCCAGCCAATGCCAGCTTCTGGTTCGTAGGAAACTTCGAGGTGAGGCTTGGGGAAACCGAGCGCGGCTTGATGGGTCACGATGATCTCATTTCCAACCTTCTGGATGCTTGGCGTGGCCGTCATGCGATGAGTGAGGCTGCTCGCTTCGAGGACGCGTCCGCTAGGATCGAAGATGAGCTGGTGATTCAACGTTGGCGAGAGGGTATCGATGCCGTAGCGCGATGTCAGTTTGATGCTATATTCACGTTCCAACTCTTGGGGAAGGTAGGTGTCGATGATGGTACGGACACCGAGGGGCAATTCTTCCTTGAAAACAGAATGGGATTCTTCTAACAATTCTCCGTCGTTGCTGACCACCGCTTCGAATCGGCAGTCTGTGGTGAGTCATTCTGATTTGTAGGTCGAGCTGCCGGTGTAAGTGTCGCGTTTGATCTTGGTGAACGTGGTATCAAGGTCAGCCTTACTAGTGCGGTGTCTCAATAAATTCACGATGTTTTTTGGCAATTTAGGCTGGGGAGTTCGCTACGTCGGATGCGTTAGAGTTAGTCTATTGCGCAAGCACTTCCAAGCTTTCAGTGAACGTTGCCA
>JBLHHN010000331.1:0-7245 GCA_047616785.1 Verrucomicrobiales bacterium
TTCCGGTTCGTCAAACCTCACGTCCCACTCTCTGCCGAAAAGCGAAGTCGTTGGCAGCGGCTTGAGTTCATTCTTCTCACCGACAGAAATATTATTTCCCTTATCCGAATCGCCCTCTTTTGTATCCATAAAACACTGTAAACCAACAAGTTACAATGTACAACACTTATCTTACGTGAATAATTCAGGCTAGGAATACCCAAGCCAGGCGATGCCGAGGCATTCGCGAGCTGAGAGCCGCCAAGCTCTCAGCTCAATGAATGCCTTTAATTCGTCCTGCAATGCCTTAAAACTTACCAATGCCGCGCCAGCGGCAAAACGAACACCCAGAGCGCCTCCAAAATCCCTCTAAACTCCGACCCCCAAACCCCCATTTACGCTGAACCAGTACAGAACCGTCGTTGGTGAAGTAGCTTTGGATTAAGCGTCCAAGTAACTCTGTAGGATCACCACCGCCGCGGCTTGATCGATGATGGGCTTGGAATTTTTGGTGTTACGACCCGCTTCGTGCAGCTTCTTCTGAGCATCCATGGTGCTGTAGCTTTCATCGATGAACTCGATGGGGGAGTCAGGAATCTCACTTTGCAGCCGTTTCGCGAAAGCTCGCACTTTCTCAGCAGCGGGGCCTTCGGTGCTATTGAGACGGAGGGGGAGACCGAGGATGATCTTGGCAATGGCCTTCTCGTGGACGACCTCAGCGATCCGTTTGAGTGGATGCGTTTTCTGGCAATGGATGGTTTCTAACGGATGTGCGAGAAAGCCTAATTCATCACTCACGGCCAAGCCTATGCGCGCATCGCCGTAGTCGATGCCGAGTAGGCGTGGTTGGAGATTGGAGACTTCCACTCGGCATTAATGCAGGTCCTTGGGCACGGCGTCCACCAGATCCTTGATCGCATCCGCTTGATCGCGGTGGGCGATGAGCACGGCGTCGCCCGTTTGCACGACGATGAGATCTTCCACGCCAAGCAGCGCGATGCGAGAGCCTTCATTGGAGTAGACAATGTTGTTCTTCGATCCGATCTGTGACACGTCGCAGTTGGTGCGGTTCTTGGAGTCGTCTTCTCTGAGATACTTAGCCACAGAGATCCAGCTTCCCACATCATCCCAATCAAAGGTGGCCTCGAGATTCAAGACACGGCGCGCCTTTTCCATGAGAGCAAAGTCGATCGAGATCTTTGGTAGGGTGGCAAATTTCTCAGCGAGCAAGGCGTCGAGGTCTTCCGTCTGCGCCACTTCTTTAATGAACGTGGCGAGCTCGGGAAGGTGCGTTTGAAGTTCTACTAGAACGGTGTCCACCGACCAGATGAACATGCCGGCATTCCAGCTGAAGGTGCCTTCATCGAGAAACGCCTGGGCCTGAACTGGATCGGGCTTTTCACGGAAACGTTCGACCTCATAGAATGGCATGTCGCCTTCGACCCCTGGTAGGTCGGCTTCGCCTTTGCGTTCGATGTAACCGTAGCTTGGGCAGGGCCAGGTGGGTTTGATCCCGACGGTGACGAGTGCATCCGTGTTGCCAGCCGCGGAGACAGCGTTCCGCATCACGGCATGAAAGGCAGGCTCGTCCTGAATGAGCTGATCGGCGGGCAGCACCATCATGACGCCTTTGGGATTGCGTTTCGCGACCCAACCAACGGCCAAGGCGATGGCAGGCGCGGTGTCTCGTTTGGCAGGTTCCGCCACGATGTTCTCGGCGGGCAGATCTTTGAGCGTTTCCCGAACGCCTGCTTCCTGATCCACATTGGTTAGGACGAGGATATTCTCCTTCGGCACCAGGCCTTCAAGCCGATTGACTGTCTTCTCTAGGAGCGTGTTATCGTTGAAAAGGTTGAGCAGCTGCTTGGGACGCGCATTGCGGCTCACAGGCCAGAATCGCGTGCCGCTGCCACCGGCAAGAATGAGCGCAAACGGGGCTTCCTTGGACATAGTCTTCACTCCTCATTGGAGATAGTGAAGTTTTCAAGAAGTTTTAGAAATGTGGGAGAAGTCTGGACGCGCGATTCTTGGCAAGAGTCGACCGACCGCAGCGCTAGAGACGCTATCGAGCCCATTGGAATAGATAGGGC
The DNA here is from genome assembly GCA_047616785.1 of Verrucomicrobiales bacterium. GTDB lineage: Bacteria > Verrucomicrobiota > Verrucomicrobiia > Verrucomicrobiales > DEV007 > JAACDM01. The sequence goes on from JBLHHN010000331.1 coordinate 2,070, forward strand.
CATACGCCTTTGTCGTCTGTTTCGTCCGCACGACGATGCGAAGAACCGAAAGATTGAGCAAATGCCCGCTGGATCGGATCGTCGCGTAGCGAAGGTCCTTCAAGGGAAACACGCCTTTGACTCGACCACTAGGGAGCTTTTCCACGATCAATTCATCATCCTTCAAGACAAGCCGGTAGCTCTTCGGCCGGTGGAGAAACGTGAGAAAGATCCCACCCAAGCAAGCCACCGCAATCAGAGTCTGATAGACCGGCGAAGGGGTCTCTCCCCGCAAATGACCACCCATCCAATAGAGCATCGCGGCTCCAAAGAACACGGCCATCCATCGCATCCAGTAACACATTCCATCTGAATGAACTTCAACGGTCTTCGCCATAGACGACACATTACTGACACATAGGCGCAAGCGCAAGCGGTGCTCTGGTCTTGCTCGATGTTCGTCGCAAATGATTGAAATATGGTCAAGATGTTACTATGGGCGATCCTCCCCGACCAGGGGCTTGTGTCGCCATGGCTTTGGCCCTAAGATCAAGCGATCCGCGAACCCATGAGCTTCTTACCCAGGCCCCTCTTCCTCTTCTTGGCCCTCGGCTTCTTCTCATTTCAGTACGCCTCTTCTGAAGTGATCATCAATGAGATCGGTGCCACGAGCAGTGATGCTCTGCTGCGATCCCATCCGGATGGGCGTCCCCGATTGGGCTGGGGACCGAGCTGGTGCGAGCTTGAGTTTGATGACTCTGATTGGGCCATGGGCACAGCACCTTTCGGTTTCGGCGTGGAAGGAATTGCCACGGATTTGAGCGATGACATGCGCGGTCGGACACCTTCGGTCTATTTGAGAAAGAGCTTCATCGTGTCTGCAGACGATGCAGCGAAGGAAGAGCCTTTCATTTTATCGGCCCAGGCAGACAGTGGCTTCGTCGCCTTCATCAATGGCCATGAAATCGCGCGCGCGAATCTAGGCCAGCTGAATGGCTTTGTCTTTCGCAAGCAGTCCGCGTTCTCAAGCGCAGAGTCTGACATGATGCTCAATTACGAATCTGTGTTTCTCGCCAAAGACGCTTTGCGCCAAGGAGAGAATGTCCTCGCAATACAACTGCAGAATACCGTGCCCTCACAGATCAATGAGCGTGACCAAACGATCGACGAAAGTCTGAAGTTCGAAGCGTCCTTAGCCATCGGCACGAACACGAGCATCGAGTTGGCGAATGAGGATTGGAAATATCGTGTGGGTCACGCGGAGCCTTCTGGCGGTGTCGTGGACTGGGCGCAGGCGTCACACCCCGATGTGGATGGCGATTTTTCCGATTGGATCGAGTTGCACAACAACGGCGCAGAATCGGTGAATCTCATAGGATGGCATCTCACGGATGACGAAGACCAGCCCGAGTTATGGGCCTTTCCTGAGGATACGGTGATCCCGGCAGGTGGCTATCTTCTCGTGCTGGCAGATGGGATGACCGAACTCGAGGGAGACTACCTTCATGCGAACTTCGGACTATCCGCTAGTGGAGAGTTTCTTGGATTGCGCAATGAACGTGGGGAATTCGTCAGTCAGTTCAAGGACGGATTTCCCCAACAGCATCCGTTTCAATCCTACGGGCGTAGCGCCAGTGGAGACGGCTCTTACACCTTCTTTGAAGTGCCAAGCCCTGGCGCGACTAACGGTGGTACGGAATTCGCCGGTGCAGTGAAGAAACCCAAGTTCGCCCCTGAGGGTGGTGTCTATGATGCCGCGGTCACGTTGACTCTCACGAGCAATACAGAGGGTTCTGTGATCCGCTACACCTTGGACGGTATCGAGCCCAGCGAGCGCAAAGGCATGGTTTATGAAGGCTCCATTTCGATCGACCCCATTGATGATCGGACCGGCACCCCAGTGCGTGCTCGGGCTTTCAAGGAAGGGATGATTCCATCAGTCGATGCCACTCAAACGTATTTGGTAGGGGTTGATGATGCCTTCAAGACAGTCCCTGCGATCAGCCTCGTCGCGGATAGCGGGGCCTCTTTTTACAAACCGCACGGTGTCATGTCGATCGTAGGCCTCAACACTCCGAAGAAAGTCTCAGACTATTACATGCCAGCCATGCACGGTCGTTCCTTTGAGAGGAAAGTCTCTATGGAAATTCTTTATCCTGACGATGGCACCAATGTCCAGATGGAAGGCGGGATTCGGCTTTCTGCTAGTGCATTCTCTCGTGGGAATTTCTCATTCGGCCGGACAGACGCAAGCCCTTGGGTCAGTGAAGCTCCTCAGAAGCCTTCTTTCAATTTCTTCTTCCGCAACGACTACGGAGGCGACACATTGAATTTCCCCCTCGTGGAGAACTATCCTGTCCGACAGTTTCATCAATTTCGTATTCGCGCGGGCAAGAATGACATTGTCAGTCCCTTTATCGTGGACGAGCTCGCCCGCCGAGTCTTCACGGATACAGGTCAATTCGGTGCCGCGGGCATTCAGCATGCCCTCTTCGTCAATGGCTCTTACAAGGGATACTACAACACGGTCGCGCGTGTGCGTGAACCTCTCTTGCAAGACTTTTATGGGACAAGCGAACCGTGGCAGGTGAAACACATCGACGTGTGGGGCGATGGATCCCCTCATGACGATAAGCTGAGGGATACTCCTGAGTGGGAGCATCTGGAATCTTTGTTGAAGAAAGATCTCGATGTTCTGGCCAATTATGAGGCGGTCGTGGAAGAGCTGGATCCTATCAGTTTCGCGGACTACTTCATTGTCAATATCTATGGGGCCACCGAAGACTGGCCCCATAACAATCTCATCATTGCGCGTGAGCTTTCTGAAACCGGAAGATGGCGACCTTACATGTGGGATGCAGAAGTTTGTTTCGGAGTTCACAGCAGCCACTCTCTGACCCATGATACTATCGCGACCGATCTGGCAGACCTGAGCAGAACCCCTAGCAATGATCTCGCCACGGTCTGGAGCCGACTTATTCGAAGCTCTGAGTGGAGGCTTCTCTTCGCAGATCGGTTGCAGAAGCATTTCTTCACACCGGGCGGCGCGTTGACCCCGGAGAATCTCACGAGACGCACTGAAGAGTTGGCCGATGAGATTACTACGTTGATCGCATTTGCAGGTCCGACCATAGACACCAACGAGATCATCGAATGGATCGACGGACGAGAAGAGGCCCTCTTCGCCGGTGGGATCTGGGAAAGGCACAAGCTCTGGGGCGAAGGGGATGTGCCCGTGTTCTCGCCACCCGCCGGGTCTGTCGAGGCTGGGACTCCCCTGAAGATCACCGTGGACATCCCGGGTCCGAGAATGTCCTTCTATTACACCACGGACGGTTCGGACCCACGGCTCCCTGGAGGAGGTCTGAATCAGAGCGCCACCTTATTCGATCCTGACATCGAAACGACCATTGATTCGACCATGACGATCAAGTCACGGGTGCAGGTCAAGACGGTCTTCACCACCTCGTGGGGAACGTTGAACGAGGCCACTTACCGAGTCGGCCTCGAACCTGCAGGCGCTAGCAATTTCCTCATTTCGGAGATCATGATCGATCCTGAAGGACCAAGTGAATCCGAGAAAGCCGCTGATTTTTCCGCTTCTAATTTCGAATACATCGAGTTCTACAATCCCAGCTTGGTCACCATTGATCTAGCCGGCTTGCGGTTCACCACCGGGATTGACTATCTCTTTAGCGAAGGAGACCTCACGACGCTCGGCCCGCAAGGCTACGGCGTGATTGTCAATGATCGGGCCGCCTTTGCCCTGCGCCACGGCGAAGGGCTTCCCATCCTCGGTGAGTACAACAAGAAGCTCAGCAACAGCGGCGAACATATCGAGATCGCCGACGGCGTTTTCGAGCCCATTGTCAGCGTGACCTATAGCAATGACGCCCCCTGGCCGGCCAATCCCAACGACGAAGGCAACTCGATCGTCTTCACCAACCTTGAGGTCGGTATCGATCCTAACGAACCGGCTAGATGGAGTTCTAGCACCACCAAAGGCGGCACCCCCGGACGCGCCGTTGGCGCTGAACCGCCCAACGGCATTGGTTATGACGTATGGAAAGCCACACACTTCACCGCAGCAGAGTTGAAGGACGACGCAATCTCCGGCTTTGCCGCCGATCCCGACAGAGACGGCAGCGGTAATCTTGCCGAATTCGCCCTAGGCACCAACCCACGCGAAGCCAAGTCCGCCCCAGTGATCACTGCCGAACGGCAAGGCGACTCCCTAGTCCTAACGCTGTCCCGGAGAGCCGACGCCACCGTCCAATACACTCTCGAACGCTCCAACGATCTTCGCGCCTGGCAGGCCGTCCCTGCTGAAGACCTTACCGAGATCGATTCCAAACCCGCCGGACCGGAGCTCAGCACAGTCACCTACCAGACCTCAATGATCACCGTGACCTACGCGCGCTGGCGCGTGGAACTTACGGCCCCATAGAATCCCAAGCGACAGATTAATGAGCACCAACGGCTTTTCACTAACATGTCTTATTTCTGAGCCCATTCAATAACATTACACAATGAACGTCATATAAAATGGCAGGGCGTCGATACTCACGCCCGAAGACTGGATCCTCTCCACTAAACTGTTCTGCTAGTCGTCTGAGGAATTAATGCAGTATTTGAGGCGCAACAGCTTTCTCCCGCCGCCAAAGTATTCGATACGATATTCACGTTCGCCCATAGTGGCCTCCCCCTAAAAAGAGAGAGGAATCAGTGAACAAGAACAAATCTTCGAAATCTTCGAAGATCAGCCCTGCTGCAGTAGTTCCTGCTTGTTCAGCAGGACTGACCTGCCGCATGCTATGACCCTCCTGGGAAACCCAGGAGCGACCATTTACTATGTCTACATTCTTCACTACCAACCAAGCATCATCGTGATACTGAAAGGTTGCCCAACAGGCATTGCTTTCCGAGACTAAAACCTTTAGTCTGTCGAAAAGGCTGTCTTGGATTCATACTCCTAGCGCACATCGATTTGGGAGATTGCGGGAAGCGTAAAGATGAAATTGAATGAACAGATGTATCCGCGTAGCGGCAAGCTTTTTAAGAAAGATCTCGCGGTCAGCCGGCCTGGAGGTCGTTGGGTGTTCCGATCAAGTGGTTGAGCCAAGTGCCTTTGAAGCTGAGGAGGTATTCGGCGCTAGTCTCCATTTCGTTCCCAATGTGCTTGGATGTCGTCCTCCCC
>JBLHHN010000332.1:0-7201 GCA_047616785.1 Verrucomicrobiales bacterium
ATTATATGCGTATATTTTCGCTTACCTGACATTGCGGCTTCCTTCGAGACTGATTCGAACCTGCCCGCAGCCGAGGTCATACAGCGCAACCGGCGGCGCGCAGGCACGTGCTGAGCTTCCAAAAAATGGAAAGTTTTCTACACCGTTGTTGTTTTCCATGATCCTGTCTCTGCTGTTCATCTAGACTTCCCGGCATCATGATTTTCCAGTTGATGCCCGCGAATAACGTAGCTCGCCATTCCAATGTCGAGAATACGCGCGGCAACTCGCCATTGGAATGGCAAGCTACGTAGCGCTCACATTTTCTCCAACCGGAAAAAAGTGATGCCGTGCAGAATAACATGTTTGGACGGCCAGGAATGGCCATCCTACTCCACTATCATTACGCGATCAGCTCATGGATCACTTCACCGCCGAACTGGGAGAGCTGCTTGTGGCGGCCAGCGTGGTAGTAGGTGAGCCGACTGTCATCGAGCCCTAACAGATGCAGCAGGGTGACATGAACATCGCGGATGTGGTGCACGCATTCGACGGCTTCAGCTCCGACCTCATCGGTGGCGCCGATGGTGTGGCCTGCTTTGGTGCCGCCACCTGCGAACCACATGGCCATGGCTTTGGCGTTGTGATCGCGACCATAGTTCTGGCCACCACTGCGCATCCCATTGTCTGGCGTCCGACCAAATTCTCCACACCAAACCACCAACGTCTCGTCTAGCAGATTCCGTTCTTTCAGATCCTGCAAGAGTGCGGCGATCGGCTTGTCCACCGATTGAATGAGTGATCCGTGAGCACGTTGGAGGTAATCGTGGCTATCCCAATTCCCGGCATAGGCTTGCACAAACCGAACGCCTTTCTCAACGAGACGACGTGCTAGCAAACATTTACGACCAAAGGCATCCGTCTTTGTCTGCCCAATGCCATAGGCCTCTCGGGTCGAATCACTTTCACCATTCAGATCGATCACGCCAGGCACCTCTGCCTGCATGCGGAAAGCAAGTTCATAGCTGGACATGCGCGCTTCCAATTCGCTCCGTCCAGGACGTGCGGCCAAGTGCTTCTTGTTCAGTCGGTCTAGCAGGTCAAGATTCGCTCGCTGACGATCGGCCGTGACACCACGAGGAGGATCCAGATCAAGGATTGGACTGCCCGTTGGACGCAGCGGGGTTCCTTGGAAATCTGCAGGCAAGAAACCGTTAGACCAATTTCCCGGGCCACCTTGCGGATAACTCGAGCGCGGGAGAACCACGAAGCCAGGCAAGTTCGAATTCTCCGTCCCAAGTCCATAAGTCGTCCACGCGCCCACGGCGGGATCCCCACCAAAGCGGTTGCCTGTATTCAGCTGGAAACAAGCGGTGGGGTGATTGACCGACTCCACCTGCGCGCCTCGAAAGAAGCAGAGATCATCGGCGAATGCTTGCAGATGCTTCCACTCTCGGCACATGTCAGCGCCGCTCTTCCCTGCCTTGATGAAGTCAAACGGGCTCTTCACGAAATAGCGTTGGCCCGAGGACATCGCACTTTCCATCTCACCATCGCGCTTGAACTTCTGCAGGTGTCTCTTTGCTAGTTCAGGCTTCGGATCAAACGTGTCGATGTGGGAGGGACCACCTTCCATCATGAGAAAGATGCATCGCTTGGCTTTGGCCGGATGATGCACGGTTTGCGTGTTCGGAGCCCCGCGCAAAAGCGAGGTGAGGGCGACGGAACCCAACCCCGCGCCAAGACCATAGAGGAACTCGCGACGAGCAGGACGGGCAAACAAAGGAGAGGCGCTCATGCTTCAATTAGTCGAGGTAGGCAAATTCGTTCAGGTTGAAAAGGACGAGGCACACCTGTGATAGACCTCTTGTCCGGCCATCAATGTCGCTCCGTTGAACATCAGGAACGTACTGACTGTAGGCAGGCATGTGTTCCCAGAAATCGTAAGGCTCGCCGGTCTTCTCTGCCATCACCGTGCGTTTGATTCCGTCAGGATACGTCTTGGCCGCATACTTCAAACCCTCTTCTTCAGCTCGGCCGCTTTTCCATTCGGTCAGGCACGCCTCCTTCTCATCCATGGTTGGCACGCGTCCGAGCGCGATCTCGAACGCTCGGGTGATCGTGGCATCACCACTTCGTTTCTCATTCAGCAAACGAACCGCAAACGCCCGGGCGCGATCGTGAACTTCTTCTGAATTGATCAGCGTTAGAGCCTGTGGCGCCACGGTCGAATTCTCTCGAGCTTCGCAAGAATTGTCTGAACCCGGTTGATTGAACGTTTCAAGAAAGGGATCTCGAACCCCGCGAACCTTCTCTGCGTAGAGGCTGCGCCGATTGCGTTGATGCGGCAAAGGATCGGGCTCATAGACGGACGCCGTCCCGCCCATGATCTGACGAGGTTGCATGGCAACTTCTAGGTTGATGTCAGGACGAGCAGGGATCCCGCCGATCGCATCGTTCATCTCGCCACTTGAGACGAGAATGGCGTCACGAAGTTCCTCCGCGCTGAGACGTCGTGGTCGAAAGTGTGCGTAGAGCGTGGAGGTTGGATCATGCGCCATCAAGGACTCTGGATCAGGATGGCGCGAGCTGCGTTGGTAGGCTGCAGAGGAGATGATGAGATGATTCAGCTGCTTCACCGACCAATCATGTTTCATGAACCAATCGGCCAAGTAGTCGAGTAACTCCGGATGTGTCGGGAGCAGGCCCGTTCCTCCGACATTGTTAGGATTCCCAGCGATGCCCCTGCCAAAGTGCCAAGACCACACACGATTAACCATGACACGTGCGGTGAGTGGGTTCTTCCTATCGACGATCCACTCGGACAGTGCGAGTCGACGTTTCCCCTGGCCATCCGGGAAGACGGTGCCTGACATTTCCCCAAGGCTTTCCGCAGCGCTCAAGCCGCGTGGCTTCACCGGATCCGAGGGAGCGTAAGCATTGCCCCCTGTGAGGATGGCATCTTCTTCCAGAGAGCCCTCGCCCCAAGGTTTTTCCGGCACTGTGATAGGTCCTTTGACCCATTTACGGACCACTGTATTTCCTGTGTAGACGGAGAAAGCAACTGGCTTTGTGCGATCAAATTCCAATCCGTGGCGCTCCATGTTCTTGCCCATGCGCCCAAGCGACGCTTCATCGCCAGGATCGAGGCCATTTTCACCGATCTTTGCATCGCCGGTTTCTTCAACTTTCGACTTCTCAACCCTATCATTCAACTCACGCCTCTGTTCTTCGTAGAAGCTGATCTTCTCTTTCACCCATGTGTCAGACTCCGCAAAGTTATCCTGTGATTCGGAGTCAAGAAAGGGGGCCGAACGCCCAGCAAATTGCGTGGTCGAGAACACCGCCATCATGCTGTAATAATCGCGCGTCGGAACTGGATCGAATTTGTGGTCATGACATTTCGCACACTGCAAGGCATGCCCGAGGAAGACTTGCCCGACCGAGTCCGTCACATCATCCAGCCACAGCTGACGCGTTTCTTTGAAGACGCTCATCGCGGTTTGTTCCCACGGTCCCATCCGAAGAAATCCAGTTGCCACGAGATTCTCTGGATCGTTCGCATCCAATTCGTCACCGGCAATCTGCTCGCGCACGAAATCCGGATACGGCTTGTCTTCATTAAACGCCCTCACCACATAATCACGGTACCGCCAGGCATTCGGCCGTGCGTAGTCATTGGCGAAACCCGCCGAATCCGCGTAACGCGCCACATCCAACCAATGCCCGGCGAAACGTTCGCCATAGTGTGGGGACGCCATCAACTCCGTGGCGAATTTCGTGACCGCACTCTGCGGGTCCATGGCATGCGCTTTGACGAACTCTGACACAACTTTGAATTTCGGTGGCAATCCGGTGAGACCGAAACTCATGCGTCGGGCTAATTCACGAGCCTCTGCAGAGGGCGCCGCTTCGATCGGCGATTCCGCTAGTTTCTTCTCGATGAAATGATTCACCGGATGCGTTCCTTCCGGAATCGAGACCACCTGCACCGGACGATAGGCCCAGAGCTTCTCAGGAGCATAACGGCGGTTCTGCCAGTCATCAGACAAGGCTTCCGAGGTCGCCACTTGCTCTCCTTCCGCATACTTCTTCTGGATCGATTCCACCCGACTGTCCTCAGGCCAAGGAGCGCCTTCATTGATCCAATCGCGAATCCACCAAGTCTGCTCCTCGGTCAAGCGCTCGGCCTCTTTCGGCGGCATTTCGTAGTCCTCTTCCTGTCGAGTCGCGAGAATGTAGAGGAAACTGGCCTCGCCTTTTCCCGGCATGAGCACCTCCTCTGCAAACGTATCGCCCCCTAGCAGCATCGCTTCCCGCGTGCGCATGTCGAACTTGCCCTTCAGTTTCTCCGGCGCATCACCGTGACACGCGAGGCATTTCTCAGCGAAAAGGGGTTTCAATTTCAACGCGAAAAGCTTCTCCCCATCCGTGACATCGTCAGCGATGAGCACGGTTGGAACTAGCAAGCAGGCGATCGCTGGAAAACGATGAGAACATGAGAGGAAAAGGCTGATGAAGAACCTTGATAGCGTGCCAGAATAAAGAAACACTAAAGTATGAAAATGACTCCACAGCGTCCAGAGGGTTTACTCGCCGCCATCATGATGATCACTGCATGCACCGCCCTCGGGATCGAGCCCACTCATCGCGACATCGAATTCGCCAAGGTTGGCGAGCACTCGTTGAAGCTTGATGTCTATCTGCCAGAAGCGAAGAACCCGCCACTCATCGTCTGGGTACACGGCGGCGCTTGGCGTGCCGGGTCCAAGGAAGGCATGCAGATCCCGGGGATCATCGCTCACGGATTTGCCATTGCTAGTGTGGGCTATCGACTGAGCCCCGTGGCGAAATTTCCTGCCCAAGTGCATGACATCAAAGCGGCGATTCGATTTCTGCGAGCGTACGTTTCCGATTATGGTTTTGACAGTTCCAAAGTGATCATCGCCGGTGCCTCCGCCGGCGGGCATCTTGCCGCTCTTGTCGGTGTGACGAATGGGCATCCCGAACTCGAAGGCACGGTGGGAAATCACTCGGATCAATCGTCCGACGTCCAAGCCATCGTCGATTTCTACGGACCGACGAATTTCATGACCATCCTCAAGCAATCGACACCACACGGCCTCGGCGTGCGCATTCCTGCCTTGCAACTGCTGCTACGCGCCCAACCCGAGGACGTCCCCGATCTTGCGAACCTAGCGAGTCCTGTCTTTCACGTGGACGGAAACGATCCGCCCCTGCTCCTCATTCATGGCGATCAAGATCCGCAAGTGCCGATCAATCAATCGCATGAATTGCACGGAAAGTACAAGTCACTTGGTCTAGGAGATCGCGTTCACCTCGAAGTGATCCACGGCGGCCTCCACGGAGGAAAGCCGTTCTACGATGAAGCGCGATTGAAGCTCGTCGCGGCGTTTATAAAAGAGGCGCTGTCCTCGCAATAGTGTTCCTAGTAGGATCACGCGCCCACTTTTTTCAACCCGCACTGGTGCACAAACCACGCAGGTGCCAAGGCTTCCAAGCCTTCTCTGAGCTTGTCCAGTTCTTCCGCCGGCCCATGAATCTCAAGCTGCTCCAGCTCGGAAACTTCGGCGGCCTTCTCTAGCAGGTCCCCCACATTCTCCAAATGAGCAGCGACACCTGCTGCTCCGATGTACGCTTCACGGCAGTGAATCAATTCATCACTCATGGAAAAGTCGTAGAAGAGACACGCAGCCTCCGTCGACGTGCGCTCCACAAACTGCGGTAGGAGTGCGAGGAATTCGTCCAACTTGCCTTCGTGCGGTCTGAAATAGGGATGAATACTAACAACGTTCTTGATCTGTGCCATACGAGAACCTAGTCCACCGCGATTTCCGTGCCAAGCATAGAGTGACCGGGGGCAAACTTGCTTGACCGGCTTGCCTGGCCTTTCTCATCATAGCCCCTTACCCTTATGAAAACCCACCTCATTCATGTCGCCCTCCTGACCATGGGGACCAGCGCCTTCGGCCAGAACTTTGTCTTCCAATCCAGTTTCGAATACCCCAATGGCCAGCCGCCCACCCTCGAGCTCGATGCGCCCGCACTGATGGTGCGCTCGAGCAGATAGGCACTTGGTCCGGTGACATCGCCCCAGGCTTGGGCGGGGATGGGGTTCCCAACGCCGCGTTCTTCCGAGAAGTCGCGGATGACAATTGCCTCATCGTTGATCGACCCGAGGCCCCAGTCATCTTGGTGGCAACTCTGAGCGAAGCGGTGCCCACCGTCGGCACGCGCGTGTCCTATCAGTTCTCGACGAAACGAACCGGTGGTCACCCGAAAGACTATCATGTGGTTGGCATAGACGCCGATGGCAATGAATCCTTCCACATCGTGGCCAGTGCGAGCAACACTATGGAAGTGGAAACGCTTCGGTTAGGATACGAAACTGAAGATGGTCCTATCTGGGATTTCGAGACCACTGAGGGGGAGGACAGCGACGGTGATTTCTCTTTCAACAATTCAAAAGGCAATATCAACAACGTCGGCACTGCCGTCCTCAGCCTCGTGGAGGACGGGTATGTCTTGAAAGTCAGCAAAGGCTTGGACGATGAACTCTACATCACCGCCGTCATTCAATACAGCAGTGCGAACGCTGCCTCCATTGCCATCATTGAGATTCGCATCAATGGAGGAGCCACGGGATTCTCGACCAGCGTGTGGTTGGACGACTTGACGGGTGCCCCACTGTGAAGGCGTTTCTGATCCTGGGCTCTTCGTCACCCAATCTGTCGACTTTGGAAACGCGCCCCAGAATGACGATATCTTGGAGGAAGTCATCCCGATCTCTAACAGTGGCTCGAACAACACGCTCACAATCACAGGCGTCTCTTCATCCGGCACCAATCCTGACAACTTCGCCATCACTGACTTTCCAGATTCGCTCACTCCTGGAGAGACGGGTGAAATCACCATCGCTTTCGATCGCAAAGGCCGCGTCGGTGATTTCGCCGCCAATGTCATCCTGGAAACGAACGATCCCGATGCGATCGATCAAGCGGCCATGATCACCGTGATTGCAACCGTCCCAGCGGGCGGTGATGCGGATGAAGATGGTCTTCCCGATGCTCAAGACGGACTTTACCCCGCCATAAATCAGTAATTCCACTCGCTGCAGCCTTAAAAACAAGGTTAAAAAGAGCCCTAGCGTTGTGTGAATTATTTCAACACAGTGGGGTATGCTAATTTCAAGGATTGACCG
>JBLHHN010000333.1:0-7135 GCA_047616785.1 Verrucomicrobiales bacterium
ATATCGGTCTTCTTGGCAGAGGCGTCGGTAGGTGCTTGGCATTGTTTGGTTTCGAAGTTGAATGATGCTTTAACACACATCCGCGCCTCTGCCTGCTTCATTTGTGCGCTAGGACTATGAATCCGCCTCTTACCCATTTTGAGGTGCTCTGAAAAATGCTTTGATACAAAGTGTTTGCTGGTGGGATAAAGGAAGATCGATAGAATGGCGCTATCGGGAAGGCTTCTAGACATGGGAGTCTGCGATCAGGTTTGCATAGGCTGTCTGTAGCACGTCTGTCAGTCGTTGGAGATCTTCTGGATTCTCTTTGTCGCGGTTCTTGGCTTCGGAAATGTCCTCGGTCACGCGGTAGATCTCGATGTCGGTGAGTTTGGCGGATCTTGCTGTTTCTGCATTGTTAGAATGGAGAATTTGCGCGATGGCGCCTCCATTGAGTTTGGCGTGGACTTTCCAATTGCTATGGCGCATGGCGACGCGATGCTCGTTGATGGGGTTGTAGTAGCACCAGAGGAGAGGTTTCGAGCGCGGGATGGTGCTGGAACCGAATCCTGGTGAAATGACGGTGCCATCGAGAGCGAGATCAGTTGGCACTGGCGCGTTGGCCAATTGACAGAATGTGGGGAGAAAGTCTAACGAAGACACTGGCGTGTCGATGACCTGACCCGCAGCAATGGTGTCGGGCCAACGTGCGATGCCGACCACGCGAAAGCCGGCTTCGGTGGTCCAGAGTTTCATCCCGCGAAGAGGATCGGGCTTTCCGTAAGAGCGCGCGGCGTTCTTGTAATGACGCAACGTTTCTGGGACATTGTCAGAGGTGAAGGTGACCAAGGTGTTCTTGTGTTTGCCAGAGTCCTTCAGGGCTGTAAGTACGCGACCCACGGCGAGATCGACATTCTCGACGTGGCAAAGTAATGTTACCAGTTCCGCTACTGGGATGATCAATTTCTTTCTACCCTCCTTAGGCTTCTTCCAGAGCCTTCTGCATGAGCAGAGCGGCGAGTGTTTGGGTGGCGTCGTCGAGGACGGCGTTGGCTTGTTTGAGTTGATGAGCGTCCTCGCTTGCGAGTGCTGCTCGAACGGTGTTGGCGGCGTTGAGGATCTCGTTTCGTTCGTCTTCGTCTAACTGATCGCCGACGGTGGCCAAGGCTTGGTCGACCGCTGGGAGGAGTTCTTCGCTCTTCAGCTTGGCTTCGGTGAAGACGCGTTCACTCATGTCATCGAAGGCGTGATCCACGGATTCGGCGATCATCGCCTCGACCCTGTGATCATCGACATCGACGGCGGCGTTTTGAATGGCGAGGAGGGTGTCTTCTTGGGTCTTGGTGTTTCTTGCGAGCACTTCGAGAATGCCATTCTCGTCGATCTGGAACTGTACGCCGATGCGGGCGCTTCCTTTGGGGCCGGCTTCGAAGGGGACTTCGATCTTGCCGAGTTCCCAATTGTCCCGCGCCATCTCGCGTTCGCCCTGGAGGACGCGGACGAGCATGGAAGATTGGTTGGCCACGGCGTTGGTGAAGAGTTCGCCGGCTTTAGCGGGGATGGTGGTATTTCGTGGGATGATGATGTTCATGAGCCCACCGAAACTTTCGATACCAAGGGAGAGCGGTGTGACGTCGAGCAGCACCATGTTGCGCAAGGAGCCTGACAGAATGCCGCCTTGGATGACGGCTCCCATGGCGACGGTTTCATCGGGATGCTGCGAGGTATTCGCTTCGCGCTCGAAAAGTTGAGTGACGAATTGGCGGACGAAAGGCATGCGTGTGCTGCCACCGACGAGGAGGACTTCGTCTAACTGATCAAGCTCAAGCTTGGCGTCATGTAGCGCTCGCAGGCAGAGGGATTTGGTGCGTTCAACGCTGGGACGGGCGAGCCGTTCCAGCGTCTTGCGAGTGAGGTGGTGTTCAAAATGTTGCTCGTTCTCGACGAATGGCATCCTCACCAAGTAATCAGCGTCACCTGAGAGGGCGATCTTGGCGGCTTCGGCCTGTGCGCGGAACTTGATCTGTAGTTCGGCAGGTTGGGAGCCGAGTGGTGATTGGTTAGGCTTGTAGGTCTGCCAGAGATGCTCGGCGAGGGCGTGATCGATATCATCTCCACCGAGATAGGTGTCACCGTTGGTGGCGAGAACTTGGAAGACGCCGTCGTGGATCTCGAGGATGGAGATGTCAAAGGTGCCGCCCCCGAAGTCATAGACGGCGATCCTAGCATGGTCGTGAGACTTGTGGAGGCCGAAGGCGAGCGCGGCGGCGGTGGGCTCGTTGACGATGCGCTCGACAGTGAGCCCTGCTAGAGCTCCGGCACGTTTCGTGGCTTGGCGTTGGGCGTCATTGAAATAAGCAGGCACTGTGATGACGGCGCGATCCATGGATTCTTCCATGGTTGACTCGGCGGTGGCCTTGAGCTCTTTGAGGATCAAGGCGGAGATCTCTTCCGGGCTCATGGAGTCACCATCGGGCAGGGAGATCCTCACAAAGCCCTCAGCATCGGCGACAAGTGGGTAGGGGTATCGCTCTGGCTCGACCTCGGAGAGCCGTTTGCCCATGAGTCGCTTCACGGAAGTGACGACGCGGTGTGGCGTGAGAGCCTGCTGTCGCAGGGCTGCCTGGCCGACGATGGGATCGCCTTCCGATGGGAAATAGATGGCCGAAGGAATGGAGCGCGCACCTTCGGCATTGGCGAGGAGGATGGGAAAACCTGAGTCCACCGTGCCGATGAGCGAGTTCGTCGTTCCGAGATCGATACCGAGAATGGCCATACGAATTGATCTACGCGAGAATGGCGGTCGGACAATGCCGAATCACGAAGGCTTCGAAGGAGAGAGAATCAATTTGGCGTTTCTTTGGTGCCATTTGCGGTTTAAATCGGAGAATGAAGATCACCCGAATCCAAGTCTATCAAGTCGATCTGCCGCTGAAAGAGGGCAGTTACAAATGGTCCGGCGGCAAGTCTGTGGATGTCTTTGATAGTACGATCGTGGCACTGGAAACGGATGCAGGGCTTGTGGGATACGGTGAGGTGTGCCCTTTGGGGCCCGTGTATTTGCCGTCGTACCCTGCGGGTGCTCGGGCAGGGATCGAGGAGATCGCACCTCATGTGATGGGGTTGGATCCGCGTCAGCCTGCGGTGGTCTATCGGGCGATGGATCGTGCTTTGAAAGGGCATCCCTATGCGAAGTCGGCGATCGACATGGCTTGTTGGGATTTGTTAGGGCAGGCTTCGGGGCAACCCATTTGCCATTTGTTAGGAGGAAGGTTTGGCGAGGATCATGTGCTCTACCGAGCGATCTCTCAGGAATCTCCCGAAGCGATGGCGGCAAAAGTGGCCGGGTATCGGGAAGAAGGTTACCGTCGATTCCAACTGAAGGTCGGAGGAGATCCTGAAGTGGACATCGAGCGCATCCACGCCGTGGCGGATCTGATGCAGAAGGGCGATGTGTTAGTCGCGGATGCGAATACAGGTTGGCTGATGAAGGATGCCATGCGTGTCGTTCGTGGGGTGAAAGATCGGGACGTCTTCATTGAGCAGCCTTGTGAGACCTATGAGGAATGTCTTTCGATCCGAAGAAAGACCGACCATCCCTTTGTGCTCGATGAAAGCATCTACAATATCCCGGAACTGATTCGTGCGGTGAATGATCAGGCCATGGATGTGATCAATGTGAAGATCTCGAAGCTAGGTGGTCTCACCAAAGCACGAGAGATTCGCGATGTCTGCGTGGCCATGGGGATCGCCATGACGATCGAAGATACGTGGGGAAGCGACATCATCACGGCAGCGATCTCACACCTCGCGCATAGCACGCCTCCCGAGCTTCTATTCACGGCCACGGACTTCAACAGCTACGTGACGGTGAGCACTGCGGAAGGGGCACCTCAACGCGTGAATGGCCGAATGGCGGCCTCTACCGAGCCAGGCTTGGGCATTCGGCCTCGGATGGAAGTGCTAGGCGAGTCACTTTTGGAAGTGAGTGACTAAACGAAAGAACCCGCAGACGGCGAGCGTCGGCGGGTTCTTTGGAAAAGCGTGGTCTTCTGAAACTTAGTCCATCCGCTCAGCGAACGGAGAGGGCTTCTCCGTTACCAAGGTGGGCAAGTTCTTCGGACGAAGACCGCGTGCTGGGCGTGGCCCTGGATCTTCTTTCTTTTGAAGGGCACGGCGAAGTTTCTTCAGCGCGATGTTCTGCAACTGGCGAATACGCTCACGAGTCACGCCGAATTCCTGACCCACTTCTTCGAGGGTCTTGGGCTTCTGGCCATTCAGACCGAAACGTGCATCAATGATGGAACGCTCGCGGTCGTCGAGGACGCTGAGCAAGCCTTCCAACTGGCCATGCATGTTCTTGTGGCTGAGAAGATCAAGTGGCGTGTCGGCACCGTCATCGCCGACGATCTCGCCGAACTCGGTGCTGTCATCATCACTGATCGGCGCATCGAGAGACGCAGGGCGAAGGGAAGCTGCTTTCAACTGAGAAAGCTTGCCACGATCGATCCCGATCTCTTCGGCCAACTCGTCGTCGGTAGGCTCGCGTCCGAGTTCCTCACTCATGGACATGGCCACGCGGCGCATCTTAGAAATCTTGTCCACCATGTGGACCGGAAGGCGGATCGTCTTGCTCTGGTTGGCCAGGGCGCGCTTGATGGACTGCTTGATCCACCAGGCTGCATAGGTTGAGAGCTTACCACCCTTGTTGGGATCGAAGCGCTCGACAGCCTTCATGAGACCGATGTTGCCTTCGGAAATCAGATCGAGAAGAGGGAGACCGTAGTTGGCGTAGTCCTGGGCGATCTTCACGACCAATCGGAGATTGGCGCGGATCATGTGGGAGCGCGCTTCGGTGTCACCGACTTTGATGCGGTCAGCGAGTTCGATTTCTTGAGCGGGCGTCAGGAGTGCCGTCTTTCCGATTTCTCGGAGATAGATTTTAATGCCGCCGTCTAATTCTAAGTTTGCCATAAGACTTTAAGTAGTGATCCAGGGAATGGAAGATGGTTGGATGGTCAGGGCAAGGAATGAATGACGCTCAGGGAACAAGTGCTGACTTGATGCAGCTTCGTGGGATGACCCGGTTGGTTCTATGGAGACGTGATTACTACCTGTGGTTCTATTCTAAGACCGAAATGGGTTGCGACTTCAAGCAAGTTTAACGTTCGAGTCAATCTAGTATATGAGATATTTTCAAGCAAACGCAATAATTTCTAGTAACTTTCTGTTATTTCTAAGTTCGGGGTCTGCTTTTAAAGAGGTTTCACAAGCATCTCTACGTTACTTAACGCATTTTAGAGCCAATTGTTTCACGTTTGGTCACATCTTTTTAAGGTTTTCTCTAATTTACAGAAACTCGGAGTAGATATCCGTAATTGCAGAATTTGAGGCGAAAGTGGAGGTATGAATATTTCGACGCATTTAGGCGATTTGGTATGAATGCTGCTTACAGGCGCGTTGTAGGCGTGCACAGCCTGCGACCAACTTAGAACTCAACTCATGAATCATACCTTACGAACTAGAAAATCGCTTCTTTGCCTCGCGCTCACTGCGTTTCCCTTCATTGCCTCTGCCCAGGACGAGACCGCTGTTCTCGATTCCGGGGACACGGCTTGGATGATTGTCGCCAGCGTGTTGGTTCTTTTTATGACCTTGCCTGGTCTTGCTCTTTTCTACGGAGGACTCGTGCGTTCGAAGAACGTGCTTTCCGTGCTGGTGCAATGTCTTGTCGTTGCTGCTGTGATGTCACTGCTGTGGGTCGTTTATGGATTCAGCTTTGCCACCACAGATGGGAATGCCTTCATCGGCGGGGCGAAGGAGCTTTTCTTGAAGGGAACCACCGTGGACGCGCTGACAGGGACGATTCCCAAGTCGGTCTTCGTCATGTTCCAAATGACTTTTGCCATCATCACGCCAGCTTTGATGGTCGGCGCGTTCGCTGAGCGGATGAAGTTCAGCTCCATTTTGATCTTCTCGGCGCTCTGGTTTACTCTCAGCTACTTGCCCATCTGGCACATGGCCTGGAATGGGGGCGGTCTATTCATGGGGTGGGGCGTCCAAGACTTTGCTGGTGGTACTGTCGTTCACATCAATGCGGGCATCGCTGGACTGATTGCCTGTATCATGGTTGGGAAACGTCAGGGTTATGGGAAGGTGAAGATGGCTCCGCACAATGTGCCCATGACGGTGATTGGAGCGTGCATGCTTTGGATCGGCTGGTTCGGGTTCAATGCAGGGAGCGCAGTGGCTGCCAATGGCACGGCTGGCATGGCCATGCTCGTGACGCAGATCGCCACAGCGGCAGCTATCTTGGCTTGGTTGGCGGTTGAAGTCTTCGTTTCTGGCAAGCCAACGGCTGTCGGTGCGGCGACTGGCGCTGTGGCTGGCTTGGTGGCCATTACACCAGCTTCCGGAAGTTGCGGACCGATGGGTGCGATCCTGATCGGCGTGGTCTCAGGCGTGGTGTGTTATTTCTGTGCGACATCGCTTAAGCATGCTCTTGGATACGACGATAGCTTGGACGTCTTTGGTGTGCACGGCATCGGCGGCATCGTTGGGGCATTGCTCACGGGCGTGTGCATGGCGCCTTCGCTCGGCGGGATCGGTGGGGAAGATTTCAGCATGTTGACCCAAGTCATCACCCAAGGGAAAAGCGTCGTGGTGACTATCGTATGGAGTGGCGTGGTCTCGGCGGTCGTTCTTGCCGCATTGAAAGCAACGATCGGGCTGCGTGTGAATGAGTCAGATGAGGAAATCGGTCTCGACCAGACGGCGCATAACGAGAGCGCCTACGGAAGCTAGTCTAACTCAAATTCTATCTATCGACGAAGGCAAAGGCCATTTGGGGAAGCGATTCCTCAGGTGGCCTTTGTGTTTCGGGATTCCTCTTGCGAGTTCCGTGCAGGCTGACCAAGCTCTTTTCATGAAACGTCGTCTTCTTGAGGTCCTGTCTCTTCTCGCTCTCGCGTCTCCACTGGTGGCCCAAACTCCTGGTGTCGAAACATCGCGGCCCGGAAGGGCGCTCGCCTTGCCGAAGGGCGACGACATGTTTCACTTCGTCATCTTCGCGGATCGCACGGGAGGACCGGATGAAGGTATCAAGATTCTTGAGCAAGCGGTCACAGACACGAATCTGTTAGATCCGGACCTGGTC
>JBLHHN010000334.1:0-7129 GCA_047616785.1 Verrucomicrobiales bacterium
TCATCAATTTGCGGTATTGCACGTCGCTGATCATGCCTGGGTACCTCACCCGACTTGCCACGCGACGCTTCCCTCAAATGGGGATTTTTAGTTGTCGTTACCGGGGAATTATAGTTGTCGTTCTACAATCTATGCCGGCGACGGCCATTATATCGAGCATGCTTGTCACGATCTACGCCAGCCGCTCTATAAGAACAATCCCTACGTCGCTATCGGCCATTTCTTCGCGATCAATCTGCGCACCTATTGGCTCAATTATCTCGATCTGGCCGGTGAAGGCACAAAGAAGCAACACGACATCGCCGTGATGAAGAAAATCTCAAAGCAATTGAAAGTTGGCGGCAAGAAGGGTGCCCTTTGGATCTCTGGGATAAGGAGGGCATCGATTTTCGTTTCTGATATAAGCAAAAGCAAGCCCACGGAGTCTATTTCGTAAGCCGGTTGAAGAAGAATATGAAACCGAAGAAGTGTGAGGATATATGGTGGGACAACGCCGACGAACGCAACGAGGGTGTCATCACGGATGAGCTAGTAATGATGAGCGGTGAGTTCACGATGCGGGTGGTCACCTATGAAGATCCCGAAACGGGCAAGATTTGGAAGTACATCACCAGTGACTTGAAGCTGCCACCCGGAGTCATCGTGCACCTCTATCGGATCCGCTAGAATATTGAGAAAGTTTTCGATGAAAGCAAGAATAAGCTGCACGAGAACAAAGGCTGGGGAGTGAGCGCCAACGCCAAACGAATCCAGGCAGAGTTCACCGCGCTAACACATAATCTAATGCTACTCTTTGAAGCGAAAGTGGAAAGTGAGGAGGACATTCGCGACGAGAAAGTGGAACGGAAATACCAAGCGGAACTCGACCGCCGAACGGAAGAAGCGAGCAAGTGGGGAAGGAATTTGCCAAAGATGATAGAGCGGCTTCGACGCCGAGCGACGCAATTCAGCTGCCAGTTTATCCGATGGTTGCGCAACCACCTCGCCATCCAGTCTTCATCCGAGGGAAGACTGCCCGCTCTGCGCCGCGCAATGGTTGCCTATTTGTGAGGAAACGTGGACACTGCTCCAAGAGAGACAACGCTTCATTTGAGATTCTTCACAAGTTCTCGAAGGTAACAATGTGCTTCGAGTGGATGACGAAGCGGAGCGTCGAGATTGACTTCGTAGTGATTCCGACGCCCATCGCGGGTCTTGATGACGACGCCGTCTGCTTGCAGTTCGCCTAGGATCCGAAGGATGGCGCGTTCGGTAATGCCCACTTCGATGGCGAGTTCGCGCACACGGATGTCTGGCTCTCGCAGGAGCGTGATGATGGTATGCGTGTGGTTCGTGAGGTAGGTCCAGCCAACGGAAGGCTCGGGATCAGGACGTCGCCTCAGAGGAGCGCGTTTAGGCTTCGGCTTGGATTTGACTGCTGGTCGAGAATTAGGCGGGCTCACGTCAAAAGTGGATGCATCAAGTTTCATGAAATGTAAAGCGTTTAGTATCATATTTCTAATCTGGTTTCACTTTACATGCAATTTAAAACATGTATAAAGGGAAATAAAAGCAGCGTCGCTGCCTACCCCTATGAAATTGAGAATCTACTTAGTTGCCCTTTCCAGTGTGATCGTTGTCTGCCTGAGCGGGTGTGCCTCGAAGGTCGCGCCTGTGACGGCGACCGGCTATTTGGAAGGCATTTCTGTTGCGTCAGCGCAGGTGAGCCCGGCACAGAATCCTCTCGAGTCTGAGGCTCATTGGGATGGCGATGGCATTTCTGGGTCCGCTAGAATTGTGATCGATCTCAGCGATCAACAGGCGACTTTCTTCAAGGGCGACCAGTTATTAGGCGTGAGCCCCATCTCTTCGGGAACGGCATCTCATCCAACGCCAATCGGACGTTTCAAAGTCACTCAGAAGAATCCCAATCACCGGTCGAGCTGCTACGGCGACTACGTGGATAGCGCGGGAAATGTGGTCGTGAAAGACATTGATAATCGGAAAGACAAGCGTCCACCGGGAACACGTTATCTTGGGGCGGACATGGGCTACTTCATGAGATTCAATGGTCCAATTGGAATGCACCGGGGCTTTCTTCCGGGTTACCCAGCGTCTCATGGATGCATTCGTTTGCCCGAGCATATGGCAGAGATCTACTTTGAGAACGCATCCTTAGGGGCACCCGTCATCGTAGTGCCTTGAACGACGCTACGACCTCTTTCATGAGCATCACTCCACCACTTTCCAACACCAATTCGTTCAGTCGTGTCCGGCTTCGATCTATGCGAGAAGGCTGCGACATCATCCGCGAGCTGCTCTCGGAAGGAGCTTGGACAGATGAAACCAGCATGATTCGATTTGCGAGTGAGCATCTCGAATGCGTCCAGCAAGAACTCAGTTATGCGGAAACGTATCCGACGTCGCTGTTTGAAGAGCGTCTGTGTCATCGATTGTCGAATTACTGTCGTGAGGCAGCCGTCGCCATAGTGGCCTTCTCATGTTCGTCGACCTCTTCTGCCAATGATGCCCAGGCACTGAGCATGGCATTCCTCGGACTCGTGCCGCGCCTTCTTGATGACTACGAGCGATTGCTCCATCGCCGCCTTCGCCTTCACTGTGTCTAACAACTAGGCTGACATTCATGCTAACTACGATTAAGAAATTCCTCCAGCCCTTTGCCGCTAGATCAGCGACGCCCACGGTTCTACAAGACTTTGGAGTTAAGCGAGATTCCTGTGCGGACGCCCGATTTGCAGCAGATCAACCTCTTTGCCCAATGGCGACAAGTTGGAGGCGATCTCTCCAATTCCTTGCTTTACACGATTAACGCGATCTCCAGTGGATTGCGTACCACAGGGTGAATCATTCCAAGCCATTAAACACATGTTATTATTATCATGTTTAAACTTGCGCTATTATGAATACTTTACTAACTTTCGCACGTGACTGTGCTCGCTATCGGCGGGCTCACACATTCATGATGATGGCCGATATCTGTGCTCCTACGACGTTCAGGCAACCAAGCTAAGCGGTATCTCCCACCACTATGAATCGATTCAAAAACATCTTGTTAGTCCTCAGGGAAACCCATAACGAAAGAGGGATCGAACGAGCGGTTCATCTCGCTAAGAAGAACAGTGCACAACTGACCCTACTCAAGCCTTGCGGTACCTTGATCAGAAGTCTCGATGTATTCAGCGGCATGGAACCCTTTTCTCGCCTGCAATCTACCCTACTCAGCAAAGACCGAGACGAACTGACAAAACTCCGCGATTCATTGGCTTCTAGTAACGTGACAGCCATGATCGAAACACCTACCGGATCCCCATCTATTTCTATCATCAAAATAGTTTTGCGAGATAAACACGATCTCGTGATCACAACCGCTCAAGGCAGCACCGCACCAATGGGGACCTTGTTGCGCAGTCTCTCCCTTCATTTGATCCGCAAATGTCCTTGCCCAGTATGGGTTGTGCACCCCGAAAAGCCACGACGAGTCGGGCATGTCCTAGCGGCCGTTGACCCCACTATCCCCAACAATGGCAACTCAACGGTCAACTCGCTCATCCTGGATCTGTCAATATCCTTATCCAAAATGGATGACGCAAAGCTACACATTTTGCATGCATACTATACGCTAGAACTGGAGGGATTTGAGAATCTTCTAGCCAATCATGGTACAACATCCATACCCGAAGAAGACCATCAAGCTTGTGTAGAAGCGGCGATCAACAAGCGTAAAAGCAGCTCGAATGAACTGCTGCTTCAACACCCTCTAAGCTCTGTCGAACATCAAACTTATTTTCTAGAGGGGCCACCCTCCAAGGTCATTCCGGAAGCTGCCAAAGAACAGGAAGTCGACGTAATTGTTCTAGGTGCTGTCACGCACACCAAACATCCCGGGCATTGCATTGGAACGACTGCAGAGAACACCATTCAACAGATTGGCTGCTCCGTGCTCGCCCTGAAACCGCCAGGCTTTGTTTCCCCTGTAGAACTCTGACGACTCAGCGGATTGATCAGAATCAAAGCAATCTCCAATAGATTGCGCACGATAGGCAATTTTTATCAGGAGAATTAAAACATGTTATTTTTATCATGTTTTAACTTGCGCCATTAAAGTGGCTCGGTAGCTTTGGAGCATGAATCAGAAAACGAAGTCACATGATGTGGTTGCCGAGGTCATGCGTGGGTACTTGCGCCAGACTTTGCTAGTGGTCGGTGTCCTAACGTTCGCCATGGTCATGTCCGCCCTCGAGAGCCACGATTCCTCCTCACAGACCATTGATTTGCCATGACCAGTTCCGCCACCGACCGCTCTTGGAGCGCGCAAGAAGAGAAGCCAGTCCGTCTCAAGTCCTTGAGAACTGGCCTGCGCCGTGTGAAGAAAGTGATCAAACGCAGTGCGGGATCGCAAACTGCCATTGCGACTTTCAATGAGATAGAGGACTACGTTCGCTGTATTCAACACGAAGTCCGTTTCCTCGAAGATTACCCGTTCCAAGCCTTTGGTAAGATTCAGAAAGGGCGCTTGGAACACCTCTGTCGCGGTGCTCTCAGCCTGTTGGATTCGGACGTAGGTCAGAGCACCCTCCCACGGCAAGAAGCCGTCCGAAATCTCATGGATTTGCTGGCTAAAGACTTCGATGAGATTCACAAAGCAAAGGCCTGATTGCCCTGTCAAAATCATTTTTTCACTAAACTCATCCACTGAACTAACATGGCTCTATATATTCTCATATTCGTTGGCACTCTAGGCTTGTCTCTCTTTGCCACCTGGCGCGTGAAGGCCAAGTTTCGTAAGTTCAGCGAGGTTCGAACCGTCTCTGGAATCACGGGAGCCGAGGCGGCCAGGCGTATCTTGCTGATGAACAACATCGACGAGGTGGAAGTCGTGTCGCAAGAGGGCACGCTCAGTGATCACTATGATCCGAAGCATCGCCGCCTCGTCCTCTCGGAAGAGAACTACCACGGAGATTCCGTTGCCGCTTTGGGCGTTGCCGCGCATGAAGCTGGGCACGCCATTCAGCACAGCCAGGCCTATGCACCGCTACATGCGCGCATGTTGGCGGTCGGCGCGACTGGGATTGCCAGTCAGGTTGTCATGTGGTTGCCATTGGTGGGCATCTTCACAGGGATCTTTGCTGGTAGCGTGGGCTTCACGATCATGGCTGTTGGCTGGGGTGTCATCATGGCCTTCAATCTGATCACGCTTCCGGTGGAGTTTGATGCCACCCGTCGGGCCAAAGCCATGCTTACTACGACAGGCATGATCGTTCATGAGGAACGGCAAGGCGTGGATGAAGTCCTTGACGCCGCTGCCTGGACCTATGTTGCGGCATTCATCACGTCCTTTGCCTACCTGCTCTACTATGCGCTCCCGCTTCTAACGGGATCTGAAGAGTAGTTAGACGAAATCCTAACGGACCGCCGATTTGGACCTTTTCTTCAACACCCTAATATCGCCCGTCGTCCTCTGCTTTGTCCTGGGGATGACGGCGCGTTGGGTGCGAAGTGATCTGGAGATCCCTGACGCTGTCTTTCAAGCCTGTTCGATCTATCTTCTTCTAGCCATCGGGCTCAAAGGGGGCTCAGCTCTTTCTCAATCGAGTGTTCAGGACATTGCAAGTCCCGTGGGAATGGCGCTTCTTCTGGGCGTTGTCACTCCGTTCTCAGCATTCTTCCTCCTGAAGTGGTTCGCCAAGCTGGATCGGATCAATGCGGCTGCCACGGCTGCGCACTACGGGTCCGTGTCCGCTGTCACTTTCTTAGCCTCGATGGAAGCGGCCAAGATTGCAGGATGGCAACCAGAAGGTTATCTGCCAGCATTAGTCGCCATTCTAGAGGTGCCTGGCATTCTGATCGGGCTTTGCCTTGCTAAGAGTGGTAAGAGCGGTCACCTCAAGCGAGCCGTTCATGAAGTTCTCACTGGCAAGAGTATGATTCTCCTGGTTGGAGGCCTCCTAATCGGATGGAGTTCCGGTGCGGAGAAAGTGGAAACAGTCGCCCCCTTCTTCATCACGCCCTTCAAAGGGGTGCTCTGCCTCTTTCTGCTAGAGCTTGGGATGGTTGCTGCTCGCCGGATGGAAGATCTGAAGAACGCTGGCTGGCGCTTGATCGTTCTCGGCTGTCTTCTTCCCCTGATTCATGGTTCCATCGCCGTCATCGGTGGCCAGTTCGCAGGCATGTCTGTCGGCGGAGCTGCCGTCTTTGGTGCTGTCGTCGGTAGTGCGTCTTACATTGCAGCGCCTGCTGCGGTGCGTATCTCCCTGCCTCAAGCAAGTCCTGGGATCTATTTGACCATGGCCTTGGGCGTGACTTTCCCCATCAATCTGGCAATTGGCATTCCTTTCTTTATCGCTCTATCTCAATACATTGCAGCCTAACTTATGAAGACCGTTCTCTCAAAAATTTCCATCGTATCCGAGCGCTTGCTCAAGGACGATCTGATTGCCTTGATCCAAGAAGAAGGAGCTACGGGATTCACCTTGTCTGCGGTGGAAGGTGAAGGTTCCCGAGGCATTCGTGCCGGGGATTGGGAAGGGCGCAATGTGATGTTGGAGACACTCGTTTCAGAGGCGACTGCTGATCGCATACTGACAGCGCTGAACGAGCGCTTCATGGAGAGTTTCGCCGTTGTGGCGTGGGTGACAGAGGTGTCGGTCCTCCGAGGCGACAAGTTTCTCGGCACGTAGGCAACCGATCGCTACTATCGACCACCTTTCAAAAGTCGATCTGG
Source organism: Verrucomicrobiales bacterium (assembly GCA_047616785.1). Lineage (GTDB taxonomy): Bacteria > Verrucomicrobiota > Verrucomicrobiia > Verrucomicrobiales > DEV007 > JAACDM01. The sequence continues at coordinate 6,722 of JBLHHN010000334.1, forward strand.
CTCTCGTTGCATGCAATCCATCGCTTGTTATTAATAGCAGGATACGGATTACAAATAAATAATCTCAACTCAAACCCAACAACCACACTAAAAACTCTTCTTCCCATCATAATCGAGGGGATTTCCCAGGGTTTGTTAGAATTCGCTGGATGGGTGATTGTTATGTAGCAGGACTGGAATGATCTGCAATGGTTGATTTCCGTTTTCTAAGGGGAATTTAAGGGTGTGACCTGGATATAATGTGATAAAGAAAGGGCTATCGGGAGCTTGTTTTCATGGATGCTCCATGAGTCCTGAAATCGTAATTTAGGGCCTGTCCCAATATCGGAGAGGCTTGAATAGCAGCGTCTAATTAGGAATGAAAAGAGCTATGAGAGCACAATTTGGGCTCTCATAGCCAAATTCGGC
>JBLHHN010000335.1:0-7121 GCA_047616785.1 Verrucomicrobiales bacterium
AGGCTCCTCGTGGTCTCGGGGGAAGCGACCACGGATGAGGAAGTGGAAGACCCGGATTTCGACGTGCGGGCCAAGGCTCTGCGGTTAGAGCGTGAAGTCGTGATGTATCAATGGGACGAAGATGTGACTACGAGCACGGAGAAGAAAGTGGGCGGCGGAGAGACGACGACGAAGGAGTATTCTTATGAAAAGAAGTGGTCTGAGGGCTTGAAACGATCCAGTGATTTCAAGCGTCCTGATGGCCATCGTAACCCGACGGAGATGCCTTTTGAGAGTGCGAAGTTTCAAGCAAAGGAGGTCTTGTTAGGAGCGTTTCAGCTGCCTCAGGACCTCGTTTCCAAGATCAGTGGTGACGAGCCGTTGCTTCTCACTGATGCCGATCTTCAACGGATGCCGCCCGCCATTCTCAAGAAAGGAATCGGGCATCCGTTGCTAGCCGAGGCTCCCGAGGATGCTTCTTCTGCGGCAGGTGTCTCTTTGGTGGATGGCGCGTTGTACCTTGGTCAGGATCCTGACAGTCCGGTGATTGGCGATGTGCGCGTTGCATTCGAAACGGTTCTGCCGTCTACGGTGACGGTTCGTTCTGAACAGCGGAACCAGAGCTTCGCCGCATGGTCGTCGTCTACCGGAGCGCAGGTGCACGAGATCCGTATGGGGACTCTATCTGCTAAGGAAATGAACGCCAAAGCAGTCAGCGCGGCCAAGATTCGCACTTGGCTGGTGCGCTTGGGCGGCTTCTTTGCGATGGGACTTGGACTCTCGATCATTCTAGGGCCACTGGCGGTCGTGTTAGATGTCGTTCCGTTTCTTGGTAGCATGGTGAGGGGCGCTTCGGCGCTGGTGGCTTTCGTGTTGGCGGCTTTGATGTCGTTGGTCGTGATTGCCATCGCTTGGTTCACTTACCGGCCACTCTTGAGCATTCCGTTGCTTGTGGTGGCAGCCGTCCTCGGCTGGTGGCTGAGCCGTCGTGGACAGCAACAAGTGAGTCCTACTGCATCGGGCGCCGCTGGTAGTGCTGGTAGTGGTGTGCTACCGCCCATGACCTTCTGATAGGATATTGCGAAGTCATGCGCGTCTTGGGAATCGATATTGGGACGACCACGGTCAAAGGGGCCGTCCTGGATCTCGAGTCGCATGAGGTTGGGACCCCGCGTGTGTTGGCTTTTCCTGAACCGAACCCGATAGAGATTCCTGGGCGTCATGAGACGCCGATGGCGGCTGTGTTAGAAGCTGTCGGGGAGGTGTTGGATAGCTTGTTAGAAGAAGCGCCGGATGCCAGGCATCTGACGCTTTGTGGGCAGATGCATGGCGTCACTTTGATGGATGCGCAGGGTCACGCGCTCACTCCGTTCATCTCTTGGAAAGATGCACGCGCTCTGGAGCCGCATCCTTCGGGGGACGGCACTTACATGGATGTCCTTGGTGGATGTCTTACCGATGAAGAACGAGCCGCTCTCGGAAATGAGCTGCGTCCAGGCTTGGGCGCGACGGCTCTTGCCCATCTCCAAGACCAGTCTGGAATTCCCAACCAATCTGTTCCCGCCACCGTCTGTGATGCTGTCATGGCTGCATGGACAGGGTCTGCCCCTGTGTTGTCGCCCAGCTTTGCAGCCTCGCTTGGCGTCTACGATCTCAGGACGAACGCATGGGCTTACGACGTTATTGAGAAATGGAATCTTTCGCATCTGGCTTGGCCGATGCTCGGTCATCAGGCGCATTCGGTTGATGAATTGTGTTGGAAAGGCAAGTCCCTCACAGTCTATCCCGCGCTTGGAGATCATCAGGCGGCTTTGTTAGGTTCGGGTCTGCAGCCTGATGAACTCTCCATCAATGTCTCCACCGGGGCCCAGATCGCGGCCTTGTCCTCGCACTTTCACTCTGGTTCCTATCAAACGCGCCCTTACTTTGCAGGGTTCTATCTCAATACCATTTCACACCTGCCGGATGGCCGTTCACTGAATCATTTGATCGATCTCCTCACCGAGTTGTTTCCTGTGCGATCAAGCGCAGACGAGATTTGGGATCACATCCACCAAGCCACCGCCAAAGTCCGGACGACCTCCCTGCGTGTGGACCTTTCATCATCCAGCAAAGACTTCGAAAGGGCGGAGAGTCACATGCGGGGGATCACAGAAGAAACAAGCACCATCGGTCATCTCTTCCGCGCGGCCTTCACGAGCATGGCGGCTGCCTATCGCCATCACGCCAAACAGTTAGACCCCGAAATTCCCTGGCGGACCGTCGCATTGTCTGGTGGTCTGGTCCAACGTTCGCGTGCCCTCCGTGAGGAGATTGAAGACGCCTTTGGTAGACCCTTGCGGGTTTCGATGGAGAGCGAAGAGACCCTTCGCGGCCTCTTGGAATGGGGCGCGCAGTGCATTTCCGAATAGCCTATAGCCAGAACATATTTCGTTGCCTGTGGCCGAAGGCGCCCTTAGGATCATGGGTGGAAATTCATGAAAGGCTGATCTCGCTAAAAGACGAGGGTCTACGGGTAACTGCTGTCAATGACCGTAACGGTAGGAAACGGATAGGTTGGTTCAGTGCTGCCCTTGGGTCGGTTCTCGCAACGATGACCGGTTGTGAATCTGTGAAGACAAAGAAGGGCTATGGGCGTTTCATCCGGCCTCAGACAGTTCAGGTGGTCTTCAAACCGCAAGCCTACATGGTTGATCCGCGTTATGGCCCGAGCCCTCATCCGTTGCCTCCGCCTTACCCTAATTTCAAATACGCCTCATCCTACATCAAATCGTTGGAGGCTTACACGCCCGCTGAACTTTATGAGTTTGGCCCGGATGAAAGGCTGACAGAATTCGAAAGCACTGATCCAAACGAGTTGATCGGGAGAGTGAAGCCGTCATCGTTGAAAACACCAAGGTTGAAGGGCACGTCTTCTTCAGTGCAAGGAGGCTCCTTGAGGAGCACCTCATCTCTCCATGAAAGTTCCTGGATCAAAGATCAACGATAGGAACCCGAGCAAACTTGTTGGCTCAAGCGGGCTTGATCGCCTTGGGTGGCCCTGGCACAAAGCTTTTCACGAAAGGATTCTCGCACAGGAAAGTCGTTAGGCTCACGGTGGTCGGTTTCATGAGATCCATGGGATCTTCATGGTTCAAGTAGTCGCTCAGAGCATTATTCGTTAGAATGACAGGCATTCGGTTGTGAATCGGTTTCATCGTCGCATTCGGAGTCGTGGTGATGCTCGTGAAGCAAAGACCCACTTCGGGGTTCTCATCCCAAAGCCCGGCCATCCACATGAACTCACCGTCAGACGGTTGAATGGCATGAGTCGATTTCATCCCTTTCGGGCCCGTCCATTCATAAAAGGCCGTGGCAGGAATCAGGCATCGCCTCTCGCGCCATGCCTTGGACCACATGCGTCCTGACAATTTATCATCACGAGCGTTGTTGATCGCTGGGCTGAAGTCCCGCTTGAATCCCCACCGGGCCACTGTGGTGTTCCTCGCCGTCCTAGATCGCATGGCCGTTCCCACGATCTAGGACGGCGAGGAACAGCATCGCATGCGCAAACGTTATCGCGACTTTCTCCTCGAGCAGATCGCCAGCACATTGAATCCTGACGAAAGCGCTGAAGAGGAACTACGCTACCTCTTCGGCGTCTTTCAGGGCTGAGTTACAGAATTCGGCTTGCACCAAGGCTCACGATTTCACAATACGATTCGACAAGCTCCTCGTCTGTCTCGAACAGGAACTACTCGAACAAGCAACGAAAAGCAGAAGACTCAGCCAAGCAATAGCATCCTTAAGCATGTTGTTACGGTGGAACAACTCGCATAATAAATCCAATCGAATCAGCCGGGAGGAAGATTAGCCCCAGAATGGGCCTGCATCGATTGAATCAAGGTCCTCGGCATGAACTCAACGTTACGGATCCAATTGCAGAACGTTGGGGCCACTGCAACGGGAACGATATGATCGACTTCGGCTTTCTCTCCGACATACGGGCCCTGTGTGATGACTGGTGAGTTGCCTCGACGCATCTTTGCCAGGTTCTCTTCTGTGAGGCATCCGAGGCGATCGAGAATCTTCAGGTTCAGACGAAGGGTGGCTGGGCCAAATACCGGCGCTGGAAGGTGATGGCGAAGCTCAGCGTTGATGTGAGAGGCAGTCTCGTTACGTTGCGAAAAGCGAAGACACAGCCCGCCAGAGCTTCTTCCTGCAACGCTAAGAGAGGAAGGGCAACTAGCTGATATTCAGAGCGTCTCAGAGATGAAAGCGATCACCACACCTCTATCAAGCCGGATAGGACGACGAGAATGTTAATATAGCACGAGGACCGAAGCATCACGAAAATGCAGGAAGAAGCGCCGTGAAGGGCCACCGCCGCGGACGACAGAGTCAAACCGTTCTCCTGAGGCGCGAAATGAGGTCGCCTCGGCCTTTCGTATCACATTAACCTTCTGTGGAACGTTCTGCATCCATTTGTCCTCACCGCCCTTCCAACGCCGTCGCTGGGAAGGAATCCGCCTCAGCGATGTGGTTTCGTAATTGCGCAGTGGGATCTTCTAAGACTAATGGGAGCCAAGGCAATCGATAAGCAGGGTAACCTCGAGGCGGCTCTGGCGTTCCTCGAGGCTGGGCCGCAGCTGGAAGACTCTCCCGGATTCTGGTAGGATGGGCATAACTATGAAGCAGTGAGACAGATCAAGGGTGCCATGCATGATCCTTCGAGCTTTGAGCATGTCGAAACTTGGACAGAAGGCGGGAAAGTCTACACGAAATACAGAGGCAAGAACGCTTTCGGCGCCACTGTGACTAGCACCGCAGTAACTGACGAGTGAGCTTCCCGTTGGCCATACTTGCACCCGATCGGCTACTGACTACTGGCGCGCTCGCCCTCGGAACAGCCTTCCTGCTTGCGCTCTTGGGAGCTTGAAGGTTTACTGTCTTCCAACGGCGGCAAGATCGCTGCGCCTGCGGAAGGCCTTACTCTGATCAGGAAGCGGCCCTGCATCTCGCGCAGGAATCCGAAGTACGCGCAGCCGAAGCCCAAGCCAAGCTCCTCGCCAACCAAGCCCGAACTCATATCGACCGCTTTAGAGAATGGCAAGTTGAAGCCTAACGCCAACGACGGCCCCATAGCTACGAACAGATGTCTATCAAAAGCATAATACACGCCAAAGCTCCCATCGTGGAGGCCGTGTTCGATATCCAATGTAAGGTGAAAGACGGATTCGATCTGAAGGGGCTCAAAGCAGCCGCCTCGGCGAAATTGGGAAATGACTATCCAACGGCCAGGGATCAGTTCATCTCCACCCATCAGATCACTCCCGACGGGGTTTCCCTAAACCAAGGGCTGCGAGGGTTTCACTTTCATTCGGCGGACAGCAAACAAATCGTTCAGTTTCGCAGCGATGGTTTCACTTTCAATCGGCTCGTTCCCTACACGTCATGGAACGCTCTCCAGCCACAGGCCAAGCAGCTCTGGGAAGTGTTTAACACGCTAGCACCCGTCGAAGAGGTCAGTCGCATCGCTCTTCGCTACATCAACCGCCTCCTTCTTCCCACTGGCGTTCCTTTGTCTGACTGGCTTCACGTAAGACCGGCTAGTGACACGTTAGACGGCCTAACGCCAACGGGCTTCCTCACACGGATTCAGTTCACAGATGGGCAGGGGAATCTTGGCGCAGTGAATGTCACCACACAGCCCGCGCAAGGCCAAGAGCTACCGATACTCTTGGATATCGAAACAACACGGATCAAGGCATTTGACTTGAACAACGAGGAACTCTGGCAGATCTTCTTAGACTTGCGCACTCTGAAGAATCGGCTTTTCGATGGAAGTTTGACTCCAGCGTGTTTAGATCATTACCGTTGAAGAATCTGTTTGCCATGTCCACAGCGCTCAGCATACCCCTAAGCTCCGCAGTAGGTGAGGAGTCCCAGTATGTTGATCGATTGCTGGCGACGGTAAGCGAGTCAGTGGAGGAATCCTTTGCGATTTCCGGAACTACTCGTGAAGGCATCGAAGAACTGGCGGATCTTTATCAGCAATGCCACGAGCCAGATTGGGACGGCTACCAAGCCTTGCCAATCCTGCCGGAAACCTATGAGGCCGCTCAGCGCTGTGTGAGAGCGCTACCCTGGGGTCTTCCCGTTCCCGAGGTGTCTGCTGAGCCAGATGGCGAAGTCACGTTGGAATGGTATCGCAGTCCAAGGCGCGTCGTCTCGATCAGCGTTTCCCCAAATCATCAGCTCAGTTACGCCGCTCTCTTCGGCGCAAGCAAAGTGCACGGAACAGAAACCTTTCATGACACCGTGCCACCATTGGTCATCGATGTTATTCGACGGGTCCTGAATTGATGGATCTTCCGCCGATTGACCAAGGGGCCGTTGAGACCTCCGAGAATCTCTCAAGGTTTCTCCTTTTCAGTAGGTGGTTCAGCAAGGTCAACGATCGCGTGAAAGCGGACGCTTTCGTCCCGAATCCTCACATTGAGCTATCTGTCTCCCGCACGGACAGTCTTGACGAAGATCAGAAATGGTCTTTGGGGAAACCCGTCGCCGAAGCCCGCCAGAAGACGCTCTACGGTCGGGCGGACATTACGGCCACGGGCATCAGGAACCAGAAGCTTGATGTCGTTCCTGCTGAACCGCCAGTTCGCCACGCGAACATCATTGGCTGGCCGGATAGCACAAAGGCTGCACAGAAGGCTATCGCGCTCGAACTGGCAGCAAGTGCAAAGTTGCGGCTGAGTCCTAACTAGGGCCTGCGCGGCAACTCGCATAACGCTTGGGAGTCAGGGGATGGGAGCGAGAACATCAATCGAATATTCTCACCGCACGACGGTGAAACGGTTCAAAACGCTTATAGAACAGCATTAGGGCCTTGTCGTGGCGGAATTATTCGCTTGAGTGAGTCCGTATGCGAAAGCGATTCGATCTCCAAATAGAGCTTGGGCAACCTTCCATTGAAAGCGTCATCATTCCGCTTAACAGTCGCGACGAACTGCCGCCAATTATCGCAGGCCTGCAGTGGATCTTCAAAACACCCGAGATCAATGAACAGATTTTCGCGCTGCTCGAACGCCAGATCGTTGGTGACAAGCAGGATACCGGACGGCCTGGGATGGATCTTTGGCACATCCTCGTGCTTGGAG
>JBLHHN010000336.1:0-7104 GCA_047616785.1 Verrucomicrobiales bacterium
TGAGCGAGAGATTGAAATTGAGATCTTTCCAAAGTTCGAGATCGAACGCGCCGTCATCACACCAGGACTTGCCTGGCGCTCTGGAGGGGATCGTCCATGGCAAGCCGACCTCTTTGCAGGAAACGATGGCAACGGCTCGATCTACACCAACCGTTTGTTAGACAACGAATTGAGCTGGTTTGAAACCACGGTCACCGCCCCTGGCGAAATTTCATTCGTCTGGGACATCTCATCCGAAGAATGCGGTGACCGGCTCGCACTCCTCATCGATGGCAACCAGATTAACGACATTGGCGGTCGTGTGGCCTGGGAACCTTTCTCGGCTCAAGTGCCCGAAGGCCGACACATCTTGCGTTGGCAGTATAGCAAGGGCGGCAGTGTCGCGGACGGCAGTGTCGCGGACGGCTCTGATCGTGCCCGTGTGGATGAGATCCAATGGATTCCCGAGACCACGGGTGATCCAGGCACGAGTTTCGCCTCATGGATCAGCACTTACAATTTTCCCGAAGCCGCACTGCAATCAGACAGCGCCGATCCCGATAACGATGGCCTTCCCAACATCGTTGAATTCGCCTTCGACCTGGATCCCACCATCGCGCAACCACTCCCATTGACGTGGACCCAGATTGATCCAACTAGCATCATTGTTGTCATAGGCCCCAGGTCAACGGTCCGCCTCTGCAAGCTGTGATCGAGGCCTCGCTATCGTTGGAGCCTGGATCATGGGAAGCCATCTCTGATGAGGTGTCACTTAGTCTAACGGATTCGAACACATTGAATGCGACCGAAGCGCACTGGGTGGATGGCCCTTTGTTAATCTGCAATTGACCGTGACTCCATAGAATCCATACTTATCTATGGATTCCCTTCCCTCAAGAAAGCTCGACTTCGCTAAGAAGGGCATCGTCACTCTGTTGCTTCTCGTTAGCAGCGCGTCATGCTTTCGAGTCATCCAATGGTCATCCCAGATAGAGCCTGTTTTCAAAGAGATCCTTGGTGGTCAAAAGCCGCCGTATCTAACGGAACTTTTTGTGTATCACCTGCCCTGGGTATCGTTATGTTTACTCCTCCTGGTAACCGCATCTCTGGTCGCCATCTGGTTCACTAAGAATACCCAGGTCGCCATGTTTTGGGGGATTCTTGGGGCTTTGATGATCAGCGTGATCGGATACCTTCAGATGACGGCGTTATTCTCTCCGCTTATGAAGATGATCATGGCCATGAATGCAGGTTAGCCCGTCAACCTTGAGGACGATTGCTTCGGTTACGTTCACCACGGAGGGGGCGAATCAAAGAAGAAGATCATCACTCCGTGTCTCCGTGGTGACAATCTGCTAACTTTCTGTAAACACCGCCTCCAGTGATTCGCGCATGACTTGGGGATCTGGGGTGAATCCCGTCCAATACTCGACGCCGATGACGCCTTGGCCGACTAGCATTTCGAGACCATCCAAAGTTTCACACCCGCGCGCCTTGGCTTCGCGGATCAGGTGAGTGGCAGGCGGATTGAAGACCACATCGGAGACAAACGTCGCTGCATCGAGCGTGTCGTATTGGAGATTCAGCTTGGCATCCACATCCGGATAGAGTCCTACGGATGTGGCGTTGATGAGGAAATCGGCGCCTTCAGGAATCGCATAAGGTGCATCCCAAGTGACCAGTTCGGTGGCGACCTCCAATTGATCATCTAACAAAGCCTTGGTTGCGGCACCACGAGCCGGCGTACGATTGACTAGCGTGATCTTGGAAGCCCCGGCCAGCGCCAGTTCCACCGCGATGGCCCTCGCGGCGCCACCCGCACCTAGCAAGACCACCGTTTTCCCCTTCGGATCACGCAGTTTCTTCACGCCCTCGACGAAGCCCTTGCCATCCGTGTTCTCGCCGATGAGCTGATCCCCCCTCCGGACGACACAATTCACCGCTTGCATGACGGCGGCCGATTCACCGAGGCCATCGAGATGTTCAATGACCGCCACTTTGTGAGGAATGGTGCAGTTGAACCCGCGAAACCCCATGGCCCGCGCACCCGCCACCCCTGCGGCCAGATCATCAGGACCAACTTCTAAAGTGATGTACCGCCAGTCGAGACCCAGCTGCCGAAAGGCCGCCTCGATCATGACTTGAGTGGGATTCTCGGCCACAGGTTGGCCGAAGCATGCGGTGATGGGTTTGAGGAAGTTCTGTGCCATGCGCAGAACATAGGGAAGAGACAATCGGCCTGTCCAGAAACGAAACGAGACTTCCTGTGGGCAGTCTAAAATTCCTTGGTTGGATTGTCTCGCACTTTCAGCGCTAGGGCTCTGGTAAAATGCTACCCAGGGCTATCGCCCTGGGCTGACTTGTGTCGCGCTTTCAGCGCTATGAGCGACCTTCCATACGGATGGTTGGTCACTCTGTTATTCAACACTCTAATCATTATACGTAGAAACGAAACGAGGCTGCCCGCAGGCAGCCTCGTCTGAATCTAAACTTAGATTGGAATCAATCTACTCAAGCTCGACGGCTTTGTAGCCACCGCGCGCTTTGAAGTAGAGGAAGAGCAGGATGTAAGCGATGAGCATGATCGCCGGGAAGAGCGCCATGTTGCCCAGTGCCTTCTGCGCGCTGCCTGCCTGAGCCGCGCCGATCGCACTTGTGATCGCTTCTTGTTCGCCTGCAGGTGCAGATTCTACCAGTTTCCCGACAGCATCGGCATCCAGAGTCTTGTAATCAATGATCTCGTAGATGCTCTTATCCAGAAGGACACTTGGAGCCACCACCCCATCCTGAACAAGCCCAGGGACTTTCGCTGCTTCAGGAGAAGCAGCCACGGCATCAATGGCTTTGTTAGATTGAAGGGCACCGATGTAAGGGAAGCCTAACGTTCCCACGGCAAGCATGCCGATTCCGGAAATAGCGTTCAGTGTGAGCGCTCCGCCCTTTGGCGTTTGCTCCGAAACAATGCCCAGCATCGTTGGCCAGAAGAAGGTCTTTCCAAGAGCGTATAGCGTTGCCGCTAAAAAGATAATCGCGACACCACTTGCTCCGGAAAGGGCAAACAGGCCAGCAATGGCAAGGACCGCACTCACGATCAGCAGCCCAAGTGGAGAGAGCTTGTGAACGATCGGGCCGGCAAAGAATCGAAGCACCATCATGATGACCGACGTGTAGACGAGAATCCATCCACCATGGAACGAGACTGCATTCTCCATGATCCCGGAGATCCAGCCGTCGGTGCCAATCTCAGTCGTCGCGAGAGGCATCATGATCAGGATACAAACGAACATGAACGGGCGTCCAAGACTCTTGGTGTAGACACCAAAGGCAACGACCATGGCGACGCCAATCAGAATGAAGAGCATCTTTGATCCCGTCGGGAAGAAGTCCATGAGCTGGAGTGTGACGAGGAATCCCACCACGGAGGCACCAAGGATACCAAACTCAGAGAGCATGTCTTTGTAACTAACACCTGCAGCAACACGCTCTTGCACAGGGAACTTGCATCGGATCAATATGAAGAAGTAGATCAACGCTGGAATAGCGATGATGCCAATCTTCATGGTCCATGGCGCACTGCCCATCAGGATCACAATGATTCCAGCGATGACCAATCCACCGGGCCAACCCGCATGAAGAATGTTCAGCCACTTGGTTTTCTCTTTATCAAAGATGGTGGCGACAACCGGGTTGATGAAGGCTTCCACCGTTCCGTTGCCCAATGCCAAGATAAGACCACCCCAGAAGATGAGACTACTCGCCAAGCCAGGATTCGATTCTGCCATCGAAAGCGCGGCGATGCCCATCACCGCCCAAATCATCTGGCTGATGAAGGCGAACATCATGGCAAACTTGTAGCCAACCTTATCAATGATGAGGCTGAACAAGATGATGCTGATCGCGAATGGCCAGATCTGAATGCCCTTGAACCGGCCGACTTCGGCTGGATCCAGTTTTAGCAGACCTTCAGTGATCGCGACGTCATCAAGGAGGAACATTCGGGTGATGAAGCCGAAGGCTGTGGTGATCAGTGCTATGAAACAGCCCCAGAAGAGAGCTTTATTCGGATTTCCTTTTTCTATACTCATTCGAGAGAAGGTAGTTGCGTTGAGGTTATCGGTCGTAGGTAGCCTGCGATATAAGGGGGCCAGCGTCCGTTGGGCAACACTTTTCCGGAGGGCTTAAGCAATGTTGAGACGGATCGGCCCCTATGGGGACCAGGAGGACCCATCGGCGAAGACGGTCTGCCAGCGATACGAGCCCTTCAGGGCGTCCAAAGTGATGAGTTTGCCGCCCTTACGCATCTGCTCGCCGCCATAACCCGCGTGTCCTGAGGCTCTTCCGTAGACCATGTCCACCTCACCAATCCGTCCGGTGTAGTCATTCACGTGATCGTGACCGCAGAAACAGGCGCGCACGCCGAGCTTCTTCAGGATCGGGAAAGCACTGCCGTCTTCGCCATAGGTGCAAACTTCTTCCTGCTTCACGCCCTGGGCTTTGCCGGAATCCCATACTTTGGCGTACTCGAGCAGTGGGATATGGAGGAAACAGAACGCCCCTCCGACCTTGGGCCGGTCGTCATTCGCCACCACTTGACGCAACCAGTTCTCTTGCGCTTCTTGGACGCCTTGGGTCGTCGTGTTAAGGCAGATTAGGTCCCATAGGGGTCTACTTTCTGCGTTTTCTAACAAAACACTATGATTACCGCCTTCATACGCCCCACGATAAAGGCTCTTTGGCGCTTCCGTCAGCGCGGCTTGCGCTTCGGTGTAGTCGTCTAACAGATCATGATTTCCCCAATTGAAGAGCCAGGGCGTGTCGAGCTTGGTCATGGCAGCGAGCGCGTAGGCAAAGATCTCGTCACTCATGCCGGCCGCCGGATCATGCCAGACATCTCCGGTGAACGCGATGAGATCAGGCTGATGACGCTCTACCAATCGAGCGAGATCATCTTGCGTGCGTTGATCGGCTTTCTCTCCGCGTTTCTTGCGGTCGCAGAAGAAATGGATGTCCGTGAGCTGGAGAATCTTGATCGCAGAAGGCTCTTTCACCACGCAGCGCGCCACCGTCTCCTTGGAAACGGCACGTTTCGGCTTCGCCAAACCGATCGGCTTGGCTGGGCGCAGATCCGTGGGAGATAGGTCAGCCGCCCCTGCCACAGAAGCTCCTAACACACCACCTGTCGCGCACCCCGCTAGGAAATTCCGGCGATCCATGAAGTCAGCCGAAGCTCTAATAGAGAAGCACGGGCGTTGGCACAATGATGCCGCGATCACGACGATCTTCATTGTCCTCCGTCTCAGCGATGCTGGAGACGACGTCGTCTTCCATGATGATGGTAACTTTGCCAGTCTCTACTTTCACATAGGTGGTGTAGCGTTGGATCTGTCCCAACCCGTTCCGCCGGTAGGATGTCTGCGGCACCTTGTCGTAGGTGATGTATTCGAAGGTATCGGTCTTTCCTTCAGCGGTGAGCTTCGACGAACGCTTGGTCGGTTTCCCTAACGAAGCGGTCACTTCATCGCCTGTCATGCCCAGCGCGACTTGCTCTTTGGCAATAAGATCTTCCACGATCGCTTTGCGTTCGGCCGCTTTCTTAAGATTCTCCACGAACTCAGGCTCCAGTTTCTTAAAGAACGCAGGCCCAGCCCAACCTGCGATGTCACCTTGCTGCGCCTTGCCTCGCACCCGATACGCGCGATCACTGATCGCAAGGACGGTCACCTCTTGTCCCAGCTGGAGGGTTCCCAAATAACGATCACCCCTGAGGGAGCCATAAGCATTGGCGGGCTTCAAGACTTTCAGCTTGATAGGTTTCTCCAGAAGATCTTCCAGGTAGAGGGCCCCCTCTTCACGGTTCAGTTTAGAAGGGCGTTCATCCGCCAGCAGACCGGTGTTCAGGCCTAGAAGGGCGACAAGGATAGTGAGTGGTCGCATAGCCATGGCTCATATTTTAGCTCATATTGCACGTGAGGGAAAGGATAGAATTCCGACGTCGCCACTCGCAATCTATTCGAAGTCTTCTGCAGGGTCCAACTCTGAGTGGCCAGGGATTCGACTTTCGGTCGCCATCTAGGCGGTTCTGGCCTACCTAGATCCAAGATGTCACTCTCAGATAAACTCTTTCAGAAGGCCAAGAAGTACATCCCAGGCGGGGTCAATTCTCCAGTACGCGCGTTTCGCAACGTGGATGGCGATCCTTTCTTCGTGCAGCGAGCCAAAGGCGCACGCATCGAGACCGTGGATGGCATCACTCTGATCGACTATGTGGGCACGTGGGGACCTGCCATTTTAGGTCACGCGCCAGAATGCGTCATCAAGGCCGTGCACAACGCGGCCAAGGATGGCGTGAGCTTTGGCATCCCCAATCTCTATGAAGTGGAAATGGCTCGGTTGATCTGTGACTGGGTGCCCTCCGTCGAGAAAGTCCGCATGGTGAACAGTGGCACCGAGGCCACGATGTCGGCCCTACGTTTGGCGCGCGGCTTCACGGGCAGAGATTTGGTGATCAAGTTCGAAGGATGTTATCATGGCCATGTTGATTCATTGTTAGTCGCCGCAGGAAGCGGCGCGCTCACCCATGGTCGTCCCGATAGCGCTGGCGTTCCCAGCCAACTTGCGGAACTCACCATCACCCTTCCTTTCAATGATCCCGAGGCGCTTGCGAAAGTGGTCGAAGCGGAAGGAGATCGCATCGCCGCGATCATTCTCGAACCCATCCCTGCCAATGCGGGCTTGTTCTTTCCTCAAGAAGGCTTCCTTGAATTCCTGCGCGAGATCACGACCAAGCATGGCATTGTCCTCATCTTCGATGAAGTCATGACCGGCTTCCGCGTGGCCAAAGGCGGCGTGCAAGAACGCTTCGGCGTCACGCCGGATCTGACAGCGTTAGGGAAAGTGATCGGCGGCGGCTTGCCCGTCGGTGCTTTTGGCGGCAAAGCAGAAATCATGGATCAGTTGGCCCCGGACGGGCCCGTCTATCAAGCAGGCACCCTTTCAGGGAATCCGTTAGCGCTGGCCGCGGGACTCACCCAATTGAAAGAATTGGAAGCGAAACGTGGCTTCGACCAACTCGAAAGCATCGGGCAGCTCTTTGAAGACGGCGTCCGCGAGATTCTGGCGAAGGTG
>JBLHHN010000337.1:0-7102 GCA_047616785.1 Verrucomicrobiales bacterium
CGGCCCCGCTCAGGCCGCTGCGCTCGAACTCGTCGAGAAGGGCCTCGCGGCGCTGGCGCCCTACGCGAACGCGCTGGCGGCTGTCGATCTTGAGGATTTGGGTGTCAGATGATTGTGGATGTGTCATTGCCGCCACCCTACGACGCTTGCGCTAAATTCTGCTAGTGGTGCTCCATAGACCGCTTACGATCCAATGCGGATGATGATCAGTTTCACGACGAACCCGTCGTGGTCATTGAAGTTCTCTTGGACTCGACGTGTAGAACTGATCAGAATGAGAAGAAAGACGCGTACCTCACCATTCCTTCGTTAGCGGTCTATGTCATGTTAGAGCAAGAACCCTTTGCTGCCGTCGCCTATCGTCGGAGCACCGCTGGTTTCGAGCGTGAACTCTATGAAGGCCGAGATGCCATCATCCCACTGGCAGAGATCGAAGGGGATCTCTCACTAGCCGAAGCTTACGAAGGACTGGGTTAGGAAGGCGCTGGCGGTTTACCACAAGCCCCAGTTCTTGGTCAGGAGGATAAAGATGCCGAGGATGAGATTGGCCAGGGCATGCATCCAGACACAGGCGGCGAGGCTCTTGGTGCGGATGGCGACCCAGCAGGCGAGGCTGCCGTAGATGATCGCGCCCATGTAGTCGGCGGGGCTGTGGGCGAATGTGAAGGCGATGACGGTCACGCTCACGGAGAGCCGGGTGAAGGTGCCGAATTTCACTTTCCAAAAGTCGCCGTCGATATCGACGAGGTAACGCATGAGGAAGCCGCGCCAGAAGACTTCTTCGACGAGTGCGACAATGACGACCATGCGGAAGAGACGTGCGGCGACGGTGAACCCGTACCACATGGGACTTTTGATGAAGCTGGGATCAAAGCCGCTGTCTTCACGTTCTTGAAAGCCTAACCAATGGAGCCACTTGGGCATGGTGTCTTCATCCCATTGCCAGAGATCGAAGAGGTAGGTGGGCAGGATCCAGACGGCGATGCCTAGCAAGGCGGCGAAGGTCGCGAAACCGAATCCACGATAGGGGCCAAACTGATAGTGCTTGCGGAAGAAGAGGAGGACGGCTCCGCAACAGAGGCATTGGATGGGGTAGAGCCAGTGTTCGGGCGAGTGTTGCCACCAAGGAAATTTGGAGTTCTTGATCGTGAACGCTCCAACCAGTGGTAGGAACGCCATGAAGAGAAATAACGGCGCGACGTAGGCAAGCGTCCGGTTGGCCTGCCACTCTTTGAGCTTGCCCATGTCCGTCTGACTAGCTCTTGAGTTGTTTCTTGTAGAAACGGGCGATTCGGGGCAAGGCTTCGCGGAGTGATTCGGTGCTGGCGGCGTAACAGCAGCGGAGGAAGCCTTCACCCGTGGGGCCAAAGGCATCTCCTGGCACGCAGGCGACGGACTCTTCTTCTAGCAGTTTCCTGGCGAAATCTTGGCTGGTCATGCCGGTGGCGCGAATGTCAGGGAAGGCGTAGAACGCTCCGCCGGGGGCGAAGCAGGGGATACCCGCTTCACGGAAACGCGTGAGGAGGAGATTGCGTCGATTGGCGTAGGCTTGGCGCATCTCTTCGGCAGGGCTCGCCCCGCAGCGTAGGGCTTCGATCGCGGCGACCTGGCTAGTGATGGGCGCGCAGAGCATGGAATACTGATGAATCTTCATCATGGCTTCTGTGAGGATGGATGGCGCGCAGGCATAGCCGATACGAAAACCTGTCATGGCAAAGGCCTTGGAGAATCCGTGAAGAAAGATGGTCCTCTCTTTCATGCCAGGAAAGGTGGCGATGGAAACGTGCTCGATACCTTCGTAGCGGAGCTCACTGTAGATCTCGTCTGACAGAACGATCAAATCATGTGCGACGGCGAGTTCGGCAATGGCGGCGAGTTCTTTCCTGTCAATGACCGCACCGGTCGGATTGGTAGGAAAGTTCAGGATGATGGCGCGTGTCTTGGGAGTGATGACGGCTTCAACGGCAGAGGCACGCAGAGAGAAATCATCTTCTGGCTTAGCAGAGACGCCTACGGGAATCCCGTGCGCTAAGGTGATGCTAGGATTGTAGGAAACGTAGCAGGGCTCGTGGTAGATGACTTCATCACCAGGATTGAGCAGCGCGCGGAAGGCGAGATCGATGGCTTCGGACACGCCAACGGTGATGAGGATCTCTGACTTTGGGTCGTAACGGAGAGCGAAGATCTCCTCGACGTAGCGTGCGATCTCTTCACGCAAGCTGAGCAGTCCGAGGTTGGACGTGTAGCTGGTTTCTCCACGTTCCAGCGAGAAGATGGCAGCTTCGCGAATATGCCAGGGTGTTGAGAAATCGGGTTCACCAACGCCTAATGAAATGACGTCATCCCGTCCAAGGACGAGTTCGAAGAAATCCCGGATGCCTGAACGGGGGACTTGCTGGATCTGCCGTGAGAGATGCCGTTTGGGGTCAAGACTCATGATGTGCTAGGGTGAGACCGGCAGGCGATCCATTTCGCGCTCGGAGGATTGCAGGAGGCCATTGGCCTTGTAGGTCTTGAGTTGGAAATGGGTCGCGGTGGAGAGGATGCCGCTCATGGTGGACAAGGTCTCGGATACGAACCGGGCGACTTCGCGGAGGTCTTCTCCTTCGACGATGGCTAACAAGTCATAGGTCCCGCTCATGAGGAAGCAGCTCTTCACTTCAGGAAAAGCGGCGACGCGATGGGCCAAGCGGTCAAATCCGCCACCGCGCTCAGGGGAGAGGCGGATTTCGATCATAGCCGTGGCTTTGTTAGGCTCGTGACGCTCGGGATCGAGGATGGCGGTGTAGCCCATGATGGTGCCGTCTTTTTCGAGTTCCGTGAGTTCAGCAGTCACTGCGGCTTCATCGCGACCTAGCAGTTCGGCGAGTTCGGCGTTGGTTTGCCGGGCATTCTTCTGCAGGAGTTCCAGGAGTTGGCTCATGATGAAATGGATGGTGAATTTGCAGCCCTTTGCGATCTGCGAACGTCACCGTAGCCCATTACAAGGCTTCGCAATCGAAATCACTACAAAGAACCATTCCTATCAGACATAGGACGACCAGCAGAATTCCAGCCATCGAACTCGCGCCAGCCCCAATCGATGAGCTGTTTGCCGGAGCGGAATCGGTCTTGAGCGCCTAGGACGACCGCATTCAAGCGAAGCTTCTGCACCTGGCTGGCACCGTCGGCGCGCTTGCTGACGCGGTTTGGGCGGATGGCTGAGACTATGAGACAAGGACCGGAAGCGGTTGTCTGGCCAGTCTTCACGCCATCGACGCGTGATGTGCCGACAAGCTGGTTGGTATTCTTCAGGCCAAAGGAACGCTTTTGGCCCTGTCGGGACACGGAGATCTTCCGAGACTTCTGTGAGACATAAAAACGGAAATCACCCTTATCCATCGCATACTTGGTGAGCCGACAAAGGTCCTTGGCCGTTGAGTAGGGGGGGCGACGTAGGCCATGATCGAGCCCGTGAGCGTTGGCAAACTTGGTTTGGCGCATGCCAAGCTTTCCGGCGAGGGCGTTCATTTCCCGAACGAATTCTTTGATGGGATCGCCACCCTTTCCGCGACGACGAAGGAGATCATTGCCAACATGATAGGCGAGAGACTCGGCCGTAACATTGTCAGAGGCCATGAGAGCGCTGTAGAGCCCATCGCGCAAAGTGAGCTGATCGCCACTCTGAAGCCCGAGTGGATTGGCACCGCCGATTGTCGGCGCATGAGGTGGCACCGCCATGACCTGGCTGAGGTTGGTGCTCGTGGCTTGAGCCCAGTCCACGACGAGACATCCTGCCGCGACTTTGGTTAGGCTCGCGACAGGTAGCTTCTGATCGGCATTCTTCTGAGCAAAGATCTTGCCCGTGTAGTGGTCGACGACAATGTAGGCGTTGGCAGGTTCAACAGCATGCGTCACCGAGATGAGCAGGCTGAGGAATCCTAAGAAAAGAAAGCGAATTCGGGGAGGATGAATCATAGCAGAAATGCGATTCTAAGGTGCATATCCTTGGTTTTCAAGGGCAGACGGTCTGGCAGGTCTGTCTATTCGCTCCCAAAGATATGTTTGGCAGCTTGTTCGACGTCCTTATCCCCGCGACCGGAACAGTTGACGATGATGACTTTGTCCTTCCCAAGGGCCCCAGCTTCCTTGGACACGTAGGCCAAGGCATGGGCCGTCTCGAGCGCTGGGATGATGCCCTCCACTTGCGAGATCTCTTGGAAGGCATCGAGCGCTTCAGCGTCAGTGGCGTAGCTGTATTCTGTTCTGCCTTCGTCCCGGTAGAAAGCGTGCTCGGGGCCGATGGCGGCGTAATCGAGCCCGGCGGATACGGAGTGTGTCAGTTGGATCTGCCCGTCTTCATCGGCTAACAAATACGTCTTGGTGCCTTGAAGCACGCCTAATTTCCCCCCTTGGAATCGCGCGGCGTGCTTGCCTGTCTCGATGCATTCACCTCCCGCTTCGACTCCAACCATGCGAACGCCTTCGTCTTCAAGGAAAGGATGGAAGAGGCCGATGGCATTGCTACCACCTCCCACGCAAGCGACTAACAAGTCAGGCAGCCGCTCTTCCTTCTCGAGAATCTGGCAACGAGCTTCCACGCCAATCACGCGATGAAAGTCACGCACCATCATGGGATAGGGATGCGAGCCTAACGCTGACCCTAAGATGTAATGCGTCTCGCGAACATTGGTCACCCAGTCGCGCATGGCTTCATTGATCGCTTCTTTCAAAGTCGCTTGGCCTGCGGTGACAGGCACGACCTTGGCGCCGAGGAAACGCATCCTCGCGACATTCAGCGCCTGGCGTTCCATGTCCACCGCACCCATGTAGATGGTGCAATCGAATCCGAAACGTGCGGAGACCGTGGCCGTGGCCACGCCATGCTGACCGGCACCGGTCTCGGCGATGATACGTGTCTTGCCCATGCGTTTGGCCAAGAGGATTTGTCCGAGAGCGTTGTTGATCTTGTGCGCGCCCGTGTGCAGAAGATCTTCGCGTTTCATGTAGATCCGTGCGCCGCCGAGCTTCTCCGTCCAGCGCTCCGCAAAGTAAAGGGGAGTGGGCCGTCCGGCATACTCGTGGAGCAGATAATCGAGCTCCTTCTGGAAGGCTGGATCCTTCTGAGCCTTAGCGTACTCGGTCGTGAGTTCCTGGAGCGCTGCCATGAGGGTCTCTGGGACAAACATGCCACCGTAAGGGCCGAAGTGGCCCGTGGCATCGGGGACTGAAGATGGATTTATGCTCATGTTAGTATGAATTGGACGTCAAGCTGGGGGCGATTCTGTGTCGCCGATGATGATACGAACGCGTGGCTTGTACGGTTCAATACGCCGGCTCCGAGAAGCAAGATTCTATCACTACTTCAATTGCTGCTTCACTTTCTGCACCAATCCAGCACGCGCTTCCATGTCGACGATGAGGCCATCTTTGTTCAGCAACCACATGGCGGGGATGCTTTTGATGCCAAAGCGTGTGGAAATGTCATTTGACCAGCCTTTGCCATCGAAATACTGAACCCAAGGCATCTTGTGTTCCTTGGTGAAAGCTACGAGATCTTCTTTCTTCTGATCGAGAGAGATGCCAACGATCTCAAACCCTAGTGGATGGAGTTCTTCGTAGGCTGCGAGGACATTGGGCAACTCCGCGACACAAGGCCCGCACCAAGTAGCCCAGAAATCGATGAGTACGACTTTGCCTCGCAGAGACGCCATGTCGAAATCTTTTCCATCGACGTCTGTGAATGTTAGCTTTAAGGGCTCTGTCAGTTCGATGGCGCCATTCACCTGCGCATTGAGTGGCTCATCCGGATACTTTTCCAGGTGCTCCATGGCCCGTGCCTTCCAGCCTGCGATCAGTTCTGTGGAGGACCGTGAATCTTTGGCAGATTCAATGAGGCTGGCGGCGCTGGCCTCGCTGCGCACCACGGGGGGAGCGTCTTCACTGGCGAGGATCTCTTTTAAAATCTCGGCAAGCCCTGCTTGTGGTTCCATGCCGACCATGGGGCGCGCGTTGGACACTTTCGCGGCGAAGAGCTTTGCCGTCCATCGGCGGGAGTCTTTGGGAGAGGCCTCGAGAAAGCTTGCGTAGGCTTTGTCAAAACCTTCCAGCCCAGCGCGGAATTGGCTCATGGCTTCTTCTCGGGACGCAGGCTTCTGGGTAGGAGACTCAAGCTCTTTGATGGTGGCTTGAACGGCTTGCCAGAGCGTATCTGGGGCGTCTGCAGAAATGGCAGTTTCTTCTGTGGCCGCAGGAGCAGCGGCTGGGGCCTGCCCGAAAAGGGCACTATTGGACAGAGCGAGAAGAGCAAGGCTGATAGTCAGGGGCTTCATAAGTCCCAGTATCCCGATCCTAGCCGCCCTCGCAAGTAACTCTACGCTGCGCCTTCTTTATATTTGGCCAATGCCGCCTTGGTCTCTTCCAATTCTTTCTCTACCCGGGCGAGTTCCCCGGAAGTGACCTTGAGCCGGTTTGCCATAATCTTGGCTAAAAATCCGTAAACGGCGGCATAGAAGCTGCCATTGTCCCGGACGGGCTTGATCTCTTGAAGGAATTTCTGGTCCACGACGAGCAACAGAGAATGGGTCTCAGCGATCACGGACGCGGAGCGATTCTCCGCGTTGAAGACAGCGATCTCTCCGAAAAGCTCTCCGGGAACGTCCGTTCGTATGAGGGTCTCGCCATTCTTCTCGACGCGGATCGTGCCCGTCAGGAGGACATACATACGGGAATCATTGGTCCCTTCCTCAATAAAGCAGTCCTCCGGATCGCACTCCATGAAGTAGCTGGAATAGAGAATGATATTGAGGTGCTTTTCCTCGAAATTCTTAACGAGGGGTAGGTCCTTAAGGACGGGTGGGAGATTCCCTTCCTCGTGGATATAGGCATATTCTTTCATCAGAGTGTGGATGTGTAAATAACAAGTCAGCGGATGAAAGACGAGGACTTTCCTTCCCAGAATGGGATCGTTCCCAGAAATGAGTTTGTCAGAGGAGTGAGCATCCCTACTCGAATGGCACCAGTTTAAGAGGCTTCATCGAGGATTTTTCTAGGCGGGTTTTCATCTCGGAAATGCTCGAAATAGCTGTGCCTGGGTTTTTGCAACCATCCGTAACTTTTCGGT
>JBLHHN010000338.1:0-7091 GCA_047616785.1 Verrucomicrobiales bacterium
CCGAGAGGAACAGATGAGTCTCCAACGAGGAGCAACTTGCTGACTGGAGAGCCGTGTGCGGGAGAGCCGCATGCCCGGTTCGGAGGGAGGGGCGGCGCAAACCAATGCGTCGTCCCTACCCCTATCAAAGGGTGGCTCCGGCGACGAAAGCCTAGTAGCAAGCCGCCGAGAATTCGTCGACAAACCGCCATCAAAGCCACGAGGTGCGGCTATAACGCTATAACGTCACTGTGTGACGCCTAAAGGTGGGACTACGGAACAAGGCCGGGTTAGGACGTCTGTGAGGCTATTGGGTTGGCGTATCTTATGGACCGCGGAGCCCCCTACCGCTTTAGGGGTGCACTATCAAAGCGGTAGAGGGCTCCGCAGTCCATAAGATAAGGCTGGAATCCCAAAGTCTCCTTATTTCCGTGCCATTCGCCTGAAGGCGGGAGTACGAACTTCCGCTAAGGATCTACGCCTTCTTTGTCGCGACTGGGTTCTTTCTCCTGGGATAGCAGGTCTGACAAATGTCGCAGACGGTGCCATCGCAGCCTCGGGCAGAGCAGTATTCGCGGCCGTAGAAGATGATGCGCAGGTGGAGGGCATTCCAGGAGTCGCGGGAGAAGACCTTCTTCAGGTCGGCCTCGGTTTGGACGACGTTCTTGCCTTTGGTGAGGCCCCAGCGTTGGGCGAGACGATGGATGTGGGTATCGACGGGAAACGCAGGGACGCCGAAGGCTTGGGCCATGACGACGGAGGCGGTCTTGTGGCCGACACCGGGGAGTTCTTCGAGGGCGGCCATGTTCTGCGGCACCTCGCCACCGTGTTCACGCACGAGGATGACAGAGAGTTCTTGGATGGCCTTGGACTTGCGCGGGGCGAGTCCGCAGGGCCGGACGATATCTTCAATGGCCGGGACGGGCACTTGGGCCATGGCTTGGGGGGTGTCGGCCAGAGCGAAGAGATGCGGGGTCACGAGATTGACTCGGACATCGGTGCACTGCGCCGATAACAGGACGGCGATGAGCAGGGTGTAAGGATCCTTATGATCCAGCGGAATCGGGGTCTCTGGATAGAGATCCGCTAATTGGCGTGCGATATGATCCGCACGCTCTTGCTTGGTCATGAAGAGAGACGGACTGCGGCGGGGAACTAGGCCTTTTCTTTGAGCGCGTCGTACATCTTGCGCACGTGGCTGTAAGCGGTGCGGTCCTTGAGGATCTCTTTACTACGCTCGTAGCTGCCCCACTTGATGATCTTTATTCTCACATCACGGGCACCCCAGGCGTTCATCTTGCCACGCGTGGGCTTGTAGAGGTCGATGGTGTTCTTGCCGACGAGGGCACTGCCATAGTCGTCGATCTCATAGATTTGCTTGTTGCCAACGATCTGGAACCGGGTCCCCACGGGATACTTGGACCAGTCAGCGGCGGCGCTGCGGACGCCGGAGTAATACTTCAAATTGGTACCGATGGCCGTCTTATTCGAGTAAGCGATGTGATCGGACTCGGTGTGGGTGTAAGCGGTGGTGCGGACTGGTCGGACTTCTTTCGAGCTGCTTTCGAGATTGGTGCGATCCCACTTGCTACCTTTCTTGATGGAATCCGTGGAACTGCAGCTGACGAAACTGGAAAAGCAAAGTGCTGCTAGAAGAACTATTAAAGGATTCTTAATCATAAGTATGTCTGATATTTAATAGAGAAATCAGGTGTGCGACGTCTAAGGCGCGGATGGTTGCAGAGGGAAATTCAACCGTCAACTCTGGAATTTCTCTGGAACAAAGGACAAATCGCTTGCTTCATCGACGGCGAGTTGAATTTGGAAGTTCATGATGTTCTTTGGCACGGGACTTTGGTAGACGGCTAAGATGTCTGCCAATGCAGCGTTAGCCGTCACATCCTTTGTCTTCACTTGTCGGTAGACCTTGACTGCCAACGACTCGGCAGCCCCGGGAGTGACGAGTTTGGGAATTAGGCCGAGGATTCCTGACGTGATTTCTTTGGGCAGGATCAGCTTGTACTTTTTACAGAGGATCCGAATAAGTGCGTAAGCCCCTTCGGGAGTGTGCGCTGGAAATAATGGGATTTTCACGTCTACTCGGCCCGGTCTTTTCAAGTCGACCTCGATCAGATCAGGTCGACTGGAGGCTAGAATCCACAGAATCTTGCCTCGATTGCTCGATTGGCTCATCTCCGTGGCCATCATGGAATAGACGCGACCAGAGACGCCGCCGCTGTCTCCGGACTGTCCAGAGCGCTTGCCCATGGCTTGATCGGCCTCATCAATGAAGACCACACAGCGGCCCAGGGCATGGAGGAGTCTGAAGATCTTCTCGAGATTGCTTTCCGTGCTGCCGACCCACTTGTCGCGGAAGTTCTTCAGTATGACCACGGGCACCCCGGCTTCGCCTGCGAGGCATTCCACGAGGTAGGTCTTGCCGGTGCCGACGGGGCCGCAGATCAGGTAGCCCATTGGCATGGCTTGATGGTCGCCTTTCTCCCAAAGCGCGATGTCCTGCCGGATCCAATCTTTCACGGGATCCTGTCCGTGGAAGTCATCGAGGGTTCTGTCAGGCTCGACAAACTCGATCAGACCATTGCATTCCTTCTCGACCAACGACTTTTTGAAATTGGCAAGGTCGTTAGGCTGGATGGTCTTCTTCAAATACTCCTGCTGCTTGAGCAAACTCGCCACGGCGCTGAGAGTGGCTCCTGACATTTGTCGCGCCGGGACATTGAGGTCATTCTGGTAAGGCTCGAGTGCGACGGGATAGTCTTTCGCCTTCAGTTCGAAGTAGTTCTCGAGATCGCTGGGTTCAGGCAACGGGATCTTCAAATGCGCGGTGCGCGGGTGATGCACGACCAAGGCGTGCAGGTCATTGAGATTCTCCGTGAGAAGGAAACACGCGAAAGGGTGTTCTGTCAGGGATGTTTCGGTGGCCCATTCTCGAATGAGC
Organism: Verrucomicrobiales bacterium; assembly: GCA_047616785.1. GTDB lineage: Bacteria > Verrucomicrobiota > Verrucomicrobiia > Verrucomicrobiales > DEV007 > JAACDM01. The sequence goes on from JBLHHN010000338.1 coordinate 2,939, forward strand.
AACGCCATGGCATTGACGTCATTGTTCACCGCATTGCCCAAGTTGGGGACGACGAGATGGCTGCTCTTCAGAATGACGGTGACCCGAATGGTCTGCCCGCCTGCATGGCGTAGGTTCGCGCAGTAGCGGAAGTAATGCGTTAGGATTTCCAGCGCTTCGCGAGGGCGTTTGGAGAAAGGTTGGCGTTCTTGATAACTGGGCCACTCGCTGAGTGTCTTGCCGCCCTTTAAGACGCGGATGCCATTGCCGAGATCATAACTGAGGACGACGTCGAAGCTCGGTAGGATGACATCGACGAGGAAGTCCGTGAGATTCCCAATGCCCATGCCACTGCGTCCCGGCACGAGGAACTGATCTGTGACATTGCCATGGAGGATGAACTGGTTGGTGGCATTGCTTTCATAAAGCCCGATCAATTCATGGGACCACGGGGGAAGATCAGATTTGGTCATGGTCGGAAACTAGAGCATCCGCGCTGGTGATCAAACCCAAGGGCAGTCTGCCTTCGCTGGAAAACGGACGGGTTGGTTAACCGCTTTGCAAACGGGTGGCGAAGGTATTCGCGAGTAGCTTCATGAATCGATTTCCCGCCTTGGGGTGGGTTTCCATGAAGCTCCGAAGCTCATCCCGCGTGAGCTGCCATACGGTGGCGTCCGTGACTGCGTTGACCGTCGCCGTCGAAAACGGCGGGTTCAGCATTTCCATCTCTCCACAAATTTGTCCCACGGTGATTTCAGCGATCTTCTCGCCTCCACGGATGATGTGGAATCGGCCCGCAAGCACGATGAAGAGAACGCTGTGTTGCTCGCTTTCCGTGATCGCCGTCCATCCTGACTTGAACGACGTGGTGGAGCCGGCCTCACACAGAGATTCCCGTTCTTCCTCACTGAAATCGCGCAGGAGCGCCAGATCCGTCAGGCGAGGAGTCTCGTGGTGAGTGAGCTTGCCCGGATCTGGGAACGAAGGACGAGCCTCTGGGGAATCAATGGGCATGAGCTGGGGCATCGTCCCTATAGAACGCGTTTTCGCTTCGAAAGTTACAAGAAATTCTTAGTTTCGTAGATATTGTTGAGTGGGCTTTGGCCCTACAAGCTCAACAAAGTTGCCATCAGGATCGCGGACAATGGTGAGGGCGATCGCAGGATTCAGGTTGGCTGGCAGAGGCACTGGGCCTTTGGCGATGGGCTTCACATCGGCTGCCTTGAGACGTTTGAGCGCGTCATCAGTGCTCGTGATATTGACCGTGATGTAGCTGAAACCCAACTGCGAGTTGATGTGGGTGTTGTCGGACTTCTTACTCTCGCCTTCCACTTGCATGAGTTTCAACTTCGTCCCGCCTTCACCCAACGTGAGCACGCGGATCTTTAGTTTTTTGCTATCCGTGAGGCCCGCGTCTTTGGCGAAGTCCGCGGGCACTTGGAACCCGGGCACTTCGGTGAAGCCAATGGCTTTGGTGTAGAAGGCCACGGCTTTCTCAATGTCACTCACAACCAGACCGAGATCGATCGTGGGGGTGGCGAAGGCAGATTCTTCACCTCGTAGAGCGTGGGTGAAGAGTCCGAGAGCGAGGAAGGTGGTGATGAGCGTTTTCATGGATTAGGATGGTGTGATTTGTTAGAAGCCTTGGCCGGTGACCTTGGTTTGGATCCGGCAGAGATACATGTCCGCCGTGAGATAGAGGGTGGAGCCGTTATTGCCAAAGCCGCAATTGGCCGTGGCTTCGAGGGTGTCAATTCTCCCTAACGGCGTGCCGTCAGCGGCGAAGACATGGACACCACCTGGTCCGGTGGCCCAGATGTTTCCGGCCTTATCGACCTTCATTCCATCCGGCAATCCTTTGTGTTTGCCCACCATGGCCGTGACATCGTGGAGGACCTGGCTCTCTCCGAGCGTTCCGTCGTCCTTCACCGGAAAAGCCTTCCACAGAGCGGCTTTGGGATCGGATTGGGCGACATACAGTGTCTTCTCATCTGGAGAAAAGGCAATTCCGTTAGGGCGTGTCATTTCTTTCGTGAGTAATGTTAGCGTGCCATTCTTGGCCAAGCGATAGACCCCGCAGAAATCGAGTTCGCGCCGAGGATCATCCCATCGATTCGGCAAACCGTAGGGTGGATCGGTGAAATAGAGGTCTCCGTTCGATTTGAAGACGGCGTCATTCGGACTGTTGAGGCGCTTGCCTTCGTAGTTGTCGACCAAGGTGCGCTTGCCGCCATCCTTGGTCATGACAGAGAGTCGGCGATCGCCGTGTTCGCATGAGACGAGCTGACCTTTAGAGTCTAACAACAGGCCATTGCAGCCGGGCTCGCCACCGTAGTCCGTGGCGCCAGTATAGCCTGACGGAAACAAATACGTGGAGACGCCCTTGCCCTCCTCCCATTTCATCACCTTGTTAGGCGGAATATCAGAGAAGAGCACGTAGTCTCCGTCCTTCACCCAGACGGGGCCCTCTGCCCAATCGAATCCCGAGCAGAGCACCTCGATCTCGGCATCTTTGTCTAACAAGTCCCAGAGACGCGGGTCCAATTCCACGATGTTTCCGAGCGTGGGAAAGTTCAGGGTGTTCTGGGCAGACGCCGCCGATGGAAACACCAGCGCGCACGCCATGAGGGGTAAGAGAGCAAAACGATTCATACGCGGAGAATACGAGAGTCTCTTTGCTCACGTCAAGCCGGTCTGTCCTTGTTCTGCCATCCATGTTGGGGCATAGCCTTGAAGCATAAAAGAACTGCACTCGCTTGGCGAGATCTTCGCTCACCTTCAAGAGGCCCAGCGCCTCGAGAGGGTCGTGTTCCAGGGGGGGGCTCTCACATCGATCGAAGACTGGCTGCGCGGTGTCTCAGTCACTGAGAGTATCTTTCTCGGATGCGAAATGAGTCCCGAGTTTGCGAGATCAGTGCAAGATGGTGGTGGCATCATCTTGCCGCACCTCGAAGATCGGCCGTATCATCCTTTCCGGCCCTACCTTTACACGCCAGAAGAACTCTTTGCGGGCTTTGATAAGAATGATCCCTGCAGTTATTGCCGCACGCCGGATGCCGAGATTCATCTTCATTGGGAAGCGACGAGGAAAGCCTCTCCGAGTCTTGTCTTCGAGGGCATCTTGCGGCGGGCCCACGATCAATCCGTGACCGATGCCCTGACAGAATTCCTCGAGGCCGCAGATCGCAAAGTCATCGCCATCATGGGAGGGCATTCCATGTTGCGAACTGATGCGCGCTATCGGGAAGTGGCTCAGATCTCACGTGCGCTGACACAAGAAGGGTATCTGCTAGTAAGCGGTGGCGGTCCGGGCGCCATGGAAGCGACGCACGTCGGCGCGTGGATCGCCGAACGCTCGGATGAAGAGCTTGAACAGGCACTCAGCATTCTCTCGCGCGCGCCGGGTTACCGTGACTTTGAATGGCTCGCCTGTGCCTTCGAGGTGCGTGATCGTTTTCCGCAGACCAGTGACGCCTGTATCAGTGTGGGGATTCCGACCTGGCTCTATGGTCAAGAACCGCCCACGCCGTTTGCCACGCATATTGCCAAGTAATTCGCGAACAGCCTCCGTGAAGAAGGCTTCATCACTATCGCCTATCACGGCATCATCTTCTCCCCAGGCAGCGCCGGCACCATCCAGGAGATTTTCCAGGACATCACGCAGAACCACTATGTCACGCTGGGGGTTGTCAGTCCCATGATCTTCCTCGATCGCGCTTTCTGGACTGAGGAGAAGCCCATTTACCCGTTGATCCAGCAACTCGCTGAAGGCATGGAATACGGTAAGCTGTTAGGACTGGCAGACTCCGCGGTAGAAGTCATTGATCTGGTGCACCAGCTCAAGCCGATCACGCCAGAGATAGAATCAAACTGGCGCTTGTGTCGTGCCCACTGCCAACTTCCAGAGGCAGCAGGCCAATCCGTGCTCTAGCAGAGCTTCGAAGCTGGCGGAAGCAGTCCTATCCGGAGGGCGTCGCCCCGTCGTCGCCGTGGATTCCATCGTGTCCGGCCGCGTTCTAAAAGAATCGGCGATGACGGAGCATCGCCCTCGTGCGCCGTCAAGCAGCACAACCCCGCTGGGTGGGAGACCCAGCACAACACAAACCATGAAGAAAGTTGATAACTCAAGCGTAACTGCGTCGCCAAGAGGCGGGGTGGGAAGCAACGTGAAGAG
>JBLHHN010000339.1:0-7083 GCA_047616785.1 Verrucomicrobiales bacterium
CTAGCAGAGACGCTTCGAAGCTGATATCAGAACTCCCCCCATCACCTTGATGCACTTCCACAGCAATCACATTGGCTCCGCTGACCACTAGATTTGCGGGAATGGCGAAGACCGCAAAGGCGTCTTCGTCGTCGACATCCGCAGTCGCATAAGCATCAAAAGCAGCCCCAGCTGGTAGATTGGAAGAACGCACCACTTCGGTGCCATTGAGATAGACCGCAGCGGCATCATCGTATCGCAGGCGCAATGTGAGAGCGCCAATTCCCGCCAGATCCGACACTTGAAATCGATGCCGAAAGTAAGTCGTGGCAAACTTTGCATCGTCATCATCACCAAAGCCAACCACGGTGGCCTCATCGCCATCGCCATAGCCAAGCTCGCCAGCTCCGATTTCCCACACAAAATCATCAAACGCCGTCGATCGCCAGGCGGTTCCCTGATCGGTCCCATCATCAAGGTATCGCCACTGTGCGCCTTCTTCAATGAGCGCTTGTTCATCACCACCCGCAGCGCCTCGGATGCTAACAAGAGCCGAACCCACGCCATTGTAAAGCCGAATGGCAGCAGGCTCGAGTTGCACATCCTCGCGATCTGTTCGCAAGGTCAGAATGCTATCCCAGAGATCGCGCCGGTAGTTTCCTTTGCCGTCTAACAGTTCAGCGCGAATCAACAGAGGCACTCCAGGATAATAGCTGTCACGTGCGATCAATCTCATGGTGGGCACATCGACATCACCACCAGGCCCACTGAGGATGCCACCCACAATCGTGCCAGGGCCCGGCGCATCATACCAGATCTCTAGCATCTCACTATCAATCAAGCTCCCGGTGCCGTAACTCTCCGCATAAGCTTCAACTAACAAATGATTGATCCCAGGCCGAAGAAGAAGATCCTGCATCGACCACGTCCCCTCGCGTGGATCAGCGTCTGTCGCAACGAACCCGTTCACGACCACTGAACCAGCAGCGGCCGAAGGAAACTTTCCTTCGATGCGAATCGATTCGGAACTCGTTTGCCAGTAACCCTGACGTTGTTCCAGCGGTAGTACCACCGTCAGGTCCTGCCGGATCTGCGCGAGAACTCCCTCCCTGCGATCTCTCACAAATTGCTTGAATCCGCTGATCGCATCTTCGCTCGCCCATCCACCGAGGACTTGATCGATGATTGGATCCAACAACTCCGGCCGGAAGAAAGTGTCTAGCAAATCCATATGTGCAGCGAGATAGCGACGTTCAACTTCCGGGTGATCAAAGAAGCCTTCCAAGCCATTCAAGTCCGCGTAACTCCAGATCGAACGCGTCGTAGACGACCCCAGAAGGGTGTCCAGATCATGTGGCACCAAGATGAAGCGAGTATCCTTCACTCCACGATAGAGCCCGTAATCGTCGCCCTTCGCCGTCGTGAGCCCGCCTTCGCGATTGCCTAACAAAGAGTCTGTGGCGATCATGCGCAGCCATTGATCGACATCCATGACTTCTTCCAAAGCGCTGAGGAAATCTTTCGGCGCCAAGTCAGCATCATTCAGCCGACGGGTGAGTTCGATGAGATCCGTCCAATCATCTTCTTGCGTGTTTGTCTTCTTGAAATAGGTGTTTCGATAGTCGTTAGGATCGGTTCCTTGATGCTGAAGGTCGCCCTGTTGCCCATTCGATTCATCATCACGCACTTGATACAGGTTACCGTTAGGGTCTTTGGAGAAATGATTGGCTATGTAGTTCGCATCGAACGATTCCACTTGCACGTAATTCGCGACCAAAGCCTCGCCGTTGAAAGTCAGCCGAGCGGGAAGCGCGTCGGCCACTTGGATACCGGCCCGACGGAATAACACCGCACCCAGGGCTTGCGAGTGCGGTGACTTCACGTTGAACTTCAAAGAGGCCAAGCCCTGCCACGGTTCATCACTACGAAAGACGACCAACGCATTGTTAGGCGGTCCCAACCGACTCGAAGCGCCACGATTGCGCACGCCGACAAGATAATGAATCCGCAGCCCCGTGCCATCCTGACTGATGAATGTCGCATTCATCTGGGCGTTGCTCTCCGATTCGCTACGATTGCTACCGATACGAGCCAACTCTGCCTTCTCGGATTCTCTGAGAATCAGCCGATAAAGTGGTCGCTCAGTCGGTTCCCATGGCGCTTGCGCATCAAAGTCCGCTTCCACGCGATAGAGACAGGGCGCTTCAGGCAAGGGGTAGAGCCGCGTTTCTACGCCATCCGAGGCTTCCACGTGGAAGCTGATGATCTCACCACTGCCTCGAGGCGGAATGATCGCGAGATAAGTCCCATCTCCGTCCTCCTCCATGACAACCGTCTGCGGATCGGGGGCCGTTTCTGTGTGGTAACGCATTGTCACCGTGACGGGAGATTCATCGCGCACGGTCACACTTACGGTGACCGGCTCTTGATCCGTCGGAATGATAGGCTCATGACGAAGATTAAATATGATCGGGGGGCTGTTCTCAATGCTCTGACTGTTCGGTTCGCCAGGCGTGCCTCCGACCGATTGGCTGGGAGCCCAATTGAGACCACGCCGATTGGTTAGGCGTGATTGGACCAATTCCAGTGAGGATCCTTCGCCATCGTGCGACCTATCCCAGATCCATCCCAGATGCCCGAGATCATCCGCACCACGCACGCGAGTCGCCCACTCGCCTTCATCGGCATAGGGAACTTCATCAACTTCCTTGTTAGAAGCATCGACCAGACGAATCGTTTCACCCGAATTGCTCAACCGGCCTTCCCATGGTCCTAACGCAGTCTTTCCTGGATAGGCCGCGGCGAAGATGTCCGGGTCCGCAGCGATGACCAGGTAACCCTTGGCCTCAATAGTGACATCCGGAAAAGCGAAATTCACGCCACCCCGCATTCGCCATTCTGCCAAAGAAACTGGCGAATTCTCCGGATTGTAGAGTTCGATGAATTCCTCCCGAGGATCTTCAGGATCCAAAGGGTGGTACATGATTTCATGAATCAATGGCGCTCCCCATCCCGTCACCGAGAGGAGGAAGAATGCGGCCACCACATAGGCGTGACGGATAGGGGGCATGAGTGCTGAGATAGGGAGGGGGGTATCGAGACCCTATGCACGCCCAGCCCTATTCTCAACTCCGCAGCGCGGTGGCTACGGCAAATCTACTCCGTCTTTCCCGCAGCCCAGACGATACCCCGCGCGAGGAGATCGATGAAAGTGTCATCTCGGAACGTGTCATCGGAATGGCCGTAGGTCGTGCCGAAGATTCGGGTGCCATGATAGTCATTGACCCATATGACTGGCTGCTCTTCGCCCGTCTGTTCACTTTTAGACACCGCTAGGGCCGTGGACTTTGGCCAGAGCTTCTCGATGATGTAAAGCTCGTCCATGGGCGTGACCCAATCGGTCTTGAAACCTTTCATCACCGGATGATCCGTTTTCGTGATCTTGACAGGGTAATTGCTCTGATGTTCGTGATGACGACTGGTCACTCCGAGAAGCTCACGCCAATCATCGAACTTGGCGGAACGGTAAGTATGCATGGCGCAATGAACGACGACGGCAGGTTTGCCAGCGCGATGGGCGGCGGTGATCTTCTTGATGTACTCAGGATCATCCGTTTCCGCGAAGCACTCGTTGTGCACGACCACATCGTAGGGCTTGGCCCAATCAGGATCGTTGTAGAGATCGATCTTTCCCCGAGTTCCCGTGCCGCCTTCATGGACCACTTTGAATTCCACATCCGCAAGTTTCTCAACGCCTGTGGTCATGGCCAGGGATTGGAAAAGGTAGTTGTGGCAGCACCCCCCCGTGATGAGCAGGACCTGCAAAGGTTTGCCTGTGTATAGCTTCTTAGCTTCGTCCGCCGGAGCAAAGCCTAACAAGCCGATGAAAAGCGGAACGATGAGAAAAAGGGACCGATGCATGCCGAACGCTACCGATGTGTCCGGCCGGGGTCAATCGCTCAAGCATCCAACCCTTCGGATTCAACGTATCTTCCACCGTGTCCTTCTGGATCAAGGTTCTCATCTCCATCGTCGCCGTCGAAGTCCTTGGAGGCATGGGCGCGGCGGTCACGAGCAGCCAGATCCCGGAATGGTACGCCGGGCTCAACAAACCGGTGGGGACGCCGCCGAACTGGATCTTCGGTCCCGTTTGGATCACCCTCTATGCGCTGATCGGAATTTCCCTGGCCATCATCTGGCATCGCGCCGACTCCGACTCCGGCACTAGCAAGCGCACCGCCCTGATCTGGTTCACCGGCCAATTCATCCTCAACCTGGCATGGACGCCATTGTTCTTTGGCATGCACCAAATGCTCTTTGCTCTCGTGGTCATCGTCGCGCTCGGGATCAGTATCGTCGGCACCATCATTCATTTCCGACGCCTCCAACCCCTGGCTGGCATGCTGCTGATTCCCTACCTCACGTGGGTCAGCTACGCGACTTACCTGAACGCAGGTTACTGGTGGTTGAATCGTTAGGGCGACCTCCGGGAGGGAGTTTCTACCACGGAGACACTACGGTTTGATCGTCACCGGCGTGCCGACTCTGGTCTTCTCGTAGATGATTGGCGCAATCTTGCTAGGCAACCTCACACAACCATGTGACGCCGGATAGTTCGGAACGTGTCCCACATGAAGACCGATCCCCGTATTCGTTAGGCGCATCCAGTAGGGCATCTTCACCCCAACGTACTTACCACCGGAAGGGACCATGTGTTTGCGGCGATCCCCACTCGCAACCCATGTCCCGCCTAGTCCATAGATCGTGCCGTAGATGCTGGACCGATGATCCTTGTCCTTGCCAATGATCTTGAAATTTCCTGTAGGCGTGGGGTGCGATTTCTTGCCCGGAGAAACGGGCGTGTCGATGGCCACCTCATCCCCCACGAAGATTTGAGCCCGCAAGGCGCTGAGGGTGACTTCAATGCGCGCATTGTCAGGAGTCAGAAGCTGCAAAAGTTCTGAATTCTGATAGATCAGCGTCGTGTGATTCGGCTGCTCTTGGAAACGGGCGTGGGCCTCTTGATACTTGGTCAGCGGGGGATCACTCTTCGACTTGGTGCCATCGCCTTTAGGCAAGGGCGCGCAGGAAGTCGCGAGGAAGAGAATAAAAGGGATCAGTAAATACATTTTTATTGATATTTATGGAAAATGCTCATTTTCAGAGCACGATCAAGCGACGATTCGCTGGTTCGCTAGCGGCTCTTGAAAAACCCGCGCTGCTTCGTGGAGATCGGCATTTGCAGCACTTCCATGACTAACAGCATGTCTTCCCAAACCTTGCGCCGCTCACTGAGGGCGTCATTGTCTATAAGGTAGGACGGATGATAAGTGATGACAAAGGGCAAGCCACGCCATGAACGGACCTTTCCACGCGCTTCGTCGATGGCCATGGCCCGTCCGGTCAGTCCTTCAGCGGCGGCGACTCCCACAGCGACGATGACCTTCGGTTGCACAATCTCAATCTCCGCCATGAGGTAGGGGAGGCAGGCTTGCATCTCCTCAGAAGTCGGCATGCGATTCTTAATGCCTTGGTCAGGCATTGCAGGCCTGTATTTGACGATGTTAGAAATATAAACAGACTCGCGCTGAAGGCCCATTGCCTGAATGATCTTCGTGAGCAACTGACCGGCAGGTCCCACGAAAGGCTCTTGCTGGTTCTCCTCTTCACTTCCAGGCGCTTCGCCAACCACCATCAATTCGGCATTCAGGCTGCCCACGGAGAAGACCATGGTGTCCCGCAAGCTGGGCAACTGGGCCTCGGAATCCGAAGCGATGCGTTCCGCAAGATTGATGATCTGCGCTTCCTTGGTCGCGCCTTCCGGCGTTAACACGGTACGCGGGCTCGCCACCAACACACTAGGATAAGGCGAATCCGGTTCAGGTGCCGGCGGAAGATCTGCTGCTGGCGCTGCTTCCCGAACAGGTAACGGAACGGGAGATGCGACAGCTGCTGCCGCCGGCTTCGGCTGGCGCGCCTGAAGGTACATGGCCCGCAGACAAGCCTTGGCCTCATCGGTCAGATAGGCCCGCCCATGGCCAGCTTCTTGCTGGTGCTGGAGATAGCGGATCAGGTGTTGGGCGGCCAGGGAGACGTCAGATGCCATCGTGGCCGAGCATAGTGAAACCCGTGTTGATTACAACTTCGAGCTTCTTTCACCCTTGAGATCACTTCCAGCCACCGCCATACTTCGCCAAATTCTTAAGATTATTAAAAACTATGTTTAAGCGACTCGGCAATCTCATCAGAGGGTTCATTGGATTATTCGTCGGTGGACTCGAAAAGCGGAATCCGGAAGCCCTTCTGGAAGTGGAAAAGGAGAATCTCCGGAGGAACATCGTGAAGTTCAACCAAGGCCTGGCCGCCCACGCGGGGCTTTGCGAACGGCTCATGGTCCAAGTGAAAAAGCAGGAGAAAGAGCGGGATGAATTCCGTGCCAAGACCTCCGCGCATCTCAAGGCAGGCAACAAACAACTCGCCGGACAATTGGCCATGCGTTTGCAAAGCGTGACTGCCGACCTCTCGGAGAACAGCGCCCAACTTGAGGAAGCCGAGAAGACTTACCGTGAGTTGATGACCGCGCGCGATGTCTCGATCAAAGAAGCGCGCAGTAAGATCGAAGAACTCCGTCGCGGGATCGATGACATGAAAGTGCAATCTGCTATGGCCGAGCTGAACGAGATGGCCGCAGGGATGGTCAACGAAATCGGTGGTTCCGGTGACACGCTCAACCGCTTGCAAGAGATGGTCGAAGATGAGCGTTCCAAGGCGCGCGGCAAAGCACGCGTGGCCAAGGATAGCATTGACTCCACGGAAGTGCGTGCTCTGGAAATGGAACAGTCCGCCATGGAAGAACAAGCGCTCGCCGACTTCGCTGCCAGAGAAGGACTCACGATAGAAAGTGATAGTGACGGCGGTGGTGACACCACCGAAAGCGCTTCTGAAGAATCCGGCACCAAGTCCATGGGGCCTTCGGAAACGGCCTAGCCTGTCCTATTCACCTAGGATAGCGTGAGGGGTGTCAGAGCCGTTCAAGCGATAGTGCTCGTGTTAGGGATTGTGCCATGGCCAGAAATACGGCTGAGAAGGCCAATTAGCCCTGAA
>JBLHHN010000340.1:0-7080 GCA_047616785.1 Verrucomicrobiales bacterium
ATTTGTCGCCGACCGTTTTCTCATCCTCGGTCTGATCATGGTGGTGGTGTGCCTGATCGGCTGGATCATCACGCCGCTGTGCAAGTTCATCCATTTCTTGGCCTCCAGTCCCAAGCTGGACCGCAATCGGCCCCGCGCCATGGTCGCCACCGCACTGCTCCTGGGTGGTTTGTTCGCCTTCTTCCAGTTCATGCCGTTTCCCAGTCACTTCCGCGCCCCCGGCATCCTCAAGGCCAAGTCGCGCACTGAGATCTACAGTAGCGTGTCCGGAACGGTCGAAGAGATCCTGGTCGAGTCAGGAAGTCAGGTCACGGAGGGTCAGCCCTTGATGCGCATGAGCAACGCCGAGCTCGATTGGGAGATCGTTAGGGCGGAAGCCGCGGTAGACGAGGTCAATGCCCAGTTGCTGGCGGGCATGGATCAGGATCCCAGCCTCGTCAAACCTCTGCGTGCCCAGATGGACAGCGTGGCCAAGGTGGTCGTCAAGCTCAAGAAACAGCAGCGCGAGTTGCTCATCACCGCCCCACAGGCCGGCACCTGGGTGGCACCGCAATCCCGCGAGTGGCAATCCATGTGGCTGCCTCAAGGCAGCGTGCTGGGGATGCTCATCGATCCCTCCGATTATCAGTTCAGCGCCACGGTCCAGCAGAGCGATGCCGACCGCCTCTTCTCACGCGCCATCGAGCAAGCCGAGATGCGGCTGTTGGGGCAGGCCAGCGAAGTGCTTCACCTTGTGAACCTTGAGGTCATTCAGGGCGACCGGCGCCAACTGCCTTCGCCTGTGCTTGGATGGCAAGGCGGGGGAGAAATCCAAACCGCCGTGGATGATCCGGACGGCCGTCGGACCGCCGAGCCGTTCTTTGAAGTGCGGGGTGATCTGGTTCATGACGACGTTGTCGCGGCTCTCCATGGTCGTGCAGGTAAAGTCCGTTTCTTTGTCGGCTATGAGCCGCTCCTGCCGCGTGGCATTCGGCGTCTGCGTCAGCTCCTCCAGAAGCGCTACCAGATATGATGTTGCCAGCCCCATCTTTCCGGATGCCTCCCAAGTTGCACACCGGGGCGGATGCCGCTGTGAACGGTGCCATCGGTATGTGGCAGCGCCGCCGTCGCAGCTTGCGTGCTTGGCAACGCCGCGCCCAGCAGATCGATGAGCAGGCCGAGCACTGGTCCGAGATGCGCGATCATGACCTCAAAGAAAACGTGCGCCACTTCGCCGCCGAATGTTGCCGCCACCGCGACGCCCTGAGTGAAGAAACTTTGCTCGCCACAGCAGCCGCCCTCAGAGAAGTGGCCCAGCGCCGACTCGGCTTGCGGCCATTTTCCGTCCAGATGATGGGTGTGCTAGCGCTGCACGAAGGCTATCTGGTCGAGATGGCCACCGGCGAAGGCAAGACCTTGGCGGCAGGCCTGGCGGCGGCGCTCGCGGGCTTTTCCAAACGCCCCAGCCATGTCATCACCGTCAATGATTACCTGGTGGCGCGCGATGCCAAACGCTTGCGCCCCTTTTTTGAATTCTGTGGTCTCAAGGTCGGGACCGTGATCGCCGAGATGCCGCCTGACGAACGCCGAACTGCCTATGCCTGTGACATCACTTACGTTACTAGCAAAGAAGTCTTGGCGGATTTCTTGCGCGATCGCATCGGCATGGCCGACGTCGATCATCCAGATCGCCGCCTCATCCGTCAGATGCTGCGCCCGCGCAGCGACGTCAACGCTGGCTTAGTGCTACCGCGAGGTCTGCACAGTGCGATCGTCGATGAAGCGGACTCTGTGCTAATTGATGAAGCGGTCACGCCGCTGATCATTTCGCAGCAGCGGAAGAACGCCGATTTGGAAGAGGTCGTGCGCCGGGCCTCCCTTCTCGCTGCGCATTTCGAATGCGAAACCGATTATCGAGTGAACCTCGAATACCGCGAGATCGACTTGTCACCTGCGGGAAAAACCAAACTCGTCGAGCTGGCGAACGACCTTGGCGGCATGTGGCATGGCCCAGAGCGGCGTTGGGAGTTGCTTCGCACCGCACTGGTGGCGCGCGAGTTTTACCTGCAGGGGAAACAGTACGTCATCACCGACGATAAAATCGTCATCGTCGATGAATTCACCGGTCGGCCCATGGCTCAGCGCACCTGGCGTCAGGGGCTGCATCAAGCGGTCGAAGCCAAAGAAAACCTCGCCATCACGCCCCCCAGCGAGACCTTGGCTCGGCTGAGTTTTCAACGCTATTTCCGCTGCTACCACAAGCTCTCTGGCATGACCGGAACGGCCCAGGAAGCAGCCAACGAATTTTGGCAGATCTACGATCTGCCGGTGGTGAAAATCCCTACCAATAAGCCATGCATACGGGCCCAATGGCGGGATCAGATATTCACTTCGGATCAGGAGAAATGGCGCGCCATTGTCGACAGCATCGCGGAAATCCATCGTTCAGAACGCCCCATTCTGGTGGGGACACGCAGTGTCATGGCCAGCGAGAAATTGGCCGAAGCCCTGGCCGCAGTCGGCCTAACCTGTCAGGTGCTCAATGCCACGCGCATGGCGGAAGAAGCCATGATCATCGCCCGCGCAGGGACAAAGAACCGCATCACCATCGCCACCAACATGGCCGGGCGAGGAACCGACATTGAACTCGATCCTGGCGTGGCCGCCTTGGGCGGCCTGCACGTGATCGCCACCGAATGTCATGAATCCTACCGCATCGATCGCCAGCTCTATGGCCGGGCGGCACGGCAGGGAGATCCGGGGAGCGCGCAGTTGTTCCTCAGTCAAGAAGACGAGCTGTTTCGCAAGTTTGCCAGCCGAGCGGAGCGCCGAATCGCCAGCACGATGGCAGCTGCCAAGCCGCTGGTCCGCCGAGCTCTGAAGAGGACACAGGGTCGCGCCGAGCACCAGGCTTACAAGCAGCGCCGAGGGGTCCTCAAAACCGATGACTGGCTCGAAAGCGCTCTCTCCTTTACCAGGACGAAGAGCGTTTGAAATTGAAAACAAGATCCAACGAGTCTGTCCTTAGAAATAGAACAGATAGGAGAGGCAGAAAGATGATTTTTCCAAGTTTGCCATGTTGAGCGCAATGTTATTCTATGCGGCATCACAATCTTCCGGTTGGAGAAAATGTGAGCGCCACGTAGCTTGCCATTCCAATGGCGAGTTGTCGCGCCGTGATCTCGACATTGGAATGGCGAGCTACGTTATTAGCGGGCATCAACCGGAAAATCATGATGGAAGTATAACGTTGTGGGATAGGTGATTGGGTTTCCTATCGTAAGCGGTAGAAACTAACCGGTTTCGCGACTCGGGCAGAGTTGGTGTCGTGCCAGGTGATCGTGTTCCCGGTACCGGGAATGGTGTCGTCTATGGTGATCCACGTGCTGGGTCCAAGGGATGCACTATATTCAATCTGGTAATCGAGGCCCGGAGTACTCGGCCAGCTGAGTATCGTCATGGTGGGAGTGTGCTGGAGGGTGATTAAGGGAGGGGGCGTCTCGGCTGAGAGCCTTTCTAGGGTGGCGGCTTGAATGACTGGTGAAGGATCGGGAAATCGCTCGGGGACGCCGCGCAGTTTCACTTGGATCTCCGATGGACCGGCCTTGAGGATCAGGCTGACCACCACGCCCTGATTGGGCGTATCGGCTCCGAGTTGTTTCGGACTGAATCGTGGGATGGCGATCGCGCCATTGACTTGGATATCAAAGCCGCGATCACAGCATTTCTCAGCGAAAAGAAGCTGCAGTTTGTGAGACGACCTTGGGTCGATATCCTGCAGGCTGAAGGAAAGTTCTGCGGGGAATTCAGCCCAGCGCATCCCGTGCATGATGGTGGCGAGGTGGTCGTCCGAGGTGGTGCTGCCAAAGGAATTGCGCTCACCCCATTCGTTTATCGGCTCATTGGCGTTCAAATTGAGCTCAGGCACTGCGGTGTCCGGCAGGAAGGAGACGCCGCTGAGGACAGTGGTTTGGGTCCCTCCAAAGTCGATGGCGTGGATGATGGACCCGGCCAAATCAAGTCCTTCGGGGCCGGAAAATATTCGGACATCCGAACTTTCCTGAGCGATCGCGGAGAGGGCGATGGCGATCTTGATCAGGCCGATTCGAATGGTGTTCATTGGTAAACATTACGCTCGTTTGACGCTTGTGGGAATCGATCCTTGCTGACTGGGACGCTCAAGTGCGGAGAGTGCCAAGCGCTAAAACAGGAACTGAATTCGGAAGACGGATCAGAATAGAATAAACACGATCTATTTAAAAAGTATGTTCACCACGCGAAAAACTTTGTATATACGAGCAGGGGTTATCGGCCCCGTCCTAGATGAAGAATCGTTCACCAGCTGATCATCAACAGTTCCAGCTCGAGGCTCTTGAGCCTCGCCTGTTATTGTCTGCGGATGGTCTCGGCCTTGCTCCCGAATCTTTACAAAGTGAGGCAGCCCCGTTCGTCTTCGAGACTGCGGTGATCATGCAGCAAGAATCGTCCGCTGAAGAGTCCGATCTGATGTTGCTCGAGAGCACTCCTTTCGATGCAGAGGATCTTTTTGAGGACAGTGTCGCTCTGGAAGAACTGCGGCTAGATCAGGAGGCTGCGGACGACATCACGGTGGACGATGATGCCGATGACCCTGCGGTCGGAGTAATGGTCGATTCCGATCCGGGCGACGAAGTCCTGGACTCTATTTCTGGTGAAAGTGATCTAGCGGTGGATGGGATGATCATTCCTGAGACCGGCGAGACCATTGGTGGAAATCTCGTATTTCAGACTTATTCCATGGCTGAGACCTTGGTCATGACTCTGAATGCGGCGAATGCCCCGCCAAGTGAGGGAAAGCATATTCACTTGGACGGCGCCAATGTCCAAATCCTTGATGATCAACTCGTTCTGGAGCCTGGAGATAGGCTTTCCGGATCGGGTCTGCTTTCTGTACCACTGATAGTGAACGGAGGAATCCTCGCCCCAGGGAACTCTCCAGGGGTGGTGACGTTAGAGAATGAAGCGACGTTCTTGGGTGGCGCCACGACGATCATTGACATCGCAAGCAACTCCGGTCCCGGCGTCGGGCATGACCAGATTGTGGTGGCTGGCAATGTGATCTTGGGGGGCACATTGGACATTGACTTGTTAGGCGGATTCACACCGGCGGTGAATGATCTCTACACCATCATGACCTGGGGCGGGACGGTGACGGGTGACTTTGACAACTTCCTAGGCACGGCGATTCCTGGAACGAGCTTTGCCCTTGAGCCGGAAATCGATGCCATCAACCAGGAATATCGTCTGCGGGTCGTGGACACGGAAGCGGTCGCTGTGGAAGTGGAGAGAGCCCTCCGCGACGTCGCAGATATCGTCGAGAATCTCCTAGATATACAAATCGGCCAAACGGGAATTCCAGTGATCGATAAGTCCCTCGACGATCTGGTTGCGGCCAAGGACGCCGTCACGGATTCGATCAAGACGGAATTGGAAAACTTCATTGATGGGCTGACGACCCAGGCAGAAGTGACGGCTGAAATCGAAAGTTTGCATGGTCAAACCTTTGGTAATTTCACGGTGGAAATTGCGTCGGTGCTAGGAAATTATTCCAATCCGGGCGATCCGATCACCACTGAGTACGGCTGGGACATCAAGATGATCCTGCGGGAGACCTCGCTCACCACCCTGCTGGCGAACGGTCTCAACAAGGCGTTCGATTTCGCTTTTGGACCGAGTTCAAGTGTGACCCTGGAGAACACCGTGGAGCTGGACTTCAGCATCGGCCGCGAAGGCTCGGCGCCTCTCTCCGATGCCTTCCTCGATATCCATGAAGCGACGATCCGGTCCAAGGCCACGGCATCGGCCGCCGATTTTCTTAATCTCCTCCCCTCATGGTTGGTGACCCCACCCGTCCAAGTGGGAGCTTCTGCGAGCGTGACCTTCGAAGCGGCGTTGACCGCCACGCCCGATCCGGGATTGATCCCCGGAGGCCGCATTCTTTCCACTGCTGCGCCGAGTTTGCCGTCGATGAGTGACTTCGATATCACGGAATCAGGATCGTTGGACGCGACCTTCGTGTTCGACCTGAGCATCGATGATCCGACCGATCTATGGCTTCCTCTCACAGTGCTGGATTATCAGGGTACCCATACTTTAAACATCGTCGATGATGATGTCTTTGACACGGTGGACGCGGACATGACGTTCGTTGTGGACGGTTCATTGACCGTCCTCGAGCAGCAGCTCGACGGCGTCTTCACCTTCTTTAAAGCCGGGACTTCCACGGACATTGCGATTGATGCTCAGATCTCGAATCTCGATTTAGTCGTGACCGCGGGTGTGGGGCCGGAGTTTCAAATACTCCAGGCCAGCGGCTCGGGCAATTTCCTTCTGGAGGATGACGGCGACTTGGCCGGTGTGGCGACTTTGAGCATCCCGATGGGTTTCTCGCCGGACATTCCGAACATCGACGAGTTCTCCGGCGACTTCACGCTGACGTTTAACACGGGGAATGACAGCATCAATGTGCCGCTGCCTGACATGACGACACAGACGGTTCCGGGCGGACCGTATTACCGGATCGAGGGCTTTGCCACGATCGGTTTGGCGATCCCGGACATCACCTTGAGCGGCAACTTCGTCTTCGAGCCTCAGGACCCGGACAACACTCCGAATTCAGGGGATGAGATCGTCACTGCGGGCTTTGCCGATCTTGCCTTTGATTTCACGGATCCATTTGGCGATTCGCTGGCCTCGGTCTCGGGGGCGACCGGAGCGATCATTTTCACGCAGATAGGGACGCAGAAGGGCATGTTCGGCCAGTTCGACAACGCGGATGTCACGCTGAACATTCCGGGGCTGAGCAGTGATGATGCAAACAACGATGGCTTCCTGGATGGAACCTTTGGTGGTGCGATCAATGATTTTACCACCGCGCAGACGCAAACCGT
This sequence comes from Verrucomicrobiales bacterium, assembly GCA_047616785.1. Taxonomy (GTDB): domain Bacteria; phylum Verrucomicrobiota; class Verrucomicrobiia; order Verrucomicrobiales; family DEV007; genus JAACDM01. Next base: position 6,909 of record JBLHHN010000340.1, read on the forward strand.
CGACGTGAATGGCACGACGGTGAACGTCAACGTGCCAAAGGGTGAGTATGTGCGCATCACCGGAACGGGCGTTTCCCTTAATCTCGATCCGGGCGGTTTGACGGGCCTCCCGATGGAGATGTCCGGAGACTTCACTTTTGAGCAGCACAAGGACACGACGACGAATGACAAG
>JBLHHN010000341.1:0-7056 GCA_047616785.1 Verrucomicrobiales bacterium
TCATGGGAAACCAGTGGTCATCTAACAATGACATTACGTCTCGGAACCGCCGTGTTACGGACCCGTATGACCGGTGGTGTGGGGGGAGGAGGTTCAATCCCTCCTCCTACCCGATTATCCCTTCTTCCGTGGGGCCTTTTTCGCTCCTTGCTTCGGCGGTGATTCCTCCTCGACCTCCGGAAGTGAAAGTATCGGATCCCCTTCTAGGCGGATGAACTCCAGCGGCTTGGATGCCTTGTGAATTGCATCGGCGTTTGCCTTCAATTCTTCATCAACCTCCTCGCCCTCCTCTTCGGGTTCCGGAAGCAACCCAATCCTAACCTCAATGTGATAACCACGGTCAATCCGGTTCGCCAGCTTTTGCAGTGAGATTCTTAGGGAATTCTCAAGCTCGTTTTTACGCCCTGATTCGTGTCTGTCACCATGCTCAGCCATGATCTTACTCGCAATCTCATCAATCGCTATTCCCATCTTCGAATTTGAGTGTTCGTCGATTGCCTTAAAAGCATCCTTCGGAACATCTTGTTTGAGCATCTCTGACCGAAGTTTACGAACTTCAAGAAGTTGCTTGTAGAAAGCGACGATGCGCTCGGCCGCAGTTGCGACGAGGGCAGCCACTGCAGGGGCGGAATCCAAAAAGACACTGAGGTCGCTGCTTGAGATCGTGCTGATCCGATAATGGTCTCGGTGGCCTGTAACGACCTCGGAGAAAGTTCCGAAAATGAAATCGAACTCCCTGCACTCGTTAGCGAACGAATCGAGTCGATATTCGATAGCTTCTTTCGGAACCATGAATCCGAGTTCGCACTCTCCAGGATCGAGTTCCTCTGCACCTACGGAAAGACCTTCAAAAGCCGAAATCCCCTTTGTCACGGCATCGTTCAATCGAGTGATCTCATCCTTTAGGACATCGGTTTCCTCCTTTACAATAGTAGGCGTAACATCGGCCTGCTTGAAGGATTCATTCAACCGTTCACTCGCAGCGTTTCCGAGAGAGGTCGCATAGCCAATTTCAGACAGCATTTCCTTCCATGCAGGACTCAAGCTATCAATCTCTGATTCGCCCAATGCCTGATGAACTTCCTTCAGGGCGTTGCTAACCGCTGTTTGGTGGTTTGGCTGTTGAGGTTGTTGGACAAGCTGCTGCAGTGCATTGGAAAGCTTCTCAATACGTTGGGGGAGCTTTGTTCTGTTGAAGTCATCCCGCAAGACATGGAGAAGAGCATTTAGGCGGTCGGCATTCATTGTGTGTGAAGTCTATTTGGGATAACGTTTGAGTCTAGCCGATCCACACAGGGAAGCGCCAGCTCGGAACAGGGTTAGATGTTGAAGTTAACAGTATCATATCGACTCAAGGCGGGTGTGGATTGGCTACGACGGCTTGTTCTCCCAGTTTTCGTCTGAAGTTTCACCGTGAAAACGCTCCCAAGCTGGACCCTCAAGTTCACCATGGGTTAGGACACTGCCATCCTCATCTCTAAGTTCGTAATCCCGTTGCCGCCCTCCGATCGATCCCGCACCGTCGAGGCCAAGTAAGAACGAGTAGTAGGCATCTGTAAGAATCCCGTTTAGAGCCTTCTTAAATCCGTCAGTCTGTTCGGGAGTCAGGCCAAGCGCTCGTATTTCCGCCGCTCCTGCGGACTCGGATTCCGGATCAGTGCACATGGTGAGCATGTCCTCCTTCTCCTTGGCGACACATGCTACGAATTCAGCGGGAGTCATATTTTCTGGGGAGAACGTCCGAGCACAGTCACTGCCTGCCGACAGCGTGCTCCGATCTCAGGGTTAATGTTGTAGCGTTCATTCAGATTTCAACTCTCGCCGGGCAGGCAGTTGATCTGCTGCGCCTTGTTCTGCTTGTGTTAGTCCCGGCTTCCTCATCCGGTCGAGGGCGTGCCCGCGAACTTCTGAAACTCTTCGAACAGTCGCGCAATCTGCGTAGGATCACAAGCTGCCCGAAACTGATTGTTCGTTACCGCGCAATGAATCCAGAGCGGTGATACCGGATGTCCGTCTGGACTGCACCCTTCCGTTAATTCGGACATCTCTCGACCCTGAAGATCGGTGTGAATCAGATCCACTGTCAGGATCCATCCCGGATTGTCGAGGGTCTCGAGTTTCACCCCATACTGATGCTCCCACTCGTCGTTGCAGTGGCTCTCATACCACTTGATCACGCTCTCGAAATCAACGGTGGTGCTACGTGGGGGCTCCGCTCCTCTCATCCGGTTTTTTTAGCAGAACAGTTTTATTAGTATCTGACGATACTAATATCCCAGTTTAAATTTTCGGACGATTGGTGTTTTGATAGTTTTATCAAGCATTTGATTCTTATCACTTTAGACGTTTTCATTCTAGATGTCGATTCACCTCGGTTTTCCTGATGGTTCGGATATCCGAAGAGCTCTAATATCCTTCAAACGGCTTCCTGATTTCTAAGATAGCCTTATTACAATTTCTAGCATCACGCAACTTTTCTCTGGCGTTTTCAATTCCTTTGGTCTTAGCGTTGTCAGTATGAACGCTGTTCAACCAAACAGGACTTCTGCCCCTTCGAGATCCGCCCAGAAGCCTTCTTCTTCCCCTTGTTGGATGGCCGCCCTGAAGGCTTCTCGGGATCTCACAGAGCATGAGATGGAGCGGCATTACTTCGTGGTCACTTGGCGGACTTAGTTCAGTCCATGATAGTCTTGGAACGTCCGCGCCACCTCCCCACTGGGAACCAAGCCCTTACTTACCCGCGCGCCACCCCATTTTTCACGCCCTGAACTCTTGGTCGCCATCCACACTCGCCACCGGAACGATCACCGATGTGGGAGATGGTTGGGAACCCGGTGTCGTGAGAGACTAGGTGAAGCTTCCGGATGATGGGTGCCGTGGAAGTGATCAAGGACTAAGAAGGCCATTCAATTCAAAGCGCCCGTCGGCGTCACTACTCCGGCCGCGTCATCTCCATCGTCCCACGATCGCCTTTGGAGGACGTGTAGTCTGCCTTGAAGCGGTCCGGTGTGGCTTCACCGGCATGATGGTAGACCCCACCAAGAGATCCTAGATCCGAGTCTCCAGCGAAGGTCCACCGGCCATCGGCGACCTGTTCCACCGGATAGATGGTGGCGAATGACCCACTGAAGATGCCCCATTTCGCCCAGTAGTTGAAGTTATAGGATTCGGGCTTCGCAGCCTGGGGGCTGACCACACAACGTAACTTGCCACCATGACCATTCGCCGCGCTCACCCATCGACCTTCCCAAGGGCCCGTGAGATCGTGAGTGCCTTGTTGAGACTTGGCTTCGCGCCATTGCTGATGAAAGGAACTGCAACTGACAACTAACAAGCATGTAATAATCAGAAATATCTGTGAACTTCGCATGGGAATGGTTTAGCATTTCTTGCTGTTATTTGACAAGCGTCCATGCTAAGAAAGTCAGTTGGCAGCGAGACGAATGCGCGCTAGGAGACGGTCTATGACACCGCGGGAGCAACACGTGATTTCCCTGATGACCGAGATCGGTCCTGCAGAGTCATTCCGACAGCTCATTGCGGAGAACGATGCGCGGATCCAATCTCCCGTTCTCGACAACGGGCGAGAGATTGCTAGCGAACGCACCGCAATCTACACCGCCCTTGTCTATGCATGGGCCAAGCGCGAACACGAAGCTTTCGGTTATGACAAGCTGTTCGCTGTCGTCGCTCTGGGCGGCACCGGTCGTGGAGAGATGACGCCATGCTCTGACAATGACTTCGCCTTTCTCTTTGATGATGCGTTAGACGACAATCCCTTCCTTCTCCATCTCCAAGGACAGGTTCTTCATCGGGGAGAGTTCACCAAGGAATTTGGGTTCGTTTGTGAGGCCCTCCCCTTTGCCCTTTCTGAAGTGACCACTCTGGACGGGAAGCAGCTGAACTCGTTTCTCGATCTGCGAGCCGTCTACGATCCTGACGGACTCACAGAGACCTTCCGGGAACGTATCCGTGCGGTTTATGACCCCTTCGAACAGTTTCTACACCTGCGCCAATTCTGGGAGAATGTCTGGGAACCTGCCTCTTGGGAATGCGAGCGCTTGGATCGGTTTGACATCAAGAATGAAGGGCTTCGTGTCTTTCTTGCCGGTATCTGGACCCTGGCTGGCGAGCAGTTCCAACCGAGCTGGGAGATCTACGAAAGCGATGCTTGTTCCGCCAAAGACCTCGGCGCCTACGATTTCCTGCTCCGCATCCGCAGTGTGGTCCAACTCCGCCATCCCGACATGCCCCAGCGGGCGGCCCTTGGCAGCCACCCTGAGGATGTGCTCGGATTCGATGATTTCACAGCGTTCGGTGAACTGTTAGGGCAAGGGGCGAGTGAACTTGAGCGCTACGATTTCGACAACGGAGTTCGCTCACGGTTGCTTTCCGCCCGCCGCCGCGTGGGCCGCTTTGCTCGGGGCATCATCCAGACCATCCTCAAGGAAGGACGACCGGTAAGCCAAGGAAGTCGCATGGTTTTAGGCTTGGGAGGTTTGATCTACCGTTCGCCTACAGATTGGGCGCCAAGTGCCGAAGAGAGGAGCAGCGCCGCTCTCTCACTGATGCTAGCGTCCCAGCGCTATGGTCTGAAGATCGATCCCGCTGAAGTGCACACCACCTTCTCAGAGATCGGTGAGTGGCTCGTGCCCGTTCCTGAACTCGCCTCACTCTTTTACGAAGAGCGTGGCGGCCTCGCGAACGTCTTCGCTTTTCTCGCAGGGACCGATGGTGCCGAAGAAAGGCTTTTCCCAGGCTACGCCAAGTTCGAATCTTCACTGGACGGCCGGGTCATGGACGAGAAGCGCTCGTTGCGAGGAGCCTTGGAACGTCAGAAGATCCGCATTCTTGAGGACTATGTGATTGAAGGGAAGCAACTTCTCGCTCAAGCCGTCTCCGAGGTGAAGCTACGCGATTTCGGCAAGAACCTCCGAGTCGAAGTGGAAGCCGCTTTGCTTGATGCGGACCATTTGGCAGCCATCAAGCTCGCCTTGAAAACGAAACGACTTCCGGTGACCACCCAGGATCTCTTGGTTCGTAAGGATGAGACACGGCCACTGTATGAACGTCTAACCTCCGGCATTTCAGGGATTCTGGTAGAAGACTATTACGAGATCTATGGAACGAACTGCGGCTTCTCTCAGGAAACCCTATCGTTAACAGAATTCCTCATCCAGAATCGCCGTGCCCTCCGCGAGTTTGCTCGGGTAGGCTACAATCCCGCTGAGCAAGTCCACCGTTTCGTCGATCTGTGTGAGTCAGAGGGTTGGCTGCGTGCTCTCTTTGTGTTCACCAAATCTGACCAGGCGGAGTGGATCTCTCCTGATGTGAGTCCAGCGCACACGGCAGAGGGCTTCAACATCAAGGAGTTGTACGTCAAGGCGATGTCGACCTACCATCCGCCACCAAGCATGGAGGAGCAACTTGTGAGAGCTGGGTTCACGCCAGATCACTTGGATGTGTTCGAGGATTTGAAAGGAGTTTTCACCGGCGCCTACAGCGAATTCTCCCACCGTTTCTGCTACCACTTGATCGAACTCACAGAGAAGCCTAACAAAGGCCCATTGGTTAGGATCATTTGGGACGGTCCTTCCACGATCATCGGTGTCGCTGCCAAGGACTATCGTGGACTGGCGGCCTCCATCACAGGCGCGTTGGCTTCCGAAGGAATCTCTCTTTTACAAGCACATCTCTTCTCGGCGGGCCGCTACGGACTCGCGCTCGATTTCTTTCACGTCATCTTACCTGACAGATCCACAGGACCACAGCTGACCAAATTTCTTGACGAAGTTATTCGCGGGCACCTCTACATCGGCGAGGACGAGGAGTCCGATCTCGTCCCTATCCGGGAGACCATCGACCTGCGAGCCTGGGACGAGAATGGTCGCTACGAACTCAAGATGGAAACGCCTAACCAAGGCATCGGTCTTCTCCATGCCTTGACTTACCGGATCTACCGCTATCTCGGAGCGAACATCTTCGGCCTTAGCAGCTACACCGCCCGCGATATCGCCTACATCTCGGTCTACCTGAGTTTGCCTCCAGAACTCTCATTGGACGAAGCCCGCAAGATCGTCGCCGACCGCTTCGCAGACCCTGTCTAACGGAAATCCGAAGACAGGACGCCCTCTCGAATCGCACGCATTGGCGTCTATTCGCGGTTCCAACCTTTTCGCCTGCGTTGCCTACGACCCTGACAATGGAACTTTCGTGTCGATTCTATGCGTGTCATTCATGGTTTTCCTTCACGGATCGGCACGAGCGGCCACTCGATAGACAAACTTCCGCTGACGTTTCTCTTGATGAAACAGACCCAACCTAACCAGCTCTAAAAAGTCCTTGCGCGCCGTTTCATAAACGATCCCATGCGCCTCCTGATGCACGCCAATCGTAAAGATCGTATCCGGCTGATGCCTTGCGCGATGCAAGATCACCCGTTGACGTTCATTGAGAGACTCAGTCGGAGCTGAGGGCGAAAGTTCCGATTCGGCCAATCGTTTGCGATGAGATCGGAGGTCACGTTCCTGCAACGCGAGTTCGAGCGTCTCGAGATGGTGCAGAAGAAAGTAAGTAAGATCATGATCGTCACTGAGCGTTTGTTTCAAAGTCCTCTTCAGCTTCTTCGGGGCACGTTCTAGGACTTTCGACCAAGCGAGGGTGGAGATCACCGAGATGCCAAGATCGACGGCGCTCCGTACAAAGATCGCACGCGCCATTCTCCCTCCGGCCGGCCAGCCATCCAGCGCCTCTCTCACATAAGCATAGATCGCGGTCGCTCGCACAAGTGGCGGCACGTAGCCTTCCACTTGGCCTTCTATGAACAGGCTCACCTGTTTGACAAAGTTCTTAGGAAGCCCAGGCCAAGTGCCTTCATCCGCCGTGCCTGCGGTCAGGTGTGCAGAGGTCTCGTCTAGAGATCTTATCTGTCGTTCACTTATGACACGAAAGACATTCCACGCAGCACGCATGCCTTCATCGACAGGAGGTGTCAGTGCGCGCACTGCCTGCCGAGTGATCTCATCGTCCACCAAGGGCAGCCCATCGAGCCGACAA
>JBLHHN010000342.1:0-6992 GCA_047616785.1 Verrucomicrobiales bacterium
CTGATTCGTGGATGGGCCCAGATTCAGAACTTCGCGCCATGGAATCCACGAACGAGAAAGCTGAACGGGGCGGCTTGTCCAGCAGAGCGCCTCAACGGCTTTCGCTACCGCGAAAGCTGGCTAGAAAGTTAGTTTGGATCGAGTTTCTGATTGTGAAAGTACTGATTGAGAAAAGTTTCGGGTGAAACGTTTCCGAGTGCGTTCTCAGGAATTCGCCCCAGGTTCTTTTCTTGTCCCTCTCCGGGGCAGGCTCCAATCCTGACTGTTTGAGAATCTCCGCTATCGTTCCTCGCAATCTCGTATAACCCCATCCCGGATTCTCCTCGGCCATTCTCACCACAAGACCACGAAAGCTCGTCTTTGGTCGGAGGGCGCCCCACTCCCCTCCTCTTCCCGCTCGAATCGTATTTCCTGGCGATCAGCTTGCGATGCCAAGCAAGCAACATTTGCGGCGTCACCACTCTCGCAATTTCCTTCAATAGACCGCTGCCAATTCGTTTGGCCTTGCGTGCTAGGCGGCATCTCTGATCGTCGGTGAACTTCATTCGCGTCCTCCCACGTTGTTCCTTCAGAACTCGGATCTCCTCCTGCAAGTAGTCGATCACATGCTCCTGTTGGCGGTTCATCCAGCCCGCCAGAGACACGAGCATAGTCTGAACACGTCCATTTCGGAATCTTGCAGTCGACGACCGATGAAATACAGTGAGAAATCCTATTTCCAGAGAATCCACAAACAATTGAAGCTCAGCAATTCATGCGGCAGTCGAATTTCTGGACACTACGCCGTATGCCAAAGTCTCGTTGCTCTGGATTGCTCACCTATTCGCAGTGGGGCTCATGGAGACGTGTGGCGTTTCACCTCACGCCAACGTATCGTCCCTACTCATTGGACTTGCTAGTGGCAACCAAGTCCCGCTGGCTCATCATGCCCTGGTTGCTGAGCCCTATTGCGACCCATCCGCTTCTCTTCTCTTCTACGACGGGCACATGGTTTTCTTAGCCGTTGTCTCCGAGTAGGCGGCAGCTTCCGCCGTGAGCGCCTGCAACTGGAGTGAGAGACATCACTTACCCGCCGGAGAAAACCGGGTTGAAGCCAGCCTCTGTTAGAATGCGCTTCACCTTATCTCGCTGATCACCCTGAATTTCAATGCAGCCATCTTTCACCGTGCCGCCTACACCGCAGGCTTTCCGCATCGTCTTCGCGAGATCCTGTTTCTCAGCAAGCCCGATCCCGGTGAAGTTCTTGGCGACCGTGACCGCCTTGCCACCGCGATGCGCCGTCTGGCGGATGATGTCTACGCGACCACGACTGGTATTCTTCTGCCGATGTTTGGAGGTTTTCACCGGGATCACGGGTAGAGAGTCCTCCGGACCCACAGGCAGGTTGCCGAGTACGTCCAAGGCTCCAAAAACGTTAGGGGGGGGCTCATCTCCAGAACCCGCTGCTGTTGCTTTCTTCCGACTCATTGGCCACTCAACGGCGAATCTCAGAAATCTCACGCTAATTCCTCCAAAGCTGAAACCAAAGGCGAGGCCAGCTCGAAGGCTGCCAACTGCGTCGCTGCATAGGTGAACGTTTCGCGGAAATCCGGCGACCTCATGTCGTTGAAGTTTCCGTTAGGGGATAGACGCACACCCGCTAGTCATGCAGACACCGGAAGCGAACTGGGCATCACTAGCCAATCAGTGCGAGTTTCTGACTTCGAGTCAGCGACTTGATTCGAAGCTCCTCCTTACTGGCCTCCGAGCGACTGCCTACTTCCCGCTGATAGACGATTGTTAACGGGAGTTTGTTACGAGTGTATTTAGCCCCCTTAGGCCCCTGGGATCTGTGTTCAGCAAACCGTCGGTCGATATCGGTGGTGATGCCAGTATAGAGCGTTCCGTCACCGCAGCGGATGATATAGACAGACCAGATTGAGGCGCTCATGCTTGTGGAGGTTTCATAATATGCCCTTGTGTTAACTTATACACCAAAAGCCGGGAGAGCCCTGCAGTTGCTGTCCGGCTTCGAGAAACGCCAAGAATGTCATGAACCGGTTTAGATCTTGCGTCTCGGTCCGGCGGAACGCACTCTCCTGCGGTCAGCAAACCATCTTCACGACTGCGCACAACCACTCCCGGATCCGGTGGACTTGCTAAAAAGCTGCAACAAACTCTTACAGTTCACTAACCACGATTCATCCGATGAATAAACTATTCAGACTCCTTACCATCGCCGCCCTGTTGAGCCAACTCTCACTCACCGGCCGCGCGGACGAAACCAAGCCCGTGCGAATGGGCAATGGTATCATGACCTTCGACACCGTTCCCGGATGGGGGCTGGGCGACGACGGGAAATCCGTTCTCGGCGCCACTCACGGCGGTGTAGTGATTGACAAGGGGGGCAGCATCTATGTGAGCGCCAACAAGGGATTGGTCGTCTTTTCACCCGAGGGCAAAGTGATCCGCTCGTACGTTGACGAGCAACACTCCAACATGCACGACATGGAAATTCGCGAGGAGGACGGCACAGAATACATCTACGCCGCGCGCAACATGGATCGTGAGGGAATCAAGTTTCGAGCCAGTGACGGAGAGGTGGTTCTTCAACTGCCGTTTCCGAAAGACTCCAGACTCAGCCCCTTCCAGTTCAATCCCACCGCGATTACCGTCGCCGCGAATGGCGACATCTATTTGTCCGATGGATACGCGAGCAACGTGATCTTCCGATTCGACAAAAGCGGAAAGTATCTAAGCCACTTCGGGGATAAAGGAAACGACCTCCAGCAGTTCAACACTGCCCATGGCATGACGCTGGACAGCCGTTACGATCCTCCGCGCCTCTTGATCTGCGATCGAAACCACAAGCCGAAGGGACGTTTGCTGCATTACGATCTGGATGGGAAGTTCATCGCGGAGGTCGTCACCGGCCTCGGCATGCCGACATCCGTCGCCGTGCAAGGGGACTATGTGTCCGTTCCGGATCTGCACGGAAGAGTGGTGATTCTCGACAAGAGCAACACCATCATGGCCGTTCTCGGACACAACGCCGACCCCAAGAAACGGGGCGCACACGGCGTGAAGCAGGAAGACTGGATCGAAGGTGTTTTCAGCGGCACCCACGGCTCCTATTGGGACAGAAACGGCAACCTCTATGTCCAGGACTGGAATGTCGACGGCCGGATCATCAAGCTTGTGAGGGTTAAGTAGGGCTCGTAGCAAGGAAGCAGCGGACTTGCTTGATTCGGATCTCTTCCGACCACCACGATGCGTTGAAGTGGCCTTCGATCGTTTCCACACTTGGAAACTTTCTGAACACGGGGCTTCTGGGAGTCAGCTCTCCTAGGAGCGGGCTTCTAACAACTCTAAAAGTGGTCCGTAGGGCGTGTTTCAAAAGCCAATTAGTTAGGAATGCTTAAGGGCAATGACAGGTCACTACTCGAGATCTCCCTCTCGTTGGAGGGCCTCCATGATTTTCAGGGCGGCAAAGGCGTCATTGGCAGCATAGAGAAGTTGCCGCCGGTTGAGTTTGGCAGCGGCCCAATTGCTGGTGGTGATGGATTTGGACTTCGGAAAGTGTAGATTAAGCAAGGCACCCATGGCGCTGCGGACGCCGATCTGGCCACGGTAGCCCAGTTTGCGAAAACACTGATCGAGATCGAGAACGTGGTTGAGTTCGATTCCCAGTCGGCTCCGGATTTGGGCACGATCATTTTTCAAACCGAAGCCCACCTTCAACACGCGCTTGGAAGCGATGAGCTCGGCCGCCACTTTCTCGCATTCGCTTCGGTGAAGTTGGAAGATGAAGGCTCTGTCCGTGAGGGCAAACTGAACGACATGTGGGCCGCCACTTTTCTCACCAACCTTGAAGGTCGGCTTGGCTTCGGTATCAAATCCAGCAATCTCTGCGGCTAACAGTTCGTCTGCGGCAGCCTTGCATTCAGCCATGGTCTTGGGAACGTGGATACGGTCCGGGGAAAGCCCGGGGAAAGCAGGCAACAGTCGCGTCTCTGCTTTTGTAGGTGCCACTGGTCTCGTCTTGTCTCCGGGCTTGCCCGGCCCGGCACCGTTGGAAGGAGAGGGCGGGGAAGACAACGCTATGCGGCGCCGGCGTTGGGGGTGGGGTGTGGGCTCAGTCATCTCAAGGAAAGCCCCCAGTATCGTGCGGAGAGCCGTGCCCACAAGCAATCGTGTCGTGTCCAGAGATTCGATTGCGGCGTAAGTTGCGGAACTTCGATCGGCCGCGGACTCAAAGTCGGGATGGCGGTCTACGTTAATCATTGCCGCGAGATGTGGGATTCTGACAGAGTTCCCCCGTAGTGTCCGGAAACTCGAATCGCCCTACATTCATGCGGCATCCCGGTCGTAGTAACGAAGCAATCCGCCTAATCGCTCTCGACATTCAACGCTCCCTTCATTTGTCGATGTGAACTCGGGCTCAATGATCTTGTTCTCCAATCCTTGGTGGTTCCTCTCTCCATGAGTGCCTAGTAGAGTGTCAGGTTTAGAATGATAGGGAGGGCATTGCAGGCCGACACACGTCGAAGGTGGTGGAAGCAGTCCTATCGGGCGACGCTGCGTCGGCGCCGTAGATTTCTCGGTGTGCGAGCGCGTTCCAAAGAAGTCGGCGATGACGGAGCATCGCCCACATGATAGAACGTTAGTTAGCGATCATCCATCATTTAAAGATTGATACTACTAGCGTTGATGGCCAAATCTTACTTTAAACGGACGTTTTGGCCAACTCAAAGAATTATGTTGGCCAAAACTCGGTTGAATGGGTACGCTTTGGCCACCAACATGAAAGAAAACATCATTGGCCGTCAAGCAGAGCAAGCGACGCTTCGGCGCTTGTAGAGGCAGGTATATAGGTATATCGGGGTCGCCGATAGCCGAATGTTCGCTCATTCTGTATGCCTCATGTCGGAACATTCATTGGTTCAGGAGCTGTTCGACCCAGTGGGCGATTGCCTTACCTCAGATGTTGCCGCTAGGCTTCTTGAGTTGCGTGCCCCTGAGGCTGTTCAAGATCGGATGGAGTCCTACGCGGCAAAGTCCTCACAGGGCTTACTGAGCCCTAATGAGAGAGACGAATACGATGCCTTGATAGCAACAGGTCGTTTCATCGCGCTTCTTCAAGCAAAGGCGCGATGTGTCTTGAAGGAAGCGTCCTGACTTAGTCGATGGAGAAAAGACTGAAGCGACACGTTCACACACGAGCTGAGAATAGATGTGAGTATTGTCGGCTTCGGCAAGATTGCGATCCGTTTTACACATTCCCCATCGATCACATCATTGCGCGCCAGCATCGAGGCGGAACAACGTTAGACAACCTCTGTCTGAGTTGCTTCTGGTGCAGCTCTCACAAAGGACCCAACATTGCGAGTATCGACCCGGTGTCCCGAGATCTTGTTCGCTTGTATCATCCACGCGAAGATGAGCGGAAGGATCATTTTCAGTCGAATGGCCCTCTACTAGTGGGCAAGACTCCGATTGGTCGAACCACGGTGGAGGTCCTTGCTCTCAATCATCCTCACAATGTTCAACTTCGGGAAGCCTTACTCACCTCCGGCGAGTCTCTAGACTAACCCTATAAACTGAAGATGGCATTGGAAGCTTCGGGTCGATGTTAGACGTTCAAAGTTCGATATTCCGATGCGCAGCATCGGAATCTTCCACGCTCTTGGTCATCCCGCCTTCATCGCTGCCTTCGGGCGCTTGCATGGGCAGGAGTTGCTGGCATTCACAGAGCTCTGACAGATTCCGTCTCAACATCATTACCCGTGGCCCCGCGATCACCCAGACGATCAACAGCCATCTTATGAGCGCCTTGGTCGACGAGGACACCCAAGGCCGGATTGAAGAAGGCGTGCTCGGAACTACAGATGCACACTGGCTCGCCGATGAAGCTACCATTCCGCAAGGTGCTGTTTAAAAACTGTGAGTGTAGGTGTCTTCGGCACCTTTAACATGAACAGAAAAGAAAAGAGGCCGAGCCCTTCCGAACTCCGCCCCCTAAACTACGATATCGTTAGTCGAAACCGACGTTACTTACTGCGTCGAGTCGAAGAGTTCGCCACCGTCGATGGCTGTGGCTTTCTTCTTCTTGGGCACACTTACGGTAACGACACCCGAGGCGCTCCCTTCGAGGTCCGAGGCGGTGAAGTGGATGTGATAGACACGACCGTCACCGTTGCCGGAGCGCTCAGCGCGAATGAGCACGGTACCATCGGCGTTAATGAACGCATCAATGTCTGTGTCGCCGTCGCCTTGGCCGTTGGTCGGCTCGTCCTGAAAGACGCTGTCGATGGTAATCGTTGCGTTGTTGTCTGGGTCCGTCACGCCGATGATTCCCACAGCCACCAGGCCATGATTCAGCGGCCAGAGGAGCGCTGTCGTTGGCTCTGCAGCAGGGGCCAACGGTGGATCATTGATGTTCTGCACATGCACCACGACCGAGTCGGTTGCGGTGCCATCGTAGCCGTCGTCCACCGCCAGCTCGAATGTGAAGTCCTCGCCAACCGCGCTCACGAAGGAAGCGGTAAAGCTGGGCGTTGCAGTTCCCACGGTACTAAGTATCACGGCTGAGCCGCCGGTCTGTGCCCACGCATACGTCAGCACGTCACCGTCCGGATCGCTGCTGCCGCTGCCGTTCAGCGTCACTGCAGTATTCTCGTCGTCCCATAAATATGGGAATATGGAGCATGAAAACCACGCTCGAATTGCCAGATGACCTTTTCCGTGGGGCAAAGATTGCTGCCGCTCGGCAAGGACGCACCCTGAAGGAACTCTTTACGGAAGCTCTCCGGGAGAAGCTGATGGGAAATCCCCAAGCTGATCAAGGAAGATCAGGAAGTCGAAAGCTCGGAACCGGCAAGGATGCGCTATTTCGGCGCTTTTGGAGAGTCAGCAGAGAATCGTGAAGAGACCCAGAGGATCCAGGAGTTTGGCGCGATCGATCCGCTGGAGGAACGCCCGTGATCCTGGACACGAATGCGCTTTCAGCGTTT
>JBLHHN010000343.1:0-6915 GCA_047616785.1 Verrucomicrobiales bacterium
CATTCGAATCGCCGAAGTGGAGCCGACGAGCACCCCAGTGGGGATGGATTGGCGCCCTGTCACTTCAGCACCCACCGAGCAGCGTCACCCGCTCTCGGCGGAACTGTCTGACATGTCGGTTACAGAAGGGGTCGACCTCATGATCACCGCAGACCAGTCGATCTCGCGTGTCATCGTCGAGGAGTCGGCGGCCATTGCCTGGACCATTGATCGGGTGGTGCGTGCGTTTGCCGAAGGTGGTCGCCTCATTTACACCGGCGCAGGAACGAGCGGGCGTCTGGGAGTGTTAGACGCGAGCGAATGCCCGCCGACCTTCAGCGTCTCTTACGATCAAGTGCAAGGCATCATCGCAGGCGGCCGCACGGCGCTGTGGAGCGCGGTGGAAGGCGCCGAAGACGACCATGGCTGTGGTCGACGTGCCATCGCCAGCCGCCATGTGACCGCCCAGGATGTGGTCGTTGGCATTTCTGCCAGTGCGTATGCGCCTTTTATGTGGGGCAGTTTGCAAGAGGCCAAGGAGCGCGGTGCCACGACCGTCCTCCTTTGTTGCAACCCTGCCTACAAGGACCATCCGTTGCCGGATCAAGTCATTGCCCCGAACACGGGTCCGGAAATTCTCACCGGCTCCACGCGACTCAAGGCGGGGACCGCGACCAAGCTGATCCTGAACATGATCACCACGTTGGCCATGACTCACTCTGGCAAAGTCCTCAGCAATCACATGATCGACCTCAACCCCTCCAACGCCAAACTTCGCAAACGCGCCCTCCGCATCGTTGGCGACATCACGGGTGCGGATGAAGAGGGGGCTCAACGTGCGCTCGAAGCTAGTGGATGGATTGTTAGGGATGCTTGTCGGTCTTTCGAAATCTAAAGCCTATCCTTTTCCTTAGCGTCTTTCTTGCTGTTCAACGTTTCATTTTCTAGTTGTGTCGGAATTGACTCCAAGGCGGGATGGCAATGCGCTTGCAATCTGTTAATTATCAAATTTAGTGTAATTCAGAACTATGAAATCATCCCGTCGACATTTTCTCAAAGATAGTGGCTACATCACCGCTGGGTTTCTTGGCTTGGAGCGGCTCTTGATGAGCTCGGCTCAGGCCAAGCTTTTGCAGGAATACAGCAGCGAGGTCCCCAAGTATGGGAAACTCGTTCCTGATCCCGCCCGGATCCTCGATCTTCCGAAGGGCTTCAGTTACAAGGTGCTATCGATCACGGGAGATCCTATGGATGATGGTCTTCGCACGCCAGGTCGTCCCGACGGGATGGCGGCGTTTGAGGGCAAGAATGGTCGAGTGATCCTGGTCAGGAACCACGAGTTGGATGACGATCAGACCTTCGGGAGCCCATTTGGAATCACCAATGAACTCCTCGATAAGGTGGATTCGAAGCGCGTGTTCGACAAAGGGCAGGGGGTCCGACCTCAGATCGGAGGGACGACCAATGTGGTTTACAACCCGAAATCAGAGGAAGTGGAGAAGCAATTTCTCAGTCTAGCAGGTACGGCAAGGAACTGCGCGGGCGGACCCACCCCTTGGGGAACTTGGATTACTTGCGAAGAAACAGTGATCAAACCGGACGAGCCCTTAAAAGGCAAGGCGGCGAAACAAGCAGCCAGAAAGATCGCTAAGGCAAAGAGACGCGCAGAGAAAGAAGGCAAAGAATACAAGGAGCCGAAGAAAGAGCCTAACTACTTGGAGCATCGCCATGGCTACAATTTTGAAGTGCCAGCCACCGACGAAGTTGGCCTGTGCGATCCCATTCCTCTGAAAGAGATGGGACGTTTCAATCACGAAGCGGTGGCGGTCGATCCGAAGAGTGGGATCGTTTATCAAACAGAAGATCGCGATGATGGTCTGATCACTCGCTACATCCCTAAAGAGCCTGGCAATCTCAAGGTAGGCGGCGTTCTCCAAGCGCTTGTGGTGAAGGGCCGCAAGTCCTGCGATACACGGAATTGGCCTGACACGGATAAAGAGAAGATCCCTGTGGGCGAAGCTCTGGAAGTGGAATGGATGACACTGGAAGACATCGATAACTCTGAGGACAAGCTTCGCGGGGACGCTTATAAAGCGGGAGCGGCTCGTTTCGCAAGAGGAGAGGGGATGTGGTACGGGAATCGCCAGATCTACATTGCCTGCACCAGTGGTGGCATTGCCAAGGGTGGCCAGATCTTCATCTACCGTCCGAGCCCTGCGGAAGGCAC
Source organism: Verrucomicrobiales bacterium (assembly GCA_047616785.1). Classification (GTDB taxonomy): domain Bacteria; phylum Verrucomicrobiota; class Verrucomicrobiia; order Verrucomicrobiales; family DEV007; genus JAACDM01. The sequence goes on from JBLHHN010000343.1 coordinate 2,207, forward strand.
CGATGATGAGAAGAACCAACCCGGCACTCTGACGCTTTATTTAGAGCCTAACAATACCAATTTACTAGAGTACGGTGACAATCTCACGGTCGCCCCCTGGGGTGATGTGGTGCTTTCCGAGGATGGTGCCAATGAGCAATTCCTCCGGGGCGTCACACCTAACGGGGAAATTTACACGCTTGCGCGAAGCAGCTATGAGGGAAATTCCGAGCTGTGCGGCGTCTGTTTTGCTCCGAATCACGGGACGCTCTTTGTGAACATCCAGAATCCAGGGATCACCCTGGCCATCACGGGCCCGTGGGATGACCTGACCAAGGTCTAGACAGTTAGGCCCAACCCGGTAGAATTGGGATCATGGCTCGTTTCCTTTGGTCTCTTTTCGCTCTCTCTTTGCTCGGTTCGCCGACGCACGTCTTCGCTGATTCTAAGGAAGACGCTGCGGTCCTCGAGAGTCTCGGCCGTGCCCTCGAGGCTAGGCCCGATGATGTGAAGGCGCGGATAAACCGCGGTATGTATTATCTTTGGCGGACATTTGAGTATGAGAATGCTCTGGCAGATTTCAATAGAGTTCTGGAACTTGAGCCGGAGAATGTGACGGCTTACATTGCACGAGCCGATGTCTACACGGGCTGGGACGCCCGTTTCTACGATCCGAAGAAAGCCAAAGCGGATGCAGACAAGGCAGTGTCACTCGCGCCAAAGTTGTCGGACGCTTTTCGGATTCGCGGAGATCTGCCAGGTCACCCTGGCATGGGCGAGCCTGAGGATTCGCTACGAGATTACAAGCGTGCCATCGAACTCGATGCCGACAATCTGTTAGCACAGGTCGGCTTGGCCTACACCTATTCGAAGAAGGACACGGCCTTTCACGATCGGAAGAAGGCCTTCGAACACGCACGGAACGCCCTTCAGATTGGTCCCAATGAGAGTATTGCCCTTGAAGCATTCGGGGATCTGTTGGCAGGAGAAGCGGAAACTCGAAATGATGGATTGGCCATGTTGAATCGAGCTTTGGAGCTGAATCCTCGCAGCGTAGGTACGTATCTCGCGCGAGGGTACACGTATCTCGTCTGGTCGATGGAGGAGGAATGGCCCGTTCTTTTAGGGTTGCTTCAGAACGATGGTCTCACCGTTCTTGATAGCATCCGGGGAAACTCCAAGGCCTTTGAGAGAGCGTTGAAAGGGTTGGGCGAGAACAGTCGTCTTACCCTTGCGCTGAATGATTTCGATCAGGCTGAGAAGCTCTGCCCCAATAACGATGACGTCTTTTCCGCCCGTGCCTATGCATTGCAAAGCTTTCCAGGGCAAGAGCGTCGCGCCTTGGAATCCTATACTCAGGCGGCTAGATTGAATCCCCATGATGCCAGTGTGTTAGTAGACCGTGCGGAGTTTCTCATGGCGAATCCTCAGCTGATGATCGATCCCGCATCCGTAGCCAATCGCGGTGACCAAGAGGATTTGGATGGTGCGGCTCTTGGAGAAATGATCGCTAGGCGCTTCCCGATCGTGTCCGAGGAGCTGGAAGCCGATCTCGGCAAGGCACTTGCGCTAGAGAAGGATGCCAGAACTTACTTTCTGCGCGGTTCTCTGCGAGGTTCTGCGCTGGAGAATTATCCCGGTGCGATCAGCGATCTCTCGGCAGCACTGGAAGAGGCCCCTCTCAATTCCAGCTATCTCGAGGCCCGCGCCGCCGTTCATGAAGCCTTCGGTCACGAGGAAGAGGCGGAGAAGGATCGGGCCAAGATCAGTGATCTTGAAGAAATGGACTAACAGCCTGCTTCGCGCAGTGCTAGGATCGCAGCTGCGCGATCAGGCGCTTTGAAGATCGTGGTTCCGGCGACGAGGACATTGGCGCCAGAAGCCGTCGCATCGACCGCGGTGTGCGCATCAATCCCGCCATCGACCTGAATGTGATAGTGCAATTCGCGCCTCTGACGCGCTTCCGCGGCGGCCTGGATCTTGGCCAGGGTCTCGCGAATAAAGGCTTGCCCACCGAACCCTGGCACCACGGTCATGACGAGTAGAAGATCGAGTTGATCGAGAAATGGAAGGGCGGTTTCCCATGGAGTGGCTGGGTTGAGCGCGAGGCCCGTTTTCAAGCCCTTGGCCCGAATCGCGTCGAGCGTCTTGCCCACATCGTGCTCCGCTTCCACATGCACCGTGATGCCCTCGGCACCTGCGACTGCAAAGCGCTCCCAGTACAGATCAGGGCGGGTGATCATCAGGTGGACATCAAAGAACAGATCTGTGTGTGGGCGAATCGCCTTCACTGTATCAGGGCCGAAGGAGATGTTGTTGACGAAATGGCCGTCCATGATGTCGAGGTGAAGCCAGTCGCCGCCAGCACGTTTGGCATCAGCAGCTTCAGCACCAAAACACGCATAGTCGGAGGCGAGAATTGATGGGGCTACGATTCGAGGAAGGTCATGAGCAATGGTCATTTTTTAGGAAGCTAAGGTGGGGTGGGGGAATCACCAGATCATTCCGGCGACTCGGATCAAAACCACATTGATCGCATCGTGCGCATTGGTGAACCAAGCAGCGATGAATCCTCGTAAAGTGAAATTGCTAGAAGCAAAGGCAACGAAGGACATGACGATGATACTATTGACCAAATAGATCACTAACAGAGACAACATAGTGCCATTCATGTGCAAATCGGGCTGGTTCTTCGCCAACATCGTCAGGGTATAAAAAATATGTAGGGCCCAGGTGAATCCGATCAGCCCATAGAGGAAATAGATCGGTTGAAAGTCTAAACCCATGAGGCTCAGGGTATTATTTAAATCTACAAAGGGACGGGCGAGTAGAAATCCACTGGCGGCAATGACGGTATAGAACGGCACGAAATAGGGTGACAACGAGATCAACCAATTCGTCTTATTGGTCACCACATGCCCACCTTGAGTCGACACACGGATATCGCCATAGACTTTTCCTCCGCATAGGTAGATGAAGATCACGTGGGTGAACTCGTGCCCAAAGACATACAGATAGAGAAGTCCCTCGCGGAATCCCCAAAGCAGGATCGGCAAGACTCCCATCCCGATGCCAAAGAAATAGACCGGTGCCGTCTTCCAAAAGCCGACCCCTCGCACGGCAGCGATGCTTTCGAAGAAAGTCTCCATGGTCACGATTACCAATCCGATCAGCAGAACCGTGACCAATACTCGGGTCAGGGTTGGTAGCCAACCTTGAGCAGGTTGGGCGATCCGTGGGCTCGAACGCTTGGAAGCGCGCTTCTTCTCCGCGACTGGTTCTTTGGATACGGCCCGTTTCTTCTTTTGAGGCGTACGTAACCTAGAAACCGTCTTCTTGGCCCGAGGGCCGACGTTCTTTCCAGAGGACTTGCGAGCGCCGGCCATTAGCGCGGGCGATTACACGCGACTCACGTACTTACCTGTTCGGGTGTCAATCTTCACCCGGTCCCCTTCTTTGATGAAGAGGGGCACTTGAATTTCCTTACCTGTCTCGACTTTAGCAGCCTTGGTCGGATTGTTCGCGGTGTCGCCTTTGATCCCTTCTGGGCTCTCAATGATGAGGAGTTCGACATTGGGCGGCAGCTCCACACTAACGGGAGAACCTTCGACGAATAGGACCTCACATTGGAGATTCTCGATGAGCAGATCTTCGCAACCACCAAGGAGTGAAGCCGGAAGTGCGATCGTTTCATAGGTCTGGGAATCCATGAAATAATACCCCGATGGGTCACTGTAGCTGAACTCCAATTTCTGGCGCTCAGTTTGAATGACTTCGACTTTCTCGCTTGCCGCGAAGCGCATGTCCTTCGTTTTGCCAGATGCAAAGCTCCGAAGAATCACTTGGACGAATCCCGCGCCTTTCCCGGGCGAGCGATGCTCAACTTCAAGAAGGACTCCAGAGTCGCCCTTATGTTTGATCGCCATTCCTCGGCGAAGGTTTGTGGAAACAGAGGTAACGACAGACATAAGATCAGATCAATTTGACGGAACCCCTAGAGAAGAAACTGATCTTTGGAAAACAGAAAGTGCAGAAATGCTATTCGGAAGACGGTTCTTCTCGGAAAACGAGGGTGCCCTTGTCGGCCTCCAATTCGTGTAATTCGAGCCGCTGTTCAGCGATGATCGCCCGCAAACGCTTATTCTCAGCAGACAACTGCTCCAGCTCATTCGACTTTGATGCGGTGTTTTCTTTTTGCCTGAAGTTCGGTGGTACCCGAGATGTTGGATTTTCCTCCTCATTTTCTCGATCTTCAAGACCCAGAAATCGCTGCAACACCTTGGTCTCGATCCGCCATCGACCACCAATTTGGATACCGGGGAGACGTCCTTCGCGAAGATGTTGATAGAGGGTGGGTTGTGGAATATTGAGGTAGTTCGCAGCTTGAGAGACAGTGAGTATTCCGAGCGTCTTGGTTTCCATTTGAACGTCTTTCTTTTAGTGATTGGACTGCGGCCGAAGTGATTCTTGAAGAACGGAGCCGCTTCAGGGCACCTCCGGAAGCCTCATGCGTGCTAGTGTTTGATGAAATCCCCGCTGTCTTCGTTGCTAAAGCTCCAACTATCCCCAGATGGCTTAGCGTTTATCGCCTCGCCAGCGGGAATTTTCTCTGCGCCCCATTCCCACAGCAGGTTTCCGGAGGTGCCCTGTAGTCAATTATGAGAATACCCACCCAAATCAGGTGATCAACAAGATGGTGTCTGAGCAGCCCGGCAAGTTTAATGGCGGCC
>JBLHHN010000344.1:0-6911 GCA_047616785.1 Verrucomicrobiales bacterium
GCTTACATTGATCTGAACCCAGTGCGTGCCGGTTTGGTGAAAGATCCCAAAGATTACCGTTGGAGCGGTTATGGTGAGGCGGTGGCGGGGAACAAGGCCCGGCGCGTGGGCTTAATGAGAGGGTTCGACGTGATGAAGCCAGGCGAGTCCCGAGACGGGCGAAGCTGGAAACGGTATCAAGCGTTCTACCGAAAGTATCTGCATGGCGTGGGGGAAGAAAGCGCGTTGGAGGACGTGTCGAACCGCAAGCGGCGAGGAACCCATCACCCGAAGGCGGTGGCAACGGTGGCCCGTCAGGAGGGTGGGTTGAACGTGGCGCAGGTGGTGCGCGTGCGGATGCGCTATTTCACAGACAGCGTGGCTCTGGGAAGCCAGGCGTGGGTGGAAGAGGTCTTCGAAAGGAACCGTGAACGGCTGCGCGTGAAACGCGAACGCGGGGCGCGAGAGCTGAAGACGCCCGGGCTGGAAGCGTGGCGTGGCTTGGTGGATTTGCGAGGCGGCGTGGAATAGCGCTGTCGGAGAACGGCACTGCCCAGTTCAGCTCACGAATTCACGCAGACATTCATTTGGCAAAAATATACAGAAATCCGTGTGAGCCTTGCCGATTTCGATGTTTGGCTAAAGGAGAGAACTGAGATGCGTGTTGCTTGGGATTTAGGATAGGGAGTTTCTCAAATGCCTTTTGTAAATAACCAGACCAATAGTGTAATGAGGCCTTCGCCTCCTTTTCTCACTGAATTCGAAATTCTAATTCATTCGCGTTAAAGCTCATTCTTTTTTTTCAACGCGAATGAAACCGCTAATCGTTGGCGATCACGAACTTAACTCAAAATTCACGTTTTCAGAAAGAGAGTTCATAACAGCTCGTGTCCCCAATGAATCTCGCTTTTGATCAAATGGCAGGATTTCAAACCGGTAGGAGGCAGAGCCCGCTAATGATATTGAGCGACAGAAATATGATAGAGGGTTGGGAGAATGGCCGTTCGTTCGAACTTGCCTATCTTCAGATGCCTCTATTTCTGCCGTTCCCCTTCAACGCGCGCCCCTATTATTTCGAGGCTCGCGATCTCTACTCGACTGCTCGAGAACTTCCCGCGTATATCAATCAAGTATCTGGTGACTAACGGTTAAGCAGGTCTTCGTATCCGCAGAAGACTCTTGAGTCTTGGGGTGGGTCGCTGGCTATTTCTTGGGGCCGATTGAGCAAATACGCTTTGCAGAAGTGCCAGAATTCATCGGCGGTCGTGACTCGGCGGATGGCATGCTCGAAGGCGCCTTCGTTATCGACGCCTTGGGCGATGAATCCCATGTACTTTTTCATCTTCTGCACGTGCTTGCGTTCCTCGAAACCTTTGGGGCTCTTGGTCTCTTTAAAGAGGGCCTCGATGTAATGATAGAGATCTTTTAGAGTTGGCTCGGGCATCGGGGTGCCCATCCAAGTGGCGCGTAGTTGGGCGAAGAGCCAGGGGTTGCGGATGGCTCCGCGGCCGAGCATGAGCCCGGCGGCTCGGGTTCGTTCGAGCAAGGCACGGCCTGTCTCTACGGAGACGACGTTGCCATTGGCGAAGACAGGACAGTCCAACTGATCCACGGCGGCTCGGATCCACTCGGGATGGATGGGGGTGCGATAGCGTTCTTCCACGGTGCGCCCGTGAATGCTCAGCGCGTTGATGGCATGCTTGGCGAAGATGGCGAGGAGTGCTTCAAATTCCTGAGGAGAATGATAGCCTAGACGGGTCTTGACGGTGAATCTGCCAGAGATGGCATCGCGCAGATGCCCGAGAATGGCATCGAGATGGTCTAACTTGCGAAGTAAGCCGCCACCGGCTTCTTTCTTACAAACGACTGGCGCGGGACAACCCAGATTGAGGTCGATGCCAGCGACGGGATGATGGTCTTCCAGTTCTTTGGCGGTGCGTACGAGATCTGGGATCGACTGACCGATCATCTGCGCGAGGATGGGTTTGCCAGTGGGGTTTTCGTCGATGGAACGCAGGATGTCTTTGTTAAGATTTGAATCGGAGTGGACACGGAAATACTCGGTCACGTAGGCGTCAGGCCCACCGCCGAAGGCTTCCATGACGCGCATGAATGGCAGGTCTGTGATGTCCTGCATGGGTGCAAGCAGGAGCAGGGGGCGATCGGTGGGCAAGAAGTCACGCATGGTCGAACGGCACGTCGTGATACTGCAAGGCCCATTCACGCATGAACCGGACTTGCACGGGCTCGATGCGATAGATGACGAGTTCTGGATTCTGAGGTGATCCCAGGTACTTGCGGAGGAGTGGGTTGTTCTCCCAAATAGCTTCTAACACAGCGTCATCCGCCTCAATCTTGGCGATGCCTGTGATGCGCACCTGGTCATGATTCGGAGCCAAGTAACACAGTTCCACTTTGGGATTGGCGGCGATCTGTTGCGTTTTCTGATAGGATCGGAGATTGGCCATGTGAATGGTGAAGCCTTCGACTTTGACGGGTGACACGGGTCGCAAGCGAGGCTGGTCTCCTTCCATGCTCGCGAGCTGAGGAAACTTGGCGGCTGCGATGGTCTCCTCGGCAAGCGTCACCAACTCTTCGGGGCTGAAGGACGGTTCGGGTGGTGCAGGCATCAGAAACGGTGGTGTTCCTATGCCCCGATGGCAAGCCCAGCGAATCAGCCGAGGAAATGTTTGCCGTCTCGGTGGGAAATACGAGCCTTCTTCCTGACTGAAGACTCGACCACTGGCAGATGAAGCGTTTCACCTTTCTCGTCCTTTTTCTCGGGATCCTTGTGATCATTCCTTTCGCGATCTGTGGCGAGGGGATGGACACGCTGTGGACGGTGGGTCACTTGGAGAGCTTTGGGAAATGGGCCTGGCTTGTGGGCATCGGGTTGCTAGTGGGCGACTTGCTTTTGCCGATGCCTTCGACGGTGGTGATGAGTGGCTTGGGCTATGTCTATGGCGTCGCGCTGGGCGGATTGTTAGCCTCGCTGGGTGCTCTTGGAAGTGCGATGCTGGGATATGGGCTTTGCCGTTGGATCGGTGAGCCGATGGTGCACCGGCTGGTCGGACGGGCAGGATTGGAGCAAGGGCGAGCTGTCTTCGATCGGCATGGGCCTTGGCTCGTGGCGTTGTCTCGATGGCTGCCGATCATGGCAGAGGTCGTGGCGTGCACAGCAGGCATGGCGCGCATGCGTTGCAAGCTGTTCGCATTTGCAGCGATCTGCGGGTGTGTGCCGATGGGCTTTGGCTTTGCGTGGGTCGGCCAACTTGGTGAAGAATCGCCTTGGATGGCGCTGACAGTCAGTGCGTTGGGGCCGCCGTTGCTGTGGTTCTGCGTGGCTCGGCCTTGGGTCAGGAACTGCACTATTGAGAAATAATGGAAATTTTCATAACTGAGATGTCGCATACTCAAGATTTTCAGTGAGGCTAGGCTTTCACTGATGAATCTGCCGGGCCCTGAGACGATGTTGCCGAATAAGCCAAAAGACATGCAGCTTAAGTTCAACTGTCCTGTCTGCGCGAGCGTCTTGGAGATCCCACGAGCCCGAACGGGAGTTGAGGGCCCTTGCCCGGTGTGTGGTGCGACCATCATCGCGCCTTCCGTGGTCATGCCACCACCCAGAAAGCAAGAAACCCCAGCGCCAGAGACGATCAAGCCGTTTCCGGCCGTGCCTGTCTCACCGCCCGAACCTGAGCCCTTGGCGAGTGAAGCCAAGCCATCTCTACACACGAAGCGTTTGTGGGACCTTCCGCCTAGACCCGTTTTCCGAGCACACCCGTTAGTGCCTATGTCAGAGAGCGAAACGGCAGGCGTCGAGGAAACCACGAGCCCTCACCGCTGCCGATCCACACGGCTGCGTCCGCTGCAACGATTGCGGAAGGAACTGTGGTTCATCCTTTTTCTATGGGTCATCGCCGCCGTGGCCGCCGCGTTTGTGATCTACAGTGACCGAATGTTCGAGGGCTTCCCCTCGACGCCCTGGCCTGTGACGCGCTAGGAACGCGAGCTCTGGCGGATTCGCCGTTGACTTTGAGACCTAGGGTTGAATGATCCGTGACCTAGGAGCTAGTGTCTCCTCCCTGCGTCTATGAAAATGCCAGCCACGAAGTACTCCAGGACGTTCCCACGCGCGGGACGTGTGGTGAAGATCATGTTACTGAGCATTCTCTTATGGGTGTGTGTGATCAGTCTACCCTACACCTTGTTCCGAACGATGTTCGAGGGTGATCCCGCACAGCAACGCCTCTGGGCAGTTGGGGCTCTGGCCTGCCTTGTGTTAGGCTCCTTGATTCGACTCTTGATCTACCTCATCGGCTCAAAGATCCGCTGCCCACTTTGCCAAGGTGCCGCGTTCCAAACGGCGCGCTGTCGCATGAATCAGAACGCCCGCAAGTACCCGGTCCTATCATATTCCACGACGATGGTGCTAGACATGATGATCTACCGTCGCTTCGTCTGCAAGTACTGCGGGACGCCGTTCCGCTTGAAGAAATAATCGCCGTCCGCTAGTAGGATTTGGCGAAGACAAGCCGACGTGCGCTGGGCTTGCCGGTGTAGAAACAGGTGCCTTCTTCGGCATAGCTGTCATCGAAGGGAATGCAGCGGATCGTCACTTGGAGATCCTTCTTCAAGGCATCTTCGTCCTCATTGGTCCCGGCCCAGTGAGCAACGGCAAAGCCGCCAAGTGAAGAGTCATTCTGAAAGAAGTCATAGAACGCTTCTTTCGTATCGAGCCTGATCGAATGCGCTTCCCGGAAGGCAAGCGCGCGCTCGTAGAGACCATCCTGGATCTCTTGCAGGGTCGAGGCAGCCGCCGCGACGAATTCTGCGGTGGGTAGAAATGCTTTCTCCTTGGGCCCACGATCACGTCGGGTGACGGCGATGGTGCCCTTCTCCAGGTCACGCGGCCCGATCTCGATGCGGATCGGCACGCCTTTCTTGATCCATTCCCAATTCTTCACCCCGCCATTGAGATCGCGATCATCGACACGGACACTGATAGGATCGTCATGGAAACGTTCGGCACGCAATTCTATGGCTAACTGATTCACGGCTGCCATGACCGACTCGCGATGCTCGTCCTTGGGAATGACTGGCAGAATGACGATCTGATTCGGCGCGATGCGCGGAGGCAAGACGAGGCCATCATCATCGGCATGGGCCATGATGACGGTGCCAATCATCCGCGTGGAAACACCCCAACTGGTGGTCCAGGCGTGTTCCAACCCACCTTCACGACTTTGAAACTGAATGTTAGATGCTTTGGAAAAATTCTGTCCAAGAAAGTGTGAGGTCCCCGCTTGGATGGCTTTGCGATCTTGCACCATGGCTTCGACACAGAGGGTATCGACGGCTCCTGGGAAACGCTCGTTCTCCGATTTGCGGCCTGTTAGGACAGGCAAGGCAAGATGCTCGCGCATGAACTTTTCATAAACGCCTAACATCTTGTTCGTCTCTTCAAGCGCTTCCTTCTCCGTCTCATGAGCAGTGTGGCCCTCTTGCCAGAGGAACTCCGCGGTACGCAGGAAGAGCCGAGGACGCATCTCCCAACGCATCACATTGGCCCATTGATTGATGAGCAAGGGCAGATCCCGATAGGACTCCACCCAACGCGAAAATGCTGCGCCAATGATGGTCTCCGAAGTCGGGCGGATGACGAAAGGCTCAGTGAGTTTCCCCGCTGGCACGAGCTTGGTCTTCCCGTCTTCACCCTTCTCCGCCTCTAGACGATGGTGCGTGACCACGGCACACTCGGTGGCGAATCCTTCGGCGTGTTCGGCTTCTTTCTCGAGATAACTGAGAGGGATGAGCAAAGGGAAATAAGCATTCTCGTGGCCCGTCTCTTTGAACATACGATCCAACTGCTGCTGGATGCGCTCCCACATGCCGTATCCCCACGGCTTGATGACCATGCAGCCGCGTACTTCCGAATTCTCGGCAAGGTCGGCGGCACGCACGACTTGTTGATACCATTGAGGAAAGTCTTCCTCACGGGTGGGACTGATCGCGTTCTTGATCTGCTTGGCCATGATTGCTGGCTAGCACGTTTCAAGGAAACCTCGATAGAAATCCACGCCTTTTTCCAAGGCCTCGATTTCGATCCATTCGTCTTCCGTGTGCGCTTGATCGATGGATCCTGGTCCGGCGGCGACCGATGGAATGCCCACGGCCGCCAAGTGTGCGGCGTCACAGAACCACGGCGCACCGACTTTCTGGCCGCTTCCCGCCGCGGCCAAGGTCGTGACCAAGGGATGCTCTGGATCGGTGGCCAAGGCATTACATTGCAAGATCCCCTCGATCTCGATGCCGTCTGGCAAGTGCTCTTGCAAAAGGTCTAACAAACCACGTTTGGCGAGCCCGGGAGTCAGGCGGAAATCTAGTCGCGCCGTCGCTTTATCTGGCACGATGTTAGGCTGACTCCCGCCCTGACACTGCCCGATATTCATCGTCGAGTGTCCTAGCACGGGATCCGAGAACGTCTTCAGAATAGGGGTCAACGTGCGATCCAAATGATCTAGCGCACGCGCCAACTTAAGGATCGCATTCTCACCTAACTCAGGGCGTGACCCGTGAGCAGACTTGCCACGGGCGACCACCTGCAGCCATGTGGTGCCTTTGTGCGTGTAGACCACGTCGAGATTGGTCGGTTCACCGACCACTGCGAAATCGTAGTCTGGACGGTGTTTCGCGAAGTGCTTGGAGCCGGGCTGACCGTTCTCCTCGCCGACGAAGCCCACAAATGTGACGTCCACATTGAGATCCGCCACGCGCGGTCCGAGTTCGTGCAGGGCCCAGAGCATGGCCGCCATGGTCCCTTTGGTATCAGAAGCCCCGCGGCCGTAGATGCGTCCATCACGGATCTCGGCGGCAAAGGGATCGATCGTCATGCCTTGGACGGAAACGGTATCGATGTGAGGAGCGAGCAG
>JBLHHN010000345.1:0-6900 GCA_047616785.1 Verrucomicrobiales bacterium
CTCGTATAGACCGTAGCGGCAGCCTCACCGAGTCCTAAGTCGATGACGACTCGGTGTTCGAGGCGATCCGTTTCGGCGCGCATGACCTCGATCGCGGTTCCAGCGGACGTTCCTAAACGCGTCGCGGGCACGTCATTGAAATCAATGGAGATCTTCTCTTCAACGACCTCGACACCAGCATAGCCGATGGCGTGCATGATGCGGCCCCAGTAAGGTTGGCCGGCATTCCACATGCATTTCACTAGGACAGAATTCGCCACCGATTTGGCCACGGTGTGGGCGTCGGCTTCTGTGAGAGCACCGCGCACTTCGAGCTCGATAAAACGCGTCGCTTTCTCCGCATCATGGATCATGGCCTTGGCTAACGATAGCATCACATCATGCAAGGCTTCGTAGAATGCGTCCGCTTCGGGCGAGCCTTCCGTCACGACGGCATTGCCCGCCTGACCGTTGGCTAACACCAGCACCGTGTCGTTCGTGCTCATGTCACCATCGATGGTGATGCGATTGAACGAGTAGTCCACCGCTCGCTTGGTCAGCTTCTGCAAACAGGGCCGATCCATGGCCACATCCGTCGTTATAAAACACAGCATGGTGGCCATGTTAGGACAGATCATTCCTGAGCCCTTGGTCATGGCTCCGATGCGCACAGGATGCTCGCCTATCATCAGCTCGACTGCACGGTACTTGGGCACGGTATCACTCGTCATGATCGCCTTTACCGGTGGGAGTGGGTCATCACCGAGCTGGGCTGCGGCGTCGATCTTTGCCCGGATCCGGTCCATCGGAAGATGCTTGCCGATGACGCCGGTGGAACAGACAAAGACCTGTGACGGCCTCAGATCAAACTTCGCTGCGGCCAAGGCACACATTTCATGAGCATCTGCGAGACCTTGTTCACCATTGCAGGCATTGGCATTGCCACTGTTGACGATGACCGCTCGGATCTCATCTTCTGCCACATGCTTCCGAGACACACTTACGGGCGCTGCCGCCACGTGGTTGCTGGTGAAAGTCGCCGCCGCCACCGTCGGATGCGGCGTGTGCAGGATCATCAGATCCAGCTTGTCGGAGCCCACCTTCTTGATCCCACAAGCCACTGCTCCCGCCCGAAACCCTAACGGGGTCGTCACGCCGCCACCATCGATGTCACGCAAAGTCACCATGGATCCTTCTTAGCGCGAGATCGCCGAGCGATCCACGACAATCTTTACTTGTGCACCTCGCTGTTGTAGATCACGTAAAGCTTCGGCTCTAACAAACGTTTCACAGGCACGTCGGTCACACGATCAACATCCTTTCCAAAGACGGCAGAGGCATGGAAGACGGCTTCCGTCAGGTAACGGGTGGTCACCTCGATTTGAAAGCTATCGTCGGTGATTGGTTCGCGACCTGCTATTCTCCGCGTCATCAAAAATTGCATGCCTAAAAGATAGGCATATAGCATTTTCCGATTAAAATACGTGTATGTTAGTGTTTCGTGGCCTATGGATTTCAAACTCACGGAACGCCAGATCAAAGACATCGAAGGGGCCCTTGATGAAGACACTCTCAAAGGTAAAATTCGGCGCAAACTCCTGGCCCTGAAAATGCGCGACGCTGGAGATGATCGCGTATTCGCTGAGTGTTAGGATGCGCAGCGTATCCAACTACATTGCGGAGTTCCGCGAAGGAGGGCTGAGCGCGACGGTGGAGGATCGAGCCTACACTCCAGAGAGCAGCCTCGAACCCTATCACGGCGAACTCGAGAAGAGCTTCCGAGAGAAACCGGTCGGCTGCGCCAAGCAGGCGCGAGCCCGTATCGCCAAACTCACTGGGCTCACACTCTCACCGAGCCAAGTGCGCCGTGTGATTCTCAGCATGGGAATGCGCTATCGCAAGGCCGGGCAGATCCCCGGCAAGGCGGACGGACAGAAGCAGATGGACTTCCTCGAGAAGGAGCCGCGCCCAAAGCTCGAAGAGGCCGCTCGGGGTGAGCGGCGAGGGTTCTTCGTCGACGCCGCACATTTCGTCATGGGTGCGGTGGTGGGAATGCTTTGGAGCTTCACGCGCGTGTTCGTGCGCGGGGCATCGGGGCGCAAACGCTACAATGTGCTGGGCGCGCTGGACAGCCAGAGTGGGGAGGTGACGACCTTACCCAACGACAGCTACATCACTGTACCAACAGTGTGCGATCTATTCGTGGAGCTTCGCTTGAAACATCCCGAGGGGCCGTTGACGCTGGTGCTCGACAACGCGCGCTATCAGAAGTGCAAACGGGTGTTTGCGAAGGCCGAAGAACTCGATATCGAGCTACTCTACCCGCCGCTCTACTCACCAAATCTCAACATCATCGAGCGGCTGTGGAAGCACGTAAAGCAATCGCGCCTGAAGAATACCTACTACGAGGATTTCGCTAGTTTCTGCGGGGCAATCGACGGGCAAATAGAGAAGGTCAACACCACCCTGCGGGAGGAACTCAAAAGCCTGTTCGCACTCAACTTCCAAATCGTTGACACTAACAACAGGGATGGAATTTTATGATGCTCTCGAGAATAACACGCTGAATACAGCGATATTCGAGGCGCTTTCCTCATTGTATCCAATCTTCAAAGGATCAATGGCTGTGTCACGCATGCTAAACACGGGCTTGTTGAAATCGAGCTGCACGGGTCTGCGAAAACGTGAGATGATAAACTCGCCCGTGAAGTCAAAGTTTTGAAGATTGGCAGGATCACTCCGATTAGGCCCAGCGATGCTGGTGTCCTCAAAGCGCGGAATCCGTGTGCGGAAATAGCTTTCTCCGCCATAGACAATAAATCCGCCGATGCCAGCGGTGACTCCGCTAGTGGCGGTGTCACCAGCGCCAATATTGACGGCTAGCCATTCGATCTTGTCCCTATAAGTGCCAGGCGAAATCACGGCCGGGGCGCCTGAAAAATCGGGTCCGGAAAAGAAGCGAGCGTTAATATTCTCTAGCAAAGTTGTATTAAAAGGGATGATAAGATTGTCGTTGGGTTCGCCAAGGGTCACCTTGCGTTTGAGGGTCCTTCTAAAGTGCTCAAGTTGGCTCACAACCTCGCCAGTCTCCAGATCGAAACGCTGGCCGTCATCGGCCAAAGCAGGCGAGGGCGCGGCCGGGAACAGCCGATTGGCATCCTTGGGATTGGTCGAGAGAAGATGATCTTTGAATGAAATGGTCACCGTGTCTAGCTGCGGTGCCGCGGCGATCTGGCGATTATCATTATACACTTCCATCGCGCTGAGAAGCTCGTTGAGCTCAAGAACATTACGCATCATGAAGATGGAGCCAGGGTCGTAATTCTTATTGAGGAATTCGGGTTGGACGAACTGCTCGCTCCACTTGTAATCCAGCGCATGCTGGGTGTACCAGACCCAACGTTGCGCATTCAGAAAGGCAGCGTTGGCTTTGAGAATGGCCGTATCTGAGCGCACGAGATGGATGGGATCCGCGTAGAATCTCCCCCGGGTCTGTTCCACATTGCGATCGCGATTGGCTTCGATCCGTTCCAGCTCACGATAGAGTCCGGCGACTTCTGCTTGGGCTTGGCCTAGTTCCTGAAGATCCCCCTTCTGCGCGATCTGCAGCGCGTAGATATCACGGCGGAATTCCCCCAGAGCGAGCTTTGCTTCAGATACCGCTAGAGCGGCTGCCGCTAGTGCTAGCTTAGACTCAAAAACGGTAGCAGCTCGGTCCAGATCTTCTTCTCTCTTGGAAATGGCTTCGGCAGTGAGGCCTTGAGTGACTTCATTGACCACCGCAGCACCAGTCGCGGCCCCCACACTAAAGGGATTGGACGAACCAGCAATGGCATAAACTCCCTCGGCGGTCGCCTGAGCAATGGCAGCCAAGCCTTTCTGAAGGTGAAGATCATTCCAGGCGTTGTTCTGCGCCCGATCGTATTCGGTCGTGGCTGATCGAATTGCTGAAGCGATGCCGCTGGCGTCCGTCACCGCTTGATTGGCAGTGGCCGAATCACTAAAGAGATCATTAAGCCGAACATCAAACAATGTTAGTCCAGATGTCAGATTGGCGATGATCTGATTAAGAGTCGCCAATTCCGATCCGACTTTCGGCACGCCTACAAAACTCGGATCAGCGTCGGGAAGGAATCCGGTGATCTCTTGATGACGGTCCTCAAACTCTAACTGCAGATTCGCCAGATCCTCTTCCACGTTGTCCAGCGAGGTGCGGAAGAATTCATAGGCACCAATCGCTCCCGTCGCGGGATCTTTCGTTCCGAGAGCATCCAAAGCCGTCTTCATGGGACCGAGAGGCTCTTCTGTGGTCGGGCTGCGCAACTGTGAGAGCAGGACATCAAAGCTATCGAAATTGCCTCCAGAAGAGGGAACAATGAGAAGGAAGTCCTCATCCAGGCCCAGGGGATTGGTTTCTCCATTGAGAAAGGAGCGCACATTGGCGGCATCCGCGATGCCAGATTCAACACTCGACATCGCTCCACGCACCCCTGAGGTGTCTGTCGGGAGGAATTCGATCTCTCCGAACAGGCTCTTCAAGAAACAGTAATCTTCAGCGATCTCTCCCTGAATGGCCGAGATCGCATCGCGAGCCGCTGTGAGATCGCCGACGTCTTGTCTCAAACCACGCATGAGCGCCAGTTCGTTAGTCTGGCGGATGAACTGGCCAAGCACTTCGAGTAGCGTGCTGTAGTCACGAAAGGCCCCCGAAAGAACAATGTCCTCCGGATTGTTAGGATCATCAGGGAGTGGATCTTCAAAAATGACCTGATTCGCCGTGACAATATCGAGCGGATTCGTTCCTGCCACTTTCTCGTCAAGTTCTGAGACAGTATCTCCATCACTATCACTTCCAGAATCATTAGGATCAGCATCTAATATCTCACCTTCTTTGGTCGTGTCAGGGACACCATCGAGATCTGTATCCGTGGGCTTATCCAGACTATCATCTGGATCAAATCCCGCAATGTCTTCGACCACATCCGTAAACCCATCGAGATCCGAAGGGACAAATCGAGAAGGGAGCTTGTTCCGTCGTGGTTGCTGACTGGCAAAGATGTAGAATCCAAACGGCATCCCAGGCGATACCGTCAAATCAAACAAGCTGGGGTCGACGCCTTCCATGCCTTCGGCAAGAGACTCCCCAAATTTAACGACGGCGCCATCGAGCTGATCGGCCACACTCACCAGCAGATCGATCTCTTCAAAGATGATGAAAGGATCACTCGGATCGTGATCATTGCCTAACCGAAGCTTGCCCAGCTCAACCAGCTTCTTCTTCACCGCCTGCGTCTCGGCTACCAAGAGATCATTGAAGATATCAAGGTAGAGATTGCGTAGTTCCGTATCCAGAGGGTTCGACACCAAAGCCGCGCGAACTCTAGCAATCTCCACATTAATGAGCGCTTTTTCAGCCGGGCC
Organism: Verrucomicrobiales bacterium; assembly: GCA_047616785.1. Classification (GTDB taxonomy): domain Bacteria; phylum Verrucomicrobiota; class Verrucomicrobiia; order Verrucomicrobiales; family DEV007; genus JAACDM01. The sequence continues at coordinate 5,401 of JBLHHN010000345.1, forward strand.
ATACCAGTTATCGATGTTGTCAAAGTCCTGCGTGATATCGGCACCGTCGACATCGTAGAGGAGCTGCTTGAATCGAAATGGCTTTCCTCCATTAGCCAGGCTCTTGTCGATCTCAGATCCCGTGGCGTTCGGCGCTGGGTAAAGATCGTCGCGGATTTCAGTGGCAACTTCTCGAGCATGACCCGCAAATGGCAGCCATTGAGCGAACGGTTGCCCAAAAGACGATTCTTGAAGTTAATGGGCAGCATTCCCTGGAATGACTGCAGCATTCCCACTTCCGGGTTGGCTGTAGGCACCTAGATGGCCTTGGATTCCAAGGTCAACGCCTCCTTCTTGGGAAGATGCAGCGCCTATACGATTCGAGAACCCCGCCCTAACGCTCTCACTTGGAATCGTGGTAGAAGAAGCCGCCCGAAGCCACGCCGAAGAGCTACAGACAAAGGCTAGAAGACAGATAAAGAAACGAAGATTCATGAGATAAAGTAGAGCGGAAGGACCTAGGGAATAGCGACGAATGGGGTCTCGACGTTCGAAGTCGCGGAGGGATTTCGAACCAAGACAAAGATTCTCTCACTGGTCGTAGATACATTGGGAATGATATCCGTCCCCACCGTTTCAGTGAAGCTCCCCACGATTCGATTTGCTTCAATGCTTCCGATAGGATCGGTTGCTCCGTTGGTGGCCTCCAAGGTGAGAACTCGAACAGCATTCAATTGATCGCCAAAGAGTTTCGATTTTTGAATGGCAGGAAATCCAATCATCACATCGACGAGCGAAGGGGAGTCTGAAATGATCGTGGCTCGATGACTTCCCTCCGGAACGACTCCAATGGACTGAGAGGAGGCCGCGCCGGAAGGATCGGCTGGCAGCCCATCATCGGAACCAGCCACAAACTGAATCATACTCACACCACCATCGCGAACCCACTTGATTCGAAAATTTCTCTCTAACAAACCGCACGATAGAACACCAGACCAGAAATGATCATTGTCCCCAAGACACAGGACATGTCGACTACGCCCACCCGTTCGATAGGTCCGGGCTTGCGTAAGAGCCAAATCGGACTCTTCAACCAGATCGATCATGATCAACCGATGCGGATCGACAGCCGAGTTTTCAATCGAAGTGATGGGGATGGTGGCCGAGGCGCCATTGACTGACACTGCCCCTGACCCAATACTGGCAAAGTCGGCTCCCTCAACACCTGTTCCCGAGTCATGAATGGCATAGTGCAACGTACCATTGTAGGCCCTATCGAAGACCACCTCTATCTCATGCGTGCCATCGCCTTCAGCGGTCGTCTAAACGGTTTCAACAAACTGGACCTGCGGAAAGAGCGTAAGATCAGGGAATTTGTTAGTTTCATTAGGATCCGTTCCATTTGCAAATCTTGGATTCATACTCCTAGCGCACATCGATTTGGGAGATTGCGGGAAGCGTAAAGATGAAATTGAATGAACAGATGTATCCGCGTAGCGGCAAGCTTTTTAAGAAAGATCT
>JBLHHN010000346.1:0-6849 GCA_047616785.1 Verrucomicrobiales bacterium
GATCATCGCCATTGTGAAACGCTTGGTCAAAGCGATCCGAGAACGTTTTCCGAAAACGATCATCACGTTCCGCGCTGATAGCCATCACACCAAGCCAGCGGTGATGGATTTCCTTGAAGAGCAAGACGTAGAGTTCATCACCGGCCTGGTCACGAACAAAGCGTTAGAGATGCTTTTCGCTGAAGACATCGCGCAAGCCAAAGATCGCTACGAGCGTCGCAAGAACTATGACAAAGAGACGAAAGAGATCACCGTTTACGCCGACGACTTCTACGCGGCAGGCACCTGGAGTAAAGGGCGACGCGTGATCGCCCGCATCATTGTGGGGCCACAGGGCGTGGATGTGCGCTATGTGGTGACGTCCTATGAAAAGGCCGGAGCGAAGTATCTTTACGTTGTCGTCTAGTGTGGACGTGGCGAAGCCGAACTGTTCATCAAGGAATGCAAGCATAGGTTGGGCAGCGATACGAGCCCCTCTCAGAAAGCGACGGCCAACCAGTTCCGGCGGCTTCTGCACGCGGTGACCTACGCGATCCTGCCTCGCTTCCGGAGCACCGTGTTGAAAGGAACGCAGTGGGAGCGGATGACCTTCGCCGAGATCCGGCTGAGACTGTTCAAGATCGCCGGACGGCTCAAAGTAATGAAGACGAAAGTGCGGCTCCATTTGGCAAGGGCATTGGAAGCATCGCACCGAGTGATCTGGGAACGCTGCGTTCAGCCCGCTTTACAGTGAGAAGCGGACCAGACTGAGCCTTCCAGTCGTTTAAAATGGAGGTGAGTGTCCCTCGGGGTGCCCTGATGGCTCGATCATAGGCTCTGCAGACCGCTTCGCGGCCTCCGGAACGGCTTTGCGGGCCTCGGCATGCCCCCTATCACGAGCACGACTATCTGATCGGCACCCAATGCCACTCACACTACCCTACGTGAATAGGACAGGCTAGAGCAGGCTCCAGACCCGCGCCGCACTCACACAGAGAGGAGGGAGGTGCAGCGGCTCCCAGTTATTCTGTATAAAGAACTGAGCGCAATCAGATTGTGACTATTGTGACTTTTCTGCAAACTAATCTTTAGTTTGAGACGTGAAATTTTAAGACCGCTTAATCAATCCAAGGACGCGCCTGCTTGATAATCAACTGCTGGTCCCGATCGAATTTAAATTCGATCTCCATGCCAAAGTTTCGGTCGCCGTTGTAGAGGCGTTTGAAGTGGGTCTGAATGAGCTGCAGACGGCCCGCAAGATCGAACACTTGATCCTGTGTTAGAATGGGTTGACCGTCGATGCGTCGATTCGATTTGCGCACATACTGCACTTCATATTCGTAGTTGCCGATTTCTGGATCGGCCAAGAGAAGGGAGACGAGAAACTCCTCAGGAATGGCGTCTTCCGTGGGGTTGGTCACCAGGTTTTCGCCTACTTGGACATTCACATAATACCCTGTCCAGTTGGGATCGATGATGTTCTTGGTCACGGCCACGCCATTGGAGGCTTCATCTTGGTAGCTTGGCTGGACGATCACTCCCATGGCGGCATAGAAATGATTGATCCGATAGAACTCGCGTTCTTCGAAAGCTCGATAGTTCCACATGCTGGCCCAGACTTGTTTCACCGTGTTCTCTAGCAAACCCTCATGCGGATAATGGGTGTAGGAGTCGTAGAGGCCTGCGCCATTAAAGTCTGGTAGGTCTTCATTGTTTGTGCTAGAGCGGCAGCGGATGGCACTGCCCGTTGGGAATGCCTGGTCCAGTGATAGAATCGCTTCGGACAAGTCGCTCGGGACGGGTGCTTTCTTGATTCGATCCCGTAGCTTACTCAGCTCCGCCTCGCGAAGGTCGGCGTCCGAGTAGAATCCTCGGATGGAAAGCATCCGGCCAAGAACGTCATAGAGCTCATTCTCACGCATGAATTGGTCATAGAAGGCAAAGGGAATCGCAAAGCCGTTTGGGGTCATTTCCGAAGGGAGAATGCGCCGCAATTCACTGAGATTGGCCGCTTTCGCACCGAAACTAGCGGTTTGACTGAACCCGAGTTCACCCAGCTCTTGGATGGTGGTGACGCTCAAGTCACGCTCGGGGACCTGAGCTTCTCGTGGGCGAATGCTTTCCGTGAACTGCTCCACTTGTTCCTGAGTCGCCTCCTGGAGCAGATAGCCGTCTGAGGTGACTTCGAAGAGAACGTACTTTCCGAGCATCTCTTGGATCTCTGGCAATTGGGTGGCGTTCTTGATGTAGGCATTGGGCGTGTTGTTCTGCCTCGCCTTGAGATTCACATGAGACAATGGCGTCTGCGGTACTTCCGTGATGATCCCTGCCACATGGGTGAGATCGTTAGGTAAGTTGCGGAATATGACGATGTCCCTGGCGGTGAGAGAACTGGCAGAGCCATCAGCCACGACCAATCGACCGAAAGTCATTCCAGCATTCAGAGCGTCAAAGGTCTTGTTTCCAAAGAGTGCTTCCGTCGAGATCGAGCGAATCATCGAATTCTGAAATGCCTCGACTTCTTCATCGAATACCCCACGCTGCGTTTCACCCGCAGGATGGTAGGCGAGATTGCCATCGATGAATGGCAGACTCGCAGAGAGCATTTCATAGGCGGTCTCGACGAAGCGAAATGCCACGGGATCGGTGGGCCAGAACTCCATCGTGTAGATGCCAACGCGCCCGTCATCCGCGATGTAGTTGTCATGAGCGAGGAGACTGCCCGCAAGGTTCTTGCGATTGGTGTTCGTAAAATAGGTCTGGCTGTTGAACGTCCCCAACGTGATTCCTCGCTTGTTCAGTCCGTAGAAATAAAAGTGGTAGTGATAGTCGTAGCGCTGGGTGTTGATCAGGAATAGCTTCGGCTGATCTGTATCGAGATCTGTCATTAGGAATTTCATCTCGCGGATGTTGTTCGCTCCAGGTACACTATCTCTGCGCGCCATCGCTTCGTACTTCTCACGCGACGTGACGATCGCTGCGCCATCCTTTGATGGGACAATGGCAGGGTTGAGCGGGTGCTGTGTGTCTGGTAGGTTGAGCTCTTCGATGTCGGAGAGTCCATCGCCATCAGAATCCCCCACTTCCTCGATCGGTACCGAGAGCACGCGGTAGAACGCGTTCTCTTTGAGAGGCGCCGTATCGCGCATGCTATCTATTTCCCGATCGCTACCGAGCTTCATACGAATCGGGCGTGCCATATTCGAAAGGTCCGTTCCTCGATGAAGAATATGATAGTGTCCGGAATCAGTCTCGTAGTCGACGCGGAATTTGCTCGATTCCAAGGTGTCAACGGCGGTTTCGGGAGGGACAGCCAGTAGACGACTGCTGATGATCATCAGCAGAAGCGCGAGGCGAGAGAAGCGTTTCATAAGAGAGATTCCTACGAAGAGCAATGTACGCGGGCACGGGCCCAACGTCAAAGTCTACCAAGGTAGAACGGCAGACTACCCCAGTGTGGTCGGGGATTTCTTGTAAACAGAGGCGCTACGGCATTCGCGCCGCAATCTTAGAGGTCAGCGGTCTGAGCCGCGAGATCCCCTTGGATCTCGCGTACCTTGGTAAGGAGTTCCTTCAAGACCTTGGCGACTGCCTGGCTGTCTTTGCGTTCTTTGTCTAACTGGCGGCGCAGGTCATCTTCTCGGATGGCTGAGCCTGAGGCCACGGTGTTGTCCTGAAGAACAGGCTGAGATTTGTCCACAAAGTTTCTGATTTCTACAAATTTCTGTCCGCTGGATTTAAGCGCCGCTTTGAGCCGTAGATTCTCGCTAGAAAGGGCACTGACTTCATTGTTGGCATCCTTGGTCTCATCTTCTTTCTCTTTGGCTTCTTTCTCTTTGGCTTCTTTCTCTTTGGCTTCTTTCTCTTTGGCTTCTTTCTCTTTGGCTTCTTTCTCTTTGGCTTCGAGTGCCTTCTTAAGATCATCCATTCCTTTCTGAAGATCGGACTTGGATTTCTCCGCTTGGTCTAACTGAGTCTTCAGCGCTTCCATCTCGCTCTTCGCCTTCTGAAGTGCGTCGGCACTGTCTTTCAACTTCGTCTCAATGTCAGCCTTCGCTTTGCCAAGATCTTCTAGGGAAGCTTTCAACTTTGCGGCATCTTTTTGGCTCTTTGCTAACAAGCCCTTGGCCTCAGTGATAGCAATGGTGAGTTCCTCTTCCTTGGCTTTGCCTGCCGCCTCTAGATTCACAAGCTTTGTATCAAGGTCAGCCTTGGCTTTCTCTGCAGCGCTATTGGCCTGCTCTAGATTGGCGATTTGAGTTTTCATCGTGTTCTCGATGCCGGTCTTGGCCTTGGCGAGTTCATCGATTTCCCCTGTAAGGGCTGCTTCCTTTTCAGCAGAAGCTTTGACCTCAGTCTGAAGCCCGATCACTTGGTCATGGTAGTCTTGGCCTTCTTCGCGTGCGGCGAGATGCTCTTTCTCTTCTTTGGCCAATGCTGTCTTCAGAGTCTCGGCCTCTTCACGACTGCCGAGGAATCCGAAGAGAAGGGCTATGATTAGAAGGACACCGAGGCATTGAGCAAATCCGAATAATTTCATAGTTCTAGCGATAAGGGAGGGTTCGTGGGTTGAAGAGACTGCGAACGAACTTTCAATAACCTGAGGGGCAGCAGGGCTAAGATGAGGCTTTGTCCAGAGAGTATGGGATCCGCCAAGAAGACGGACCCGGTCAGATGTAGCAGCGCTTGTGCCATTTGCACTTGAGGTTGTGGGCTTCGCTGAAATCCATAGGCTGTGCCCGTTCCCTGGAAGCTTGATGCCAGTGCCAGAGGGGGCGCTGGCTTCCGAGATTGAGGCTAATGTCAGAGTGGTGACGGCCAAGCTCGCGGGTTTCCACAAACCATGTCCATTTCCAGGCAGAGAAAGAGAAGTGGTGCCTGCGGCCGCGGAGGATGATGAAGGCGCAATCACGGGAGGTGGTGATGACTGGGTGAAGCTCGAGTCAATCCAAACACTCTTTCCATTTCCGGGCAGATGGACGGCCTCAGGTATCAGTCCCATCACCATGGGTGGCAGCGCCCTCCCATCGGTCCACAGTGTGAAGCCAGCACCCGGAAGGGATACTGCAGCAACGGTGGGGGATTGTGTGTTGGAAATCCAGAGACTATGGCCTTGTCCTGGTAAGTGGAGGTTGGCGGCAGAAGCATCCATGGCAGTATTAGTTGTTCGTTTTGAAAATTACGGTAGGCGCGGGGGTTATGTTGCGCGAGCGTTTCGATAAATCAAGCGCCTACATTCACGAGTGAGTTCATCCCATCATTTCATGGGCGTAGGTTTGTGCAACTTCAGAAGAGTCGGAGGGACGTACTTTCACTGCCTATTCTCTCATCCGTCTGCTGAATTCTGTCTGTTCATGATGACCAACTGAGATAGAAGATAATCATCTGCTTAGTTATCGTTTTTCTAGTAAGTGATAAAGAATTGCGCGGTTTTCTTGTTTATTGATGTCAGTTGTGCGATTGCTTCTCATAAGCAAGAAGCATGCGAGTTCGCCCCTCCAACGATCGTGTGTCGCACCTCAGCCTCCTTTCACTCAGTGAATCCCTTTTCTGAAAATATATTTTCCGGTGCTCTGTCCACCGAACCCACGCTCTCTTCACTTTATGACCGTGAGATAGAAACATTGCTTAAAACCATCAGGGCTGTGGGAAGGCGCGCTTCAAGCTTCAGTCGATCAGCGGGAGCGGCATCCCTCCTGATCTCACCGAAGGCGGGAGCGGGGAAGAGTCATGCACTGGCCAGGTTGAGCGCTGATCATGAAGGGGATGCGCATTTCTGCAGCGTTGTGATGGAGGACCCAAACTCGATGTGTTGGATGAGTTGGTTTGAGCAAGTCATGGAAAGCCTCCATGAGACTCGGGATCCGAAGTCTGATCACACGCTTCTCACTGGCCGAATCGCCTTTCTGCTAGCGGACGCTACGAGTGAGTTGGTCTCGGAAGGGAAGATTCCTTGCCAATCTCCCGCCTCCGCGTCTCAGTGGCTGCGTGATCACAGTTGGAAGTTGTTTGATCATGCGGAGCGTGAGAAACCCAGCGTAGAATGGTTCCGCAGTGAGTTCGCAAACTTGTTGCCCGCCGTGGTGGAGCGCTACGCGCGTGCATTGAAGTTAGATCGAGCAGGTTTGGCGCCTTTGCTAGAATGTCTTCATCGCTATGCCAGTCTTTCCGCGGTCAGTGCCCCAGCGTCTGATCGGCGTGAGTCTCAGAGGGCTTTCCTTGAGGACGCGAACGTATTGAAATGTCAGGGTGGAGAAGCTGGAGCTCGTTCAGGGCTGGAGATGATCGGGCGTTTGGTGTCTTTGCAAATCCCGTTGGTGCTGGTGTTTGATGACCTTGATTGGTTCTACAGAGACGAGGCCAGTGCGTTGCGTTTGGCTCGGATGTTGTCGGAGTTTGGTCGACTGGTTCCCAACAGCTTTGCCATCATCAGCATCAATGAAGACAACTGGAAGCAGACCTTTGAAAAAGGCTTGCCCGAAGCGGTCCAAGATCGGCTGACGTCATCTGTTTGTCGCTTTGAGGGAGTGCCTAGAGGCATGTGGGCCGAGTTCTTGGCCACGCGTGCCATGGACGAGCAGTCTGATAGTGGCGATTTGAAGGGTCTGATAGCGGCGGTGGAACGCGCGTATCCTAACGAAGCCACGCTGATGCCCCGAACGCTGATTCGAGCAGCATCCAAAGCTTGGGGAGAGCTTGCGCCAATGAAAGAGAGCCTGCGCGTTGCCAAGTCTGAGCCTGAGTCGACCTCGGAGATCTCTGAGGTGCTATTATCTGAATCGAATAGCGAGCCTGTGATTCAGTGGGCGGATGCCATTGGAAACCTGCGTAGTCTGATTCATTCGAGAGAGAGTGAGCCTCCGAAGCCAG
>JBLHHN010000347.1:0-6844 GCA_047616785.1 Verrucomicrobiales bacterium
TCAACACTAACAATCATCGATTTATGTATATGATAGCACGCCAAAGTGCGAGATACCATAAACTCTAACATAATCATGTTTCCTCGAATAGCTGTACCCCAAATCCGATATAATCAGAAAAGATTCTCCGAGAGAGATGTTAGGTAAGTCGTGCATTCTCATAAACTAACATAAAACCAAATATTTGAAAGCATAAATACGAGAAATCGTTAGACTGGAACATCTCACAGAAGCGCTGTAGGAGACAACGTAAACGAGCCTGGACTCAGGCCGATAATTTGGGTTCAAGAAGGCCCCGAACATCGCCTGCGTGAACGCAGGAGGCTGGAGGGGAGAGTGGACAATGTGAGGCTACGCCAATCCTGACACTATCTTATCAGTCTTCAGCTGAGAGGCATCATACGGACGGTATCTGCAACCAAGGGAGTCCCCTCCATCATGCCGCCCCCTGACTTCGTATGCGCCATACCCCTACTCGCACAATCCCCTCTAGCCGATTTTCAGAAAGCAAACACAGACACCGAACGGGAACACATAGAGCCATTGATGCTCTGACAGACCTGCAGAAATATGAGTTCTTCGGGGGATTCTCGCAGCGGCATGCTGGGAGCCGTCATTCCCAAGTTGAGAAACGTTGCCGACTGCCAGTATTTGGCGAGTGCGATTCCCAAGATCGCCTCGCCGAAAGCGCGCGTGCGTTTACGAGAATCCTTGGTGAGAAACTGGGGGCGCTATCACCGGGCCAAGGCGATGGCTTGGGTGGAAAGCCATGCCGACGCCGGTGGAACGATCGCGCTTTGGCCTGGAACTCGCCTTCAACTGGCCTCGCGAAGAAGAGCCCGTCCCGGACTATCGAGCCCAGGCGGCTTGGTGGGAATCGTTAGATCCAGCACCGCCGAATTCGGTGAACCACGAAGCCATTCGCGCTGTGATGAACCGGTGGCTCTGGCATGATCCTCAAGGCGCGGCGGATTGGCTTGAGCGCACAAAGCGTTCCCCTGAAGACTATGGGCCGAAAGTGGTCTATGAACTCACCCGTAAATTCAAACTCAAACGCCAACTGGGGCCGAATTGGGACGGAGTCTCGTTTCAGCTAGTTCGGAATTGGCGGGAAGCGGCTCCCGAGCAATTCGCTTCTAGCATGGAGAGTAGTCGAGTTAACAATCGGCACAAGCCGGAAGCGCTAGAGGTCCTCGATGCTATCGAGGCATTCTTAAAACCCGCAACTCCATGAACCGCCTCCTCCTTTCCCTGTTCAGGGGCATCCTGCCCGCATTGATTCTGCTAGTGATTGCGAAGCGTTGGCTAGCAGAACCGGAGAATACCGCGATTCAGGCGAGTGATAGAATGCCTACCAAGGTGACACCGGCAGCCTCTACAGAATCACTCTTGGACCTTTGGATGGCCGGGACCTCTGTATTCCCAATCATCCAGACGATGACGATGGAAGAGGCTGAGGCGGCCTTTCATCAGGCGGCACGTTTCGAAACCGGGTATCCCAAAGAACGTATACGACAGATGGCCTTTGATCGCTGGGCCGAGGGAGATCCGCAAGGAGCGTTGCAAGCGACGGGGATCTACCTTCCCGAAGAAGATCGGCTCACGATGATCTCGCCGATCGTGCAACGCTGGGCGGTGGATGATCCAGACGCCTGCCTGGATTGAATAAAACGTCAGGAAGAGGTGCTATCGCACGAGGAGTTGAAGAGCCAAGCGTGGGAGCACTTCGTCAATGCTGTGGATAAAGTGCGTGATCTTCATCCTCCGACGGAACACGAACTCGCAAGTCGTTGGGATGTCTTGGACAATCTTCAGAATGAAACCGGACTGAATGCGGGTTCCGCCAAGGTCGATGGAGAGGAGATCGAGGTAGCCTGGCCGCTCATTCACACGGCACGAACGACTGGTGAGTGGGAGCCAATTGTGAGTCGTCTTGTCTCACTATCGCATCAACACGCCAACCAGGTGGTCTGGCCCGTCATCCAACAATGGCTAGAAGATGACTTTGAAGCCGCCACCAACTGGGTCGCTGCGCTTCCTCCCGGCAAACAGCGTGACGATGTCATCGGTGTCATGAACTACGATTCGCACGGCGACCGACACGAATGTTGCTTTGATAGAGAACGGCTTTGGGATTGGATCCACGAAGTTTCGCCTAACAAGATTGACAGCGCGGTCTTCTGGGCGGATGACTTGGCTGCTATCAGCCGTTGGCTCCAAAAGCATCCAGAAACAACGCCGGATCTGGAATCTGCCCGCCGTACCTTTGCCGCGAAACTAGCAGAAGTCGACAACAAAGCCGCAATCGCTTGGGCACAGACCTTTGCATCGCCGGAGAGTGCTTTGCGTAAGATTGGCCGCTACTGGTTTCGCCCCGAGCCCTGGGCAGCGACACAATGGGCGCAGGAATCGCTTGGTTGGACAGAGGAAGAATGTGCGAAGAACTTCGGTCCTCTGCAGTAGAGATTGACCTAAAGAAGCAGCGTCGCCACATTCTCAGGCTCTAACAAAACCTGACCTACGCTTGATCAACCACACTCGCTTTTACGTCGCCATTTCATCCAGAAGACCTTTGCCACAGCCTCACCATCAACGAAACGAAGGTGAACAAGTCGCCCACAACGGACTTTACCCCGCCATAAATGAGTAATTCCACTCGCGGCAGCCTTAAAAACAAGGTTAAAAAGAGCCCTAGCGTTGTGTGAATTATTTCAAACCAGTGGCGTATGCTAATTTCAAGGATTGACCGGCGTTGATTTACGACTCTGTTGCTAGAGATCTTTTGTTATTAGTGACAGTCCTGACAATTCCACTGAATTTCCAGAATCCTGTAGCAATCCAGATGAAATAACAAGAGCAACGTTAACTCCCTGTTTTTCAGGGACTTGGATCCGAATTCATCCGTCGTTAGCGGGGTAAAACCCGCCACAACACCATGATGAGCTCCATCGCCAGTCACATGACGGTCTACACAAGTCGGTCAATGAAATGGGAATGGGAATGGGCTCTCCAACGCACCACCCTAGACCTTCACCCAGACAAGTATGAATTTGGCAAACTTCCAAGCGGACGTCTAACCTAAGCATCGCTTGGTTCGCGCTTTTGAGACGGTCCCCTAACACAAGTAAGCCCCCACCGCTTGTCGCGATAGGAGCTTACTTTTTTAATTCTGTAAATAGAGCTAAACCTGTTCGGTTAGGCCGAACTCGGGGCGGTAGTGGCGGCTGAGATGCTTGTTCGCAGCGTCTGCATGATCGCCAACGAAGATCTCTTTCTTGCGATCGATCTCCAAGACGGGACCAAGCACCGATTTGAAATCGCGGATACCATTCGCTGAGAGATGCTCTTTGAAGCTCTCGAAGGTCGCCATGGCCGCGTCATTCGCTTTGAACTGCTCGGCAATCGCTTCTTGACTCGCCTCCGCACCGACGCGGTGACAGACATTGGCGGCGTGACAAATGGCAGCTGAAAGATGGCCATCCTTGGCGGTGCCAAAGAGATCACTTTCCTTACGCGTACGAACCGCATTGATAAAGTTCGCTTGATGTGAGGACCCATCATTCCATCCGCTGAACTTCTTGATCGTCTTGCCGTTGTAATCGTAAACCTTGGACTCGGCGACATAACCGTGTTCGCATTCGATCACATTGCCCACTTCGATCGCGGCCGGATGATCTTTGCCCACGCGGTAGAGAGAACGTGCGTCGGCCCCTTTGGTGATGCCAAGGCCACGCACTTCGAAGATCATGGTGCCTTCATCATACTCAAAGATCGCGAACTGCGTGTTGGGAGTTTCACCGTCGTCATCGTAACCGAAACGACCGCCCACGCTCATGACACGCTTCGGCAGACTGTTAGCGCCGAGGGCCCAACGCGCGACATCCGTTTGATGCACACCCTGATTCCCCAGGTCACCATTTCCGTAGGCCCACTGCCAGTGCCAGTCATAATGGAATTGCTCGCGCATGATAGGAGCCATCTGCGCGGGCCCACTCCAGAGATTGTAGTCCAATGTTTCAGGGACACGCTGTGGCGTGGCGACTTTGCCGATGCTCTTGCGACGCTTGTAGCAGAGGCCGCGTGAAACCTTGATCTTTCCAAGCTCACCGCTTTGGACATACTTGATGGCTTCCTGCCAACCTGGGCTGGAGCGACGCTGCATGCCTGACATGACCATCACATTGTACTTCTTGGCCGCATCGATGAGACGTTGGCCTTCCCAGATGTTGTGGGTGACTGGCTTCTCCACATAGACGTCTTTGCCTGCCTGACAAGCATGCACAGTCATGGGAGCATGCCAGTGGTTCGGCGTGGCGATGACGACGGCATCGACATCCTTCCGCTCTAGCACCATGCGATAATCCTGATAGCAATCGGCTTTGATATTCTTCTTAGCCAGCTGCTCTTTCTTGCCCACAGCGTGTTTGTAGTCCGCATCACAGACGGCCACGACACGCACGCCTTCAAGGCTAGCAAATTCGCTCACATGATTGCCTCCGCGTCCGCCCACGCCCAGCACCGCCACACGGATATCCTCATTGGCCCCGCGAATGCTTGCCCAGGAAGAGGTGGATTGAAGAACACTGGCCCCGGCTCCTGCCAAGGTGGTTCCAAGAAATTTGCGTCGATTGAACTGATTACTCATACGTTTGGTTCGGTTAGCTATATTTGGATCGTGGCAGCCGAGTTCGGCCGGGATTCGGTGAGTTGAACCCGGAGAGTTTAGGGGTGACTTCCTCTTTGGGAAAGCTTTTTCCTAGACCGGACGGCCGAGTTTCTCATCGGCCTTGCGACGGCACCAATCTCAAAGGGCGATGATCATTACGCCATAGATCATGAGCGCCCAGCCGTAGGAGACGGACATCCGAGACCCTGCTTCCACATGATACTCATAAATGACACTGGCAGGCGAATGAAATCGGAACGGCATCCCCCTTTCTCGTGTCCAAAGGGCATTCAAGCCCAACTCGATGAGATGAGGGAGCGCCATCAAGATCACCAACACCCCGATTAATTTCATCATGGCCGTAAGCCGAGATCGCGCATCCAGACCCACAGCGATTCCGATCATGACAAACAAGGTCAAGAAGAGGATCAAATGAAGCAACTCGCCCAAGATGAATCTTAAGAACTCCACCGGAGCGCCTACCATGGCCCATACGCTGAAAGCCTCGATCATGGCGAGTGTCATGATAGGGACGACCATGATCGCAGCCAACGGCGCTAGCGCATGCGCCTTTTCACGGACGATGCTCGCCCCAGACAACGGGGTCGTGAAAAGAACCTCAAGCGTCTGGGAAAGACGTTCTGAGACAATGCTATTCGAAGCCTGCACCGTCAGCACAAGCGCCGCAAATCCCCAACCAACATAGAAAGCGTAGCTGAGGTTACCTACCCCTAACGTTGGCGCCATGAAGGCAGCAATTTCTAACACCACAAGATAGCGGATCCGGTATTGGACCTTGCCTAACTGACGGCGATGTTTCTCTCGCCACAAGATCGGATGGGCATCCGGGAGCGTGCCATGATCGCGCACCACTTGGATCCCACCGATACGATTGTTGAGTCGATGAAACCCACGGTCCAGTTTCTGAAACATGCGACGCAGCAGAGTGCTAGTTCCGATATGGGCACGGCTCTTGTAGGTGATGCAGGCGACGACAAGTGCTCCAGCGGCGATCACTCCAAACAGACAAAGAAAACCAATTAAGTCGTTGACGTCCATTTCGCGAGGAAGCTTTCTCGGAAGAAGAAAGAGAATGCCAAGGATTCCGTACGTTCCCATGAATGAGCCGATCGTCGTGCGTGCGTAGCTGGAACAGGCGAGGGCAATGGCACCGACGGTCGCTGCGGTGATGAGGAGAACAGAGGTGCCGTAGACAACCATGCTCACCGTCAACCCACCTAACATGTACGCAAATTCCCCAACCGGAAGCGTGAGCATCAGGAGCGTGAACATTGGAATCAACCCAGCGAAGTACTTTTGCAAGACCGCTTCAAGCGGAGAGATGTCTGTCAGGAGCATGAGTGACAGCGTCCCGCGTTCTTTCTCGTCGGTGATCAACCCGCACATCATGGCAGGCAGGAATACAAAGATCCCGATCCATTGAATCCACAGGGCACTGAGGAAGAGTTGATTCCCACTGCCGAGACCCTTCAGTCCAGGAATGGCTGAAGTGCTCGTTCCAACAATCACCACGTAGTTCCAAAGAAAGATGGCAAAGAAGAGCAGGGCATAAATCACCCGAATGGCATACGTGCGAGGACGCGCAGCGCGTTCCACCAACTCCTTGCGAAGCATGGGAAATGAGGTGGTCTGCCGAGAGAGATCCATGCCTACGCCGTCTTTCCTTCTGTCAGTTTCATGAAGACTGTCTCCATGTCCATCGCTTGGGGCTGGAACATGCGAATGCGTGCTCCCAACCCATGAATGGCATCATGGAGATCCTCGATCGAAGTGAGCGACTCATGGATGTGAATGGCCCACCGATCGGGATCCTCATCCACGCTCGCGACTGCCGGAAGCTCACGCACTTTGGCTAATAAGAAAGGATCTGGATTGGCCAACTGAAGATGCACGACCCGCTGCAATTCCAGGGTTTGAAAGATCTCTTCCAGCGATCCCTCCGTGATCCAGTCACCCGCTTCAAGAATGCCGATGCGCGTGCAAAGCTGAGCGAGTTCATGCAAGATATGACTGGAGATGAGGATGGTCTTGCCCAACGGTGTAGAAAACTTTTCTCATGTTTGGGCGTAGGCTTTGCCCAATCTCGCGGTGGCTTGGCTCCAGGAAGCCTTGCGGTAGACAAAGTTGCGTAACCAGCGGATAAATTTCAGAGTCCTC
>JBLHHN010000348.1:0-6842 GCA_047616785.1 Verrucomicrobiales bacterium
CGGGAATACACGGACAGTTCCACGTCGCGGAGCGACCGTTCATCTGATGCCATGTCGATTCAATCGCGAACACTATTTGGTATGTCACCTATGATTTCGAGTGTCTCTAGGATTGAGCAGTCGCTCCGCGACGCTGCTGGTGCTTGCTCTGGATCGGGCGTTCAAACGCCCGGCTAACATGTTTTGTCGCTCTGCGACAATCTAGGGTCATACACTAACAAACACCGCTACGGGCTGAAGAACTTCATTTGATGCAAGTCGTTGGGCGAGGGATCCAGGACGCGGTCCATCATCTCTTGGGACAGCCCGCTGTCGGGCAACCAAGCTTTGGCGGCATCGGGGTTTGATTCGAGGTAGGAGAGGGCGACGGTGGTGAGGGCGACGGTGGTGAGGGCGGTGTTGCGCAATTGGGTGTCGGCGATTTGATCGGCCCAGACGACGGCGGCGGAGGGGTCGTCTTTGGAGATGCGACTGGCAAACCCATTGATGGCTTGGTCGCGTTCTGGAGAAATGGGCATCTCGGCAAGGTGCGCGCTGGCGGCAACGGGGTCGACACGTGCCCAGGAGTTGAAGGTTTCTGAGAGAACGCGATGCCGTGAGGACGGGGCACTGATGGCATCGGTCCATTCCAAGGCGGCCGATGGGTCTTCACGGATGGTTCGTTGGGCCAAGCCGCTGATGGCTTCGTCGCGCTGGTAGGACTCTGGCATTTGCGCGATGTACTCGCTTGCTGCGGTGAGATCGTTTCCTAGCCAGGTGTCGAAAGTGTGGTAGTGGGCCGCGCCTTGGTGGGTGTCGTTGTCCAAGGAGCCTAACCAATCCAAGGTGGCTTGGGGATCCGTACCAGCACGGTCACGAGCAATCCCCGCGAGAGCTTCGCTACGCAGTGGCCCGGGAACGGTGGCGACCCATGCGCCGACATCTGCTAGACCTTGATCGGTCAGCACTTGGTGGGCTACGGCACGGATCATGTCTCCAGCTTTCTTCTCGCCGACCGTCTTGCTGTCGAACTGCAATTGCACGAAGTCAGTGGCCAGGCGCACATCAGACTTGGCGAGTCCCTGGGTGAATCCGACTCGCAGGTAGTCTTGGCTAAAGTGGTTGGTGGAGCCGTCGCCATTGTGTGCGCTGACTTGCAAGCCTTCGAAGAACTCGCGCGCGGCCGCAGGCTCGATGCTGGTCCAGCCTGCGAGCGTGGATGCCGTTGCTTCCTTGGATAAGGTGGCTGCGTTGAGCACCGCGCTCTTGCCTGCGACTCGGCCCCAAGTTTGGTGAAATTCACAAAGCTCTTGGCCATGCCTTGGGAGATGGGAAAGTTCCTCGCGGATCAGACTCACATTGCCTTTGGAGAGGCCAGCAAGCAGCCGATCAAAGGCGCGGCGCCTGGTGGCTTCGTCCTCGTTCACACGAAATTCAATGCCTAGAGTTTCAATCTCTTCGGCGGTGAGTGCCGTCGTAGCTTTCTTCTTCTTGGCCTCACCAGTCGTTTCTTGCTTTCGTGACAGTGATATAGGCGATGGCGACGACGGCAACTGCAGTGGACCCAAATGGCTCACCTCGTCAGACTTGGCCTGCTGGTTAGGCTCTTTGGTCAGAAACCAACCGAGGGTGCAGACCAGAACGGTGGCGATGAGCCAGCAAGTGGTGCGAATGGCCTTTCGTTTCATCGATCATAGAGAATGCGATGAATTGTTCAAAACCGCCAGTGGAATCGAATTAGAAGCCCAAGGCGCTTCCCTCGCTCCGAGGATCACTCTGGACGGAGAGTGTTCCGTCGGCCTCCAAGGCCAATCCTTGGCTGACCCCGATGTCACCGGTGGGGACGACTTGATGGCCTTTGGCTTTCAAGGCTTCTTGGATGTCGAGTGGGAGAGATTTCTCGACGAGCAATCGATCAGGTCGCCACTGGTGATGTTGGCGTGGTAGAGCGAGGCATTGGGTCAGCGACTGGCCAAGATCCAACCGACGGACGACAGCTTGCAAGGCTTGTGTGATGATGGTAGGTCCGCCAGCGGCACCGACGGAGAAGACGGGCTTGCCGTCTTTGAGGACGATGGTAGGGCTCATGCTAGAGAGCGGGCGTTTGCCGGGGGCCACGCTGTTCGCGTCCGCGCCTAACAACCCGAAGGCGTTGGGCACACCGGGTTGTGCGGCGAAGTCATCCATCTCATTGTTCAGCATGACGCCGGTTCCGGGCACGATCACGCCTGAGCCGTAGGTCGTATTGACCGTCTGCGTGCAGGCCACCCAGTTGCCTGCAGCGTCGGCGACACAGAAATGGGTGGTGTGTTTCCCGATCCACTCTTCATCGGCACCAGTCGGCGTGCCATAAGAGGCGACGTCGGTGGTCTTATTGAGATCGATTCGTTGAGCCAGTTCTTTGGCGTAGGCCTTGTCGATGAGGCCCTTGGGCACCTTCGCAAAGTCGGAATCGCCTAACCAATGTGCGCGATCGGCGAAAGCGAGTTTCATCGCTTCGGCCATGACATGACGGCGATCGGCCTCGGGCAGGGCTTTGATATCGAACGTCTCTAGGATGTTCAAGATCTGCGCCACATGGACACCTCCTGAACTGGCGGGAGGAAATCCGACTACCTCGTGATCACGATAAGTGGTTCGGATAGGTTCGCGCAGCTTCGGCTTGTAGTCGGCGAAATCAGTCTCTGTGAGGAGGCCGTCATTCGCTTTCATCCAGCGGGCGACGCTCTGTGCGATGGGGCCTTCGTAGAAATAACGCATTCCATCTTTGGCGATGCCTTCATAGGTGGCCGCCAAATCGGATTGAACCAGCGTATCACCCACTTGAAGCGCATGAGCATCATTGAGGAAGATCGCCGCTGATCCAGGAAACTCTCGCAGTTTTTCCACGGCTCCTTTGAGGCGTTTGACATAGTCACGACCGAGAATAAACCCGTTCTTCGCCACTTTGGCAGAGGGCAGGATGACATTAGCGAGTGACTCCGATCCGTGATGTGTCAGGGCCCAGTCATAGGCGGCAAGGGCGCCGGGCACACCCACCGCGAGGGCACCTTTTCGGCTGAGATCAGGAACGGCTTTTCCATCGCGGATGAAGAGGTCACGATGGGCGGCAGCGGGCGCGGTTTCACGGCCATCGATGGCGACGATGTCCCCAGCGGCAGTGCGGATGAGAAGGAAACAGCCGCCACCGATCCCAGAATTGAATCCGTCGACCACGCCCAGCGCAAGGCCCGCGGCGACGGCGGCGTCGATGGCATTGCCACCATCTTTCAAGATGTCCAAAGCAATCTGCGAAGCGATCGGATGCACCGTCGCGACCACCCCTCGAGTGCCCGTGGCGTGCCGAGTGATCGTTGTGGCAGGTTCCTTCGCGAACGAAGAGCCTGACAAGAACAAGCAGAGCGTGAGAATGCGCGTCATGAGAGGACTATCGACCTTGATGGCATTTGCTGCAAGCAGGGGAATGCAGTGCTGGGTCCCAGGCTGAAAGCCTAAGCTACCGTTCAGGCGCACCGTGCGTCTGTAGAGTAGCCCGGGCTTCTGGCCTGGGTGAATGATAGTCTCCGGCGCTTCGCGATGGGTCACAGGCTGGAAGCCGGCTGGAAGCCTATGCTACTCTTTCAGGACGCCACGGTAGTAGCCCTTACTCTTTCCGGCACGACCCGTGTCTGCATCTTCAAAGGTGCCGACGGCTCCAGAACCAATCACGGACCATCCTTGGAGATCCTCGGAGTACTCGATATCGTAGGTGCCCTCGGCGAGACCGAAGCTCACGGCGCTCGCTGACTTTGAGATGTTGGTGATTCCGCCAGTGGCGCCTGTGACAGGAGGATCCACCGGAGGGGCGTCACCACGGAATGGGTTGAGCCCTTGGCCAGGATTGCTGATCAACCATGGCAATTCATCATCGAGTGTGAGCAAACGGTTGTAGATCTGAATATCATCCAAGGTGCCATCCAGTGGGAGCACGCCTGTTCCAAACGCACCTGCAAAGAATGCGCCGTCAGATTCGATCGTTCCTACGTCTCCACTGGCCACTTCAGCACCGTCGACGTAGATAGACCCCACGCCTGTTGCTGCGGAATAGATCATTGCTAGATGATGCGTGCCTTCTGCGGAAATCGGCTGGGTGTCTGAGCCGAAGAGGACTTCGCCGTCCCCACCGAACCACTGCAGATCGCCACCGCTTGCCAGCAAGGCCATGGAAGGATTGGCATCGCCCTGACCGACAATGGTTTGCAGGTCTGCGCCAGCACCGCCACTCAGCCAAAGTGAGATAGAAAAATCGGCGCTCAGGTCGAGGCCATTTGGGAAGACAATCTGCCCGCCTCCGGTGACGGCCATCGAGGTGCCGGTCCCGTCTTTCAAGCCAGAACTTCCCAAAGTCACACTCCCGCGATACTCCGCCACGTTCTCATTCGTGGTGGAATCCACGGCTTCGGTGGACCCGTTAGCCTCATCGAGTCGATAATGGATAAAGGGACCGTCTGGGTTGGGAACCTTGGCGACCAGTTGCGCGACGATGGCTTGATCATCCGCATCGGGGTCATTTGTATTGAATGTTAGGGATGCGGTGAAGGTGCCTAGCTGACGCTCATTGTTGAAGCCGACTTTAAGGATGGCCTCGCTGCCAGCGGCGATCGGTGAGGGAAAAGGTTCGATGAGCGAGAACTGATCGGCATGGTCGCCGGACAATGCGAAATCACTCAGTTCTAGCATCGTGGCGGATTCCGTGTTGGCGCTGCGGATCTTGATTTCTAACACTTGATCAGTCTCCATGGGCTCGAGATCGAAACTGATGGTTTCAAGCACGGCGACGTCCGGGTCAGAACCGTCTGTGAGATCATCCGTGAGCCAATCAAGGCAGGCATCAAATAGTTTCCACCCATCTTCGGTGAAAGAGCCAGGACTATCATCTTCCATGGCATAGTGAATGCTCTTTCCTGGGGCGGTGAAGCCTTCACCTTCGGCTTCGTCAAATAGCTTGCCACCCTTGTCGACGCCGAAGATGGCGGCGCCGCTGAACTCGGGCTCCATGTCATAGCTGCTCTGCGTATCGGCGATGATGAAGGCATCTCCAGGGAGGGGGCCAGCGGCTGACCAGGTCTTGCCACCTTCTTCGCCAAAGACACTGATAGGACCCTCGCCCAAACCCAGGTGCAAAGCAATGGGGTGATCGGGAGTCACAATGACCAAGGTCTCCTCGGTGCTCTTCGTGCGCGCGCCTTCGGTGAAAGGCCAGTTGCCAGCGCGTTGTTGGTCGACCAGGGCTTCTTCCCAATTGAGAACGGGAGTTTCAACCCTGTGAAACTTCCCTCTCACAGCACCAGAACCAAGGGTGGATGAGATCACAATGAGATCGAAATTGACGGCATCTGCAGTGGCCGAACTATCCCCAGATTTGTAACTGACATTGTCTTCTCCGTAGCGTTCCTGGAGATGGGTCATCATTTCGCCGTCGGTGGCTTGAGTCGCTTCTTCCTGGCCTCCAACAAAGAGGACTTTTCGATCTCGTTCTTGAGCGAATCCAGAAGTGATCATGCTGGCCAGAGTCGCGACGGCGATCGTCCATTTCCATTGTCTGCGGTGTGTGTGCGTTTTTATGCTGGGTTTGGTGGGGTTTGTGGTTCTGCGCTTCGAATGATCGGAGGCAGGCGCAAAGAATTCCAACAAATCGGCATCCGAAAGTAAAGACATATAGGGCAGAGTTTCCTTCTCCAGTCTGCAAGGATGATCAGCCCTGGAAAGTGTTCGCCAAGCGCAACGATTACGTGTCTCATTCTCCTTTCTATCAATACGCCCGATCCCTTTAAGATGAAATTCAGCATACTCTTTGTCCTAACTCTCACTGGCTTCACCCTTCACGCGGCCGACGATGATTTCCGCGCGCTCTTCAATGGCAAGGACTTGACTGGCTGGAATGGCAATCCCGATCTCTGGTCTGTGGTTGACGGAGCCATCACGGGCAAGACCAACGGCCCCGAGCATCTCAGTTACAATCAGTTTCTCACTTGGCGCGGCGGCACGGTGAAAAACTTCGAACTCAAAGCGAAGATCAAGGTCACGGGCAATAACACGGGTATCCAGTATCGTAGCAAGGAACTGCCAGAGAATGGCAAGTGGTCGGTCGGAGGCTATCAATGTGATGTGCATCCCAAGCCAGAGAACAATGCGATGGGCTACGAGGAACGTGGTCGTGGCATCATTGCGAACAATGGCCAAAGCATCGTCGTCGATCCGCAGGGCACCAAGTGGATTGTTGCTGAGCGAGACGCTGTGAAGGTCGATGTCGCTGAGTGGAATGAGTATACGATCATTGCCAAAGGGAATCACCTCATTCATAAGCTCAACGGCAAGGTCACGATCGATCTCGTGGATCACGAGGAAAGTGCCAGAGCATTGGAGGGGCTCCTAGCTTTCCAGATTCATCGCGGCCCTGCCATGGTGGTACAGATCAAAGATGTCATGCTTAAGGAATTGCCTGATGGTGGTGTCATTTCTTTCGCCAAGTCGCAGATTCCTAACGATGCCCAAATCGTCGAGAAGCCAAAGGCGGCACCACCTGCCCCTGCACAGGCTCAAGCCAGACCGAAAAGAGAACGGCGGCGTGCCGAAGTGGGCCAAGCCATTGGCCAGAACAAGGCCACGCCTGTGGATCGTATCAAGGCTGCTGAAGGGTTCGCTGTGGAGTTGATCTACTCCGTTCCAGGTAAAGAACAAGGTTCTTGGGCAGCCCTGTGTTCAGATCCTAACGGTAGAATGTACGCCTGTGATCAGTATGGTGAACTCTATCAGTTCATGCCACCTGCCAAGGGGCAAACACTTTCGCCAGATGATGTGACCAAGGTCCCCGTAGGCATTCG
>JBLHHN010000349.1:0-6735 GCA_047616785.1 Verrucomicrobiales bacterium
CCGACAGAAATATTCTTTTCCTTATCCGAATTGCCCTCTTTTGTATCCATAAAACACTGTAAACCAACAAGTTACAATGTACAACACTTATCTTACGTGAATAATTCAGGCTAGAGACACGATTGTTGAGGATCGACAAGGAGATCGACAAGCTCGTCACAGGCGACAAGGAGCTCAACAGTAAACGTCAACAAATGGAGAGCATCAAAGGGATAGGAAGAGTATCGGCCAACACTATCCTAATAGAGCTACCAGAAATAGGAAGTCTAACAGACGGGCAGGCGTCAGCGCTGGTAGGCGTGGCCCCCTTTCCGCAAGACAGCGGTAAGCACAAAGGCAAACGCTTGACACGAGGAGGGCGCGCAAGAGTAAGAAGAGGACTATTCATGGGAGCGCAATCAGCAAGCCGCTTCAATCACGTCTTGTCGGAATTCTACAACCGCCTACGAAATAAGGGGAAGTGCCATCGTGTGGCAGTGATAGCAGTGATGCGAAAGCTGGTGTGCTTGATAAATAAAATGCTAGGAGATTCGGAGTTCAAGTTGAGCGAGCCGAGTTAGAATAGATAAGAAGACGTGCTTTGATGTTGTCCCCCCCCCCCCGGGGCACTATAGGGGCCGCCCGAGGCACAGAAGTAAGAAGTAATAGACTTTAGGCTAATGATATTCTAAGTGGACTATCGAAACGAAAGTTGGCACCTTACCCGCTAAGAAAATAGCTTGAAGGTGAATGGTAGTATCTACTCAGGTCGCCCGGTAAATAAATTCTGAATAAGAGTTGCTCCACAGGTTAAACATTCTAAAACCACCCTCTTTTCGTGTCATTCGCCTCAAGACGGGACTCCAAATTCCGATTCCTAACTGAATATTAAGCGAATCGCCATGGCGATGAGGGCAATGTAAAGGACTTTGCGTATGAAGGTCTCGCCCTTCGTCACGCTGAGTTGGGAACCGATCCAGCCGCCTAACGAATTCCCCACGGCCAAGCAAAGTCCGGGGACCCACCAAATCTTGCCGTGGATGATGAAGACGATGAGCGCGACCAAAGTGAACGTGCCGACGATGAAGACCTTGTGCATGTTCACCCGCACAAGATCCAGTCGCATGACATTGCTTAGGACGGCCATGAGGAGAAAGCCCACGCCAGCTTGAATGAACCCACCATAGAATCCCACGCCGATCATGCCGACATGGCCCCAGAAAAGTCGTGTTGGCGAACAAGGTTCTGACACATTCGTCTTGGCCGTTTCCGACTTGGGCTTGCGACGTTCTTGGATCGCCATCCAGATCACCACCGCGACCATGACGATGGCGAGGATGGTGTTAAAGAGTGGGCCGCGAATGAGCGATCCCAGATGAGCGCCTAAGACGGCTCCAGGAATGGATGCGAAGGAAAGCGTGAGGCTGAGTTTGAA
Source organism: Verrucomicrobiales bacterium (assembly GCA_047616785.1). GTDB lineage: Bacteria > Verrucomicrobiota > Verrucomicrobiia > Verrucomicrobiales > DEV007 > JAACDM01. The sequence goes on from JBLHHN010000349.1 coordinate 1,415, forward strand.
ATCGGAGAAGCCTTTTTTACGGAAGCCCGTCACGGCCGAGACATTCTGAGCGAAGATGGCCACGCGGTTCGTCCCATTGGCCACCGTTTCAGGGATGTCCATGAAGATCATCGCGGGCAGGGTGAGCAAAGAACCTCCTCCCGCAATGACATTTAGCACGCCGGCAAGAATGCCGAGGGCTGCGAGAAGGATGAGCTGCCAGGGTTCGAGATGCATGGACGTGATCGATGAATGAGGAGCGTTTGGATTACCTACTCGATCCTAACATCGTCAATGAACCACCCTGCGCCGTTGTCGTCGGCGTTGTCGTCACTGAGAAATTCGAATTCGAGGATAGCGGGTCCGTCGATCTCAGGAAGAGGGAGGGTGTCCAAGGTCCATTCCGTGGTGCGTTGGTTGCCATCATAGATCTTAAGGCTTTGGATCAGAGTGCCCTGGCGGTCGAGGATGCGGAGGCGGCCTCCTTCTTCAAAGGGCACATCGACCGCGTACCAGAAACTGAGGCGGGTGCGACCTTGGTCTGTGAAATCGATGATCGGTGAACGCAAGTAGATGCCGGTGTTGCTCTCGTAGTTACCATCCAGACCAGTTCCATAGGCGGAGGTGCCACTGCGAGCCATTCCAGGACCTCCGGTAGGATTTCCGAGTTCCCACGTGGTAGTTGTTTCAGGAAAGTTGGTGACGATGCCAGTAGTCCATCCCTCAGCGCCGGATTCGAAATCCTCAGCATAGAGAGCCGGAGTTGGCACGCGTCCCACCCGATAAAACGCGAGCGGTTCCTGCGGATCTGTCTCAAGCGTGAAAGGTGTGTTCACATCGGGCGATGCCGGCAATTGGGAGATGAGCGTGATCCATGCGTCCTCTGTAAGACTGGTCGATTTCTGAACATCAAAGAACTGTCCAGGTGAGGAAGTCCATCGGAGACTGAGCATGCCATCGGCGTTTCGCTTCGACTGGATGATCTGAGGGCCACCCGAAGATTGGTTAGGCAAGGCGGCCACGTTGTCGTCTGACAAAGCCACCGAATAGAGTCGCAACTCGTCCATCAATCCTTCGTAGCCTTCGACCGCGTTGTGACGGATCCCCACATTCATCAAACTAGCTGCACCCGGATCCACTCCGGCTCCTGTGAACATGCTCTGTCCATCAATGAAGAGCTCCATGTCTTCAGTGCCCGTTCCTCGATTCCGCCAGGTCACGTGTGTCCAACCAGATTCCGGAACCGTGATCCCTGTCGAAGTCCAGCCTGTGGCGGGCGAGTAGTAGCTGAGAGTTCCAAGATCCCCGCCGCCAAGGGCGTTGGCATCACCGATGGCCGTTTCAAACTTGTCGCCACCGCGACTGGTGAGTCGCTCCAGCCCGGCATTGCCCTGGATGGCGCCATCTTGGTTGATGAAATAGGCGAGTGTGAAAACACCGGCGTCCAAGAGGTCGGAGGGCTCGATGGTCACGCCATCGGCATCACCCTCACCGAACCGCAACGACTTGCCTGCACCGATGGAGAGTGGTGCGTCATTCTCAAACGCGGGTTCGCCTAACGCCATCCCATGGAGCCCCTGTCCTGACTGATCATCGAGCGAGTCATCGAAATCCAAGTAGAGGATCAACGATTGTGCCAGACCAGGGACACTCTCACCGTCCGTCGGATCCGAGCCCACGCTGACTTCGAAGCCATCAAGAAAGCCATCATCGTCACTATCGGGATCATTGGGTTTCGTGGTCAAGGCCACCTCTTCCGCATCCGCGATGCCATCACTATCAGAATCCGCTTTCCGAGGATTGGTCTCGAGCGCGATTTCTTCGCCGTCGTTCAGACCATCGGCATCTGTGTCTTCATTTCTTGGTAATGTGCCTTGAGCGAACTCTTGGAGGTTTGTCAGGCCGTCCGAGTCGGGATCGCCGTCAGGTCCATTGACGAGATTGGTAGAGCCGTCGTCATTTGGATCGAGCTCATGGGCTTCTTCCCAAGCGTTGGGCAAGCCGTCCTTATCGGCATCCCGGTCCAACCCGAGGAATGCGGCGAGACCACCTGTTCCAATGGCGAGGATGTCTGCCTGAGTGAGGCCATTCTGGGAATCATCCCAAAGGAAGACATCGTCGATGAGGCCCTCGAAACCTTCGACTTCGTTGTGCCGGGTACCGATGTTCATGAACCCACTGATCATGCCTGCGGGAACGGCTGGCCCAGTGAACTCTAGCATGCCATCGACGTAGAGATTCATTTTTTCCTGATTGTTTTGCCAGATCACGTGGACCCACCCTTCCTCAGGGATCTCAACGTTGGTCACATTCCAACTGCCTTGGAAGTAAGATAGGGTGGTGCTTGATTCTGAAGTGGTGCCGCCGACGGCGTTGGCGTCTCCGATCGCCGTTTCGAAGCTGTCGCCTTCGCGACTGGTGAGACGTTCCAGCCCTGCGTTGGATTGACTCGCACCATCCTGATTCAATCGGTAGCCCAGCGTGAAGATCTCGGCATTCAAGCGATCATCCGCAGGGATACTCACGCCATCGCTATCCCCATCATTCAAACGGAGCCAACTGCTGTCCTCAAAGGTAGGTTCGCCAATCACTTCCCCCACAAGCTCATTGCCACTATCATCATCAAAGGCGCCGTCGAGCGACCACCATCCGACCAGCTCAGCACGACTGGTGGAAACGGTCGCAAGGAGAGAAAGAATGACGAAGAGAGGCCTTGGCATGATATGAAGCCATCTGATCAGAAGTGAGAGACCGGCGAAAGGATGAACTCGGGATCGTCAGAATCTCCTTGGCGGAACAACTTCGAGTCCTTTAGGCCTTGGGTTGGTTTAAGCTCACAACCTTCCTTTCTTATTATGCTTGATATCCTCGGACACCGCGACCCCAAACGCTCTCATTGCGATGGCCTTTCCCGAAGGGGATTCCTCAAGGTTGGGGGAATGGCCGCTGGTGGGCTGTCGCTGTCACAGTTGCTGTCCTTGGAGGCCAAAGCGGAAACGGGCTCCTCGAACAAGGCCATCATCAATATCTTCTTGCCGGGTGGTCCCTCACATATCGACATGTTCGATCTCAAGCCGGACGCCCCTTCGGAGGTCCGCGGTGAATTTCGACCCATCAGCACGAACGTGCCGGGGATGCAGATTTGTGAACAGTTCCCGCTCTTGGCGAAGAGGGCAGACAAATTCGCCATCATCCGTTCGATCGCAGATTCGGAAGGGCATCACGACTGCTACCAATGCATGACGGGCCGGAAGAAGAACGACGTCGCTCCTCCCGGTGGCTGGCCGTCCTTCGGCTCGTGGGTGTCCAAGTTGCAAGGCGCCAATCCTGGCATGCCGGCGAATCTCTCGTTGATGTATCCGACAGGCAATCGCACCTGGGGCGAAGCTCAGGGTGGGGGATTGATGGGGCCGGCGCATGCGCCGATGACGTTGGTCGGCAAAGATCCGAGCTCGAAAGCGCGTGACATGACGCTCGATGGGATCTCGTTAGAACGACTTCGCCGTCGTGATAGCTTGCTTCAAGCGATGGATCAGTTTCGCCGAAAGGCGGATGCCACCGGAGCCATGGAAGGCTTGGATAATTTCCATGGGCAAGCGTTGAACATTCTCACCGGCGCAGGATTGGTTGATGCGTTAGACCTTTCAAAAGAAGATCCACGAGTTCTCGAACGGTACGGACAGAATGATCCCAAGTACCAGCGAGACGGCGCGCCGAAGATGATCCGCAATTTCCTCGTCGCTCGGCGTCTTGTCGAAGCGGGAGCACGTGTGGTCTCACTGAACTACAGCCGTTGGGATTGGCATGGTGGCGATGGCATGAATTTCCTGCGTTCGCGTGAGGAGTTTCCGCTGCTGGATCGAGGTTTGTCTGCTCTACTAACGGATTTGCATGAGCGAGGTCTGGATCAAGATGTCTCCGTCGTGGTTTGGGGTGAGTTTGGGAGGACGCCGAAGATCAACGCCAAGAATAGCCGAGATCACTGGCCGAATGTCACGTGTGCGCTGGTCGCCGGTGGAGGCATGCGCACGGGGCAAATCATCGGAGCCACCGATCGGTTAGGTGCCGAGGTGCAGGATCGGCCCGTGAAGTTCCAGGAAGTTTTTGCCACACTCTATCACAACATCGGCATCGACCTGAGTTCGGCCACCGTAAGTGATGCCCAAGGGCGTCCCCATTTCCTCGTCGATTCGGGGATCGAACCGATCCGCGAATTGATTTAGGGGCCTGACCAGCAGACCGGAGCCTTTGGCGTGAGTTCACACGTGATCTTTCCTTTGATCGACTATGTCAATGGTTTGCTTAAGAGCATCTATTTTATCAATATTAAAAATTCGAAGGAAAGAAATGCTAGGATCGGCCTTGTTGTGGCGGGAATTCTTGGCAGCTTTGCTAAGAAACTTCTCCCCAAGAATGATTACGCGCCCAGAGCTTGCTGTGATCATCCGAAAAGTGGCTGCTGTGGACATCGTCGGCTACGTGGCCCATTTCAGCGATGAATTGATGGAGAGTGTTCGGGTTCGTTTGGTGCGCGCTCCAGTCGCATTGGAAAGAATAGCCCTAGATACGACGGCGCTTCCAACCACTCCAGGCTCATGAGACGTGTAGCAATATTCGCCGCGCTGCTTTTGGTGGGTGTGATCGTATTGTGCTTATTTGGAGAGCACAAATCAATTCCTAGCGGTCTTGTTTTACGCAGAGGTCGTGTTTCGAAAATTGAAAGTATTAATCTTGAATTTAGTGACAATAACTACCTGCTCGCCAATTGTTTTGTCGGCCTGATTAGAATTGATTCTGTAGATATACCCAATAAGCCTGAGATTCCAGAGCTTCATGAAGGCGAATTAGAAAGAGCAGTTAGGCGTTGCAAAGAAATAAACGGCTGTATTTAATTAGGAATAGTTAAATAAGTTGCTACAGTGAAAGTGTGGCAAATGAACAACTAGTCCAGAGAATTCGTGAGAAGTATCGTTTGATGCTCCCTGAGTTGGATGAGCGAGGAAGGCGTCGGTGGGCTGCTATAGAGGCGCGTTCTATAGGATGGGGAGGCGTGTCCGCAGTCTCGATTGCCACTGGTCTATTCTCCGCGTCATCAAAAATTGCATGCCTAAAAGATAGTCATATAGCATTTTCTGATTGAAATGCGCGTATGTTAGTGATTCGTGGCCTATGGATTTCAAACTCACGGAACGCGAGATCAAAGACATCGAAGACATCGAAGACATCGAAGGGGCCCTTGATGAAGACACTCTCAAAGGTAAAATTCGGCGCAAACTCCTGGCCCTGAAAATGCGCGACGCCGGAGCACCGGTGGAGATGATCGCCTCTTCGCTGAGTGTTAG
>JBLHHN010000350.1:0-6714 GCA_047616785.1 Verrucomicrobiales bacterium
GGCTATTAAGAGTCAAGATTTCGAACGCGCTGCTTCGTTGCGTGATCAGGAGAAGACGAAGAAGGTTGAATTAGAACAGGCTGTTGAAGACTGGAAGGCTGGTAACGAAGAGAAGGAAGTCACGGTGACTGAAGAAGACATCATGTCGGTCGTTTCCAAGTGGACCGGCGTGCCGCTTCAGCGCATGGAGCAGAAGGAAGCTGATAAGTTGCTGCGGATGGAGGACGACCTGAAGTTGAAAGTCATTGGCCAGAGCGAGGCTGTGAAGGCTATTTCCAAGGCACTCATTCGTTCCCGCGCTGATCTTAAAGATCCACGTCGCCCGATCGGCTCGTTCATCTTCCTCGGTCCGACTGGAGTTGGTAAGACGTTCCTCGCACGCAATTTGGCCGAGTATATGTTCGGTGATGCGGATGCATTGATTCAGATCGACATGTCGGAGTACATGGAGAAACACACGTCGAGCCGGCTCATTGGTTCGCCTCCAGGCTATGTCGGATATGATGATGGCGGTCAGCTTTCCGAAGCCGTGCGTCGTCGTCCATACTCCGTCGTTCTCTTTGACGAAGTGGAGAAAGCGCATCCAGATGTCATGCATCTTCTTCTTCAGATCTTGGAAGAAGGCACGGTGACGGACAACTTCGGGCGCAAGATTGATTTCCGGAACACGATCATCATCCTGACCTCGAACGCAGGTGCAGAATTGATCAAGCGTCAGAATAGCCTCGGGTTCAGTGCCATGGCCGCTGATGAAGAGGACTATGAAGGCATGAAGGACAAGATTCTTGAAGCGTCTAAGAAGATCTTCAAACCTGAATTCCTCAATCGCCTTGATGAGAAGATCGTATTCCACATGTTGGAGAAGTCTGACCTCATCAAGATCGTCGAGCTTGAGGTTGGCAAAGTCACTAGCCGTCTTAAAGATCGGAAGATTGGCATTACGCTTGAGCAGTCCGCCCTCGATTACCTTATCGAAGAAGGTTACGATCCGATGTATGGGGCGCGTCCGATGCGCCGCGCAGTCGAGCGCCACATGGAAGATCCTCTAGCAGAACTCCTTCTTCGTGGTGAAGTCAATGAAGGTGATACCATCGTGGCCACCCGCATTGATGACGAGAAGAAGCTGCGCTTCGATGTGAAAGCTTCGGATCCAGGTTCAGCACCAGAAGCTGAGACCGTGGTTCAAGAAGGGTAAGGGGATAGAAGCCGCCCGCAGGAGAAGTGGTGACACTTCTTCGTCGTGGAAGTGAACTAAGAATGCTTTGTTAGGCAGGTTCATCAACCGTTGTCTCAAACGGCTTCACGTACCAATTTCGGAACCGGGACAAGATCTTTCCAAGATCCTGGCCTAACAAGAGCGCGCACGGGATCAGGTAGAGTGTGATGAAGGTGGCAAAAATCACGCCGAATCCTAACGAGATGGCCATCGGAATGAGGAACTGTGCCTGAATGGAAGTGTCCATCAGCAGTGGGGCCAGACCGACGAAGGTTGTCACCGAAGTAAGCATGATCGGGCGGAAACGGGCACTGCCTGCGGTGTGCACAGCCTCGGTGAGTTTCATGCCTTCACGGGTCTTCCTGTTGATATAGTCCACCATGACCAAGGAATCATTCACGACGACGCCCGCCATGGCGAGCATGCCAAAGACGGAGAGGTAGGAAGGCGTGATGTCCATGATGATGTGGCCGAGGAGCGCTCCAATGATGCCGAACGGCACAGCGAGGAGGACGTAGAACGGTTGGATGACCGACTTGAAGGGAATGGCGAGCAAGGCAAAGAGGGCGAAGGCGAGCGCGATGGCGCCGATCAATGTCTTGCGCTTGGATTCTTCGTGCTCTGCGATGTACCCTGAAAAGCGGTAAGACAATTCCTCGTGATGTTCTAGAAGCGCTTCAATTTGAGGCGTTACGGCAGCAGCGATTCCAATGATATCGACGTCCTCATCCACTGGCATGGCCTTGACCTCGATCACTTCCGCTCCGTCTTGCCGTTCGATGTTTGACGGTGCCTTGACGAAGGAAACATCCGCGACAGTGGAGAGCGGGACTTCCGTGCCATCTGGTGTACGAACCTTGAGGTTATCGAAGGTGTGCAATGACTCCCGTTCTTTCTTCGGGAGCCTGACCATCACGCGGATATCATCGCGATCTCGCAAGATGCGCTGCGCTTCCTCGCCGTAAAATGCTTGGCGCACTTGTTGTGCCAGTGATTGTTGTGTGAGGCCGACTTCGACTGCCCGTGGTTTCAAGCTGATCTCCAGTTCGTCCATCTCCCGGCTGTTATCCGCCCAGGCTTCACTCACACCATCAAAGGACTCAAACAGCTCTTTGATTTTTTCGGCGATCTCAGTCTTCATCGGAGAGCTTGGACCACGTAATTCCACCTCGATGGCTTCCTCCTCTTCCCGGTCGCGTCCGCCACCACCACTGCGTTCACCTCGAATGCGCATGGAGCGAGCTTCAGGGATGGGGCCAATGATCTCCTGCCAGCGTTTGGCAATCTCGCTATTCTTCGGCCCAGGAGCAGTGCGTAAACTTGGTGGAGTCACTTCGATCCGCGCGCTTGCCTCGTCTTTATCGAAACGTCCGACCCAATGACCGCCTAGCGTGGTCATCACATTCTGAATCAAAGGTTTGCCGGTGCCGGGATCGATAAACTCTTTCTTGAGCTGGTCGGTCGCGGCCACGATGCGATTGAGATACACTTCCGTCTTCTCCAAATCCGTATCGCGAGGCATTTCCAAGTAGGCGCTGATTTCTAGGCGATCCACGGTCGGCATGGAGACGAAACCCAAACGCCCACCCTGACAATAGCCGAGCATGATCAACGCCATGGCAACGAAGCTTGTGGTCACGGCATAGCGATGTCGCGTCGCGAAGATGAGTGTCGGATGATAGACCTTGGCAATGAACGTCTCGAGTCCATCGGCGATCTTTTTCTGAAACCGTGTGAAGATGTTAAACTTCGTGCGGCCCGTCTTTAGATGCTTGAGGTGAGCCGGCAAGATGAGCTTCGACTCGATGAGTGAGAAGAGCAGTACGGGCGCAACTACGGGCGGGATCTGCTTGGCAAAGTCGCCCCATTGCCCGTCAAAAGCCATCAGTGGCATGAAGGCGGCGATCGTGGTGAGCACACCGAAGGTGACCGGCACAGCGACTTCCTCAGCGCCAAGGATCGAGGCTTCAGTCGGATCCATCCCCGACTGCAATTTGGAATAAATATTCTCGCCAGTGACAATGGCGTCATCGACCACCACGCCGACGACGATGATGTAACCGAAGAGGCTCATCACATTCGCGGTGATGCCAAAGTAGGGCATGAAGATCACTCCTCCAGCGAAGCTAATGGGAATCCCCAGCATGACCCAGAAAGCCAATTGAGGTCGGAGAAAGAGGCCTAACAAGACGAAGACGAGAACGCTGCCTTGAATCAAGGACCATGTCAGGGTGCTAAGTCGGCCTCGGATCGAAATGGATTCGTCACTCCAGGTGTAGATATTGATGCCTTGAGGGAAACGTGTGGATGCGGAGGCGACGTATTCTTTCACGCGGTTTGAGACTTCAATGGCGTTCTCTGTACCGGTGCGCATGACTTCTAGCATCATCACGTTTTCACCGTTGAATCTCGAAATGACGCGCTCTTCATTGAATCCATCGTTCACCTTGGCCACATCACCGAGTAGGACTTCGGCCCCATTAGCGGCGCGGATGGGGATCTTCTCAAACTCGGCAGGGGCGTAGGCTTGGCCGCGCGTTCTCACGGTCAGCGTCCCGCTAGAGCTATCGATGGAGCCTGCTGGGAGATCGAGGGAGAAGCGACGAATGGCGTCTGCGATGTCACGGAAGCCAATGTTATAAGAGTCCAACACCTGCTGATCGGCTTCGATAGAAATTTCGTAATCTCGTGAGCCTTCCATGGACACCCGGCTGATCCCATCGATCGCGGTCAGATCATCTTGAACGCGCTGGGCCACTCGTCGGAGTTCATATTCTTCCAGATTTCCCGTCACCGCGACCGATAGCACTTCGTGCCAATGTGAGGTGTCCGGTATGTAGATCCTTGGCTTCTCAGTCTCATTCGGGAACGTGTTGATGCCGTCTACGCGGCTTTTCACTTCCTCTAACAGTTCCTTGATCGGAGCTTCGGGATCCACATCGATCCAGATATAGCAACTGCCTCGGCGACCATAGCTTCTGATTTTGTCTATCCCTTCGACGCCTTCAAGGGCAGACTCGATGGGAATGAGGACGCCCTGCTCAATGTCACGCGCGGTGCCTCCACGATAGTCCATCGTGATACGGATGTTGCTAAACACATGGGCCGGTTGGACCTCAAGCGGGATCTTGTTGAAGGCCACGTAGATTCCTGCCAGCAAGATGCCGAGCATGAGGAAGTTCGCAGCGATGCTATTGTTAGCGAACCACCGGATCATGATGTCTTCTTCTTGACCTCTTTCGCCGCATCTTCAGCGACGGATTCTAGAGGAGCGATGATCTCGACCTTGGCGTCGTCTGGAGTGTAAGAGAGTTGGCTAGTCGCAAGATAAGAGCCGTCGAACAGCCCGGGATTCCGAATGATCAAGTGTTCTTCATCGGACCAGATTGCCTCGATCACTTCTCGGCCGATGGTCATCGCTTCTTTGTTCACGAGATAGATCCTATCCACTTGCCGAATGGCTTTCCGCGGCACGACATAGACATCTTTCAAAACTCGTCCTGGAACAATGCCAGTCACAGGCTGGCCGATGCGGAGCGGGGGATGCTTGCTGGATCGACCGAAGGGATCAGATACGCGGGCGATGGCGAAGAGCTCTAACGAACTGGCATCAAGCGTGCCGTCCGTTCTAACGATTTCCCCTTTCCATGTGATTTCTGAGTCTACGCTGATGGCGTTGCGCAACACTACCGGCACAGGGGGATCCTCTGGGCCTTCGGGCAGGGTGACGAAAGCCAGCTCATTTTCAGAAATGGGCAAACGGACTTCGGCAAAGTCAGTCGCAAAGATCGTGGCAAGTGGTGTGCCTGTTCCGATGGATTGGCCTAGGCCAACGGAACACACGCGAACGCGTCCGTCGAAAGGGGCGCGGATACGAGTGCGTTCAAGATCACGGTTTGCCCGTTCCAACTGGGCCTCGGCTGATTTGACATTGGCTGCCGCCTCACGGAGTTGTGGCAAGCGCAGGACGAGTTCGTTAGGCTCCTCGTCGTAGCCAAGATCTTCCCAGTTCAGTCGCGCTTGCTTCGCACGCGCTTCTTCTTGAGCAAAGGCGGCGCTGGAACGTGCTAGTTGAGCTTCAGCTGCGAGCACGCCTGTCTGATAGTCGGCATCGTCGAGTTCTAGGAGCACTTCGTCTTTGGCAAAGTAAGCGCCGTCTTCGAATCCATGTGAGAGTGTGAGGATCTTGCCAGAGACTTCTGCATTCAACGTCACTTCGTTGTGGGGAGTGACGACGCCCCGCACCTTCACGACCGTTTCGTAGTCTTGCAGGGGCATTTCCACCACGGTGGTTCGGATGATGCGCTGCTTCGCCGGGAGGCGTTTCTCTTCCTCCTTCTCCACTGACAGGATGGTGTAACTCACCCAGCCCACGATGAGGAAGCCGACAGGAATGAGATAGCGCACTGCTTTGGCAACGATCGAGTGTTTGGAAACAGTAGTTTCTGGGGTCTTGGCGGCGTTCATGAATAGCTTGTACTTTTTAAACCACAGAGATTGTTGAAGGTTCCCGAATTACTTCCCCCGACAATTACGCTCTTCGCCAAATTGCTACGAACTTGGGCTGGGTTCGGCTGACGTGGTTTCGAAATCTCCGCCGAGAGCGAGGTGGAGATCGATCCGATTCTGCAATCTCTGATTCCGCAGGGCGATCATGGAATTCCGTGCGTTGTTTGCACGGCGTTGAGCCTCAAGGACTTCCAGGGTGCTGGCGAGGCCCTCGGTGAAATCTCGTTCGGACTGCTGCTCGGCGAGAATGGCCTGTTTCAGCTCGGTATCCAAGAAGATCTCCTGTTCCGCGAGGGAATGGTCAGTCGCAAGAGTCGACTCTACTTCCCTGAAGGCTCGGAGGGCCGTAGACGCGAAATTCTCGATCGCCGCTTTATTGTTGATCAAGGCTCTCCTGGCCTGAGCACTGGGGGCACCGCCTTGGTAGATGGTCTGAGCAATCGAGGAGGCGACATTCCAGGCGATCGATCGGGGATCCGCGATGAGGTCGAGCAGTTCTTGGCTGGAGGTCGAGGCCCCGCCAGAGAGGCGAATCGGGGGCAGGAGGCTCTTGCGGGATGCCTCCGCGCGCGATGCAGATGCGAGCACATCGGCTGCCGCCGCCATGAGATCGGGGCGACGCATGAGAAGTTCAGAAGGCAGTCCTACAGGCACATTCTTGGGCAAATTTGGCAAGTCGGCCTTTTCTTGGATCTCGGCGCTCGGATATCGACCAAGAAGCACTTCCAAAGCTCGTGCGGAGTTGTCTTTGCCCAGACGTCGGGCAAGCAAGGATCTCTCCGCGGAGGCGACGTTGTTTCGCCCAAACTGAACGGACAGGGGGCTCGCCGTGAGATCCCCGCCTTTGTAGTTCCTTTCGGTGATTCGATAGTTCCTCAAGAAGCTTTCTCGGGTGAGAATAGCAGACTCCACTTGTTGCCCAGCGGCAATCAGATTGCACCAGGCCTTAGCGGTATTCGCCGCAAGGGACAAACGGGCGCTTCTAAAAT
>JBLHHN010000351.1:0-6702 GCA_047616785.1 Verrucomicrobiales bacterium
AAGCCAGTTGTCCAGCCGAGTATCTAACAAAGAAACGCTACCGTGACAATTGGCTAGAAAATTTCAGAGTGGCCTCCTCCTCTGCTGGTTGCCAGCCATTGATCACCCCGAAAACGTCATAGTCAGCCAATTCTCGGTGCCGGTAGTGCTGATGCCTGCGCCAAAGCAAAGGTTGTAGTCCCATAGTGGTCCAAATGTTAGAAGGCCATCGCGATCCTTGTGCAAGTAGTGGCTGAAGATGTAAGTGTCCTGTTCCTTGGTGAACTCGTTGATGAGCATGATATTCACCATCGATTGCTCATCAGCCACGGCACGGAACCCTAACACAGGATCTGCCGTGTCCGCACCACGCGTGCGCGATTGGAAATCGCGGATGTAATCGGAAATCCACGTCTGCTGTGGTTCCGTGATCTCGTCATGATCGGGGATGGTGGCTTGCAGATTGTTGAAGCCGGGCAATGTCGGTCCATCCACCTTGTCAAAGCGCACCACATAGCCGCCGGAGATCTCTGGCTCGGTCTCGTGACAAGGTGCGAGACGTTCGATATCTATGCGATCAGCGCCGCGCTTCACCGTTTCGGTCAACACATAGGCCCCACGATAATCCTCTTCGAAATTGAGTGCGCCGCCGTCTTCATTGGCAAAGACCTCGACCAAGCGTGTGCCTGGCGCGAGTATCCCGATATCTCGCCCTAACTCATAAACCAGCGAGTTGCGAATGAATGACTTATCGACCCAAGGGGCATTCAGAATCCAATCCGAATCCGCGGCGAGTCCGAGCAAGGAAACCTTCTTGTCTTCTTCACTTTGATTGCGCAGCTCGAGGCGATACTGCTTCTTGGGAAACTGAAAGGAACTCTTGCCACGTAGCCGATAGACGGCCCGTGTGCTGACCGTTGGGGTATCTGTGAGTCTGGTGATGCCATCGACGGGCTCATGCAGATTCATGGCCACGGGCACGAAATCGATGACATTGTCCGAAGCCGTTCCAAAGGTCTCCACCACGATGACCGGCAAATTGGTCTCAAAGGCTGGCAACGTGGAGGCCCCAGCTTTGCGGTCTTCTGCGATCGCGTCCTCTGAGAGCTTGATGAAATGTCGGCTTGAGAGGACGCTATTGATTCCTGTGGCAGGATCTTGCCAACGCGCGCGAATGGTCGTCGTCTCATTGATTGCCATTGGGCCGACATAGTCTTTCCCATTAAAAAGATCGGGCTTCTTGTCATTGTTGCTGAAACGAATTTGGGCGCCTTCGACCGGTGCGGTGATTTCTAACATGAAGCTTGCGGTGAATGTGCGGCTCTCTTCAGAAAAGGTCACTTTCTCAAACTCGACCTGCGAAGCATTGTTCGCGGTGCCGGGAGTTGGTTTGGAGAGAAAGGCGCGTTGATCTTTACCTGGCAATAACCCATAAGCCACGCCGCTGCGCTGTGCCCTGAGGGTTCCTTCTGGCAAGGGGGCGTCATTGGTCCAAGTGTAAGACTCTACGACGGTGGCCCCATCAGGTTTGACTAAGACCAGGTCGTCGCCATTGGCGTTGAATTGGAAATTGGCATGCAACGGTGCCCCTGCGACAGCACGGTCCTTTCCCGAAGCAAAGATCAAGAGATACCCACCAGCTTCAATTTCGGTCGAGGCAGGAATGGCCCATTGCGTGGGTTCCGCAAGATTGTCAGACAGGTAGTAGCCGCCCACATCGATCGCCGTGGCGTCAAGGTTGTGGAGTTCGAGCCAATCCACCGTCTCACAGTCTTCGTCTTCATGGGCACCATTGGCGGGGCTGGCCACGAACTCGCTGATCGTCACCTCCGCTCGAATGATTCCCGGGAGTAGGAAGATTGATAGAACGGACAGACAACGGAGTAGGGGTCGATTGGGTTTCATCGCAACGCCCATTACCGCGGAGAATCCAGCCGCTTGTCAATCCAGGAGCCGTACAGAGAAACACCGCCGCGACCAGTTTCGGTCATGGCGGTGTTTCGTTCGAAGAATTGTGGGTCTATCTATAGCTTACGACCAGCCGTGGGCGTCGCGTACCTTGATCATGGCACCAAGGATGGTGTTCCAGGTGTCTTGCTGGAGGAGCTTCTCGTTAGGGAACATACAGCCATCCCAACAGATGTGCTGGAAGCGCTTGGTGGGCTTGCCTCCTTCAGTGAGCCAATGTCCTGAGGCTTTGGTGATATCTAGCTTTCCGTTAGGATCGTCTGCTGCGCAATGACGCCCCGTCTTATCATGGGAACCTGAGCCGTGCACGGAACCGTCATTCTGCGCTACATGGAAGTCGAATGTCCAAGGGCGGAGAGCGTTGGTCATCGTTATGTAAGCAGCCTCAAGCTCGTCTTCAGAATAGCCGTCTTTGAGAAGCGCAGCTTCTGGTGCGTTGTAGCCTAACAGATAGAGATAGGTGTGCGCCAAGTCAGCTTGGAACCCAACCGTGTTTGGCATGTCCGTCTGCTCGAGCGTGTCGATCATTGCTTTCCAACTGTGCATCCCGCCCCAGCAGATCTCGCCTTCGGCAGCGAGCTTCTCGCCGTGGCCTTCGGCGACCTTGCCAGCTTCACGGAAGGTCTCGGCGATCTTCTTTGTATTCGCCTTAGGGTCCTTCAACCAATCTTCAGGGCCGCCAGCGGAATCGATCCGGATGACGCCGTAGCTACGCGCACCATGCTCATTGAGGATCTTCGCGATGCGGCAGGCTTTCTCCACGGCGAGGACAAATTTCTTCCGCGCTTCGGCATCGCCCATCGCAGAATCTCCCACCGTACCCGGCCAGATGGGTGCCACTAACGAACCCACCTTCAGGCCCTTCGCGGTCACTCGATCTGCCATTGCTTTGAGATCGTCCTCACTGATGTCGATGTTGATGTGTGGATCGAAGAGGAAGAAATCGATACCGTCGAATTTCTGCCCGTCCACATCCGCGTCCGCCGTGAGTTCGAGCATTTTATCGAACTCGATGGCTGGCTCATCACCTTCGCCGCCCTTGCCGACCAGGCCGGGCCACATCGCGTTGTGCAGTTTGGGAAATACGTTGCTGCTCATGATAGTGTTTTGTGTGGTTGTTTAGTTAATTTCTGCTTTGAGTGTGTTGTAGAGTTCAAAGGCTTCGGCAGGCTTCATGCCCTCGTGGACCACGCCACGCACCGCTTTCATCATGGGCACCGGCGCGTCGGCCTGGAAGATGTTGCGTCCCATGTCCACACCGCTGGCACCTTGTTCGCAGGCTTCATAGGCCATCTGCAAGGCATCGCGCTCGGGGCGTTTCTTACCACCAGCGATGACGATCGGCACCGGACAACAACTGGTGACGGTCTCGAATTTTTCGTCGGTATGATAACATTTCACCAAATGACAGCCAAGCTCAGCCATGATCCGTGTCGCATGACGGAAGTAATCTGGCGTGCGTGCCATGGCGCGTCCGACCGCCGTCACGCCCATCACCGCGATGCCGTAGCGGTTCGCTTGATCGATGATGTTCGTGAGATTCTGCAAGGACTGACGCTCATACTGACTGCCGATGAAGACCTGCACCGCGAGAACGCTGGCATTGAGGCGAATGGCCTCTTCGATGTTCACGGCAAGATGTTCGTTGGAAAGCGGCTCGTAACCAGGGCGGCTCATCTTGAAGACGTCGTCACCAAGCGAACCTTCCCAATCATCTCCAGTGCTGATCATGGAAGTGCCGCCACTGGCGCGCAAGGCGATCGCCTTCTGCGTGGAAGCAGGGATGATGCTCCGTTGAATGCCGCGTGTCAGCATCAAGCAATCGCAATGAGGTTCCAGAGGAAGGATCGTCTGATCTACCCGTTCCAAGCCCGTCGTTGGCCCCATGAAATAGCCGTGATCGAAGGCCAACATGATCGTCCGCCCCGACTTGGGATTGAATACCTTCGCGAGTCGGTTCTGCAGTCCCCAATCGTATTGGTGGGAGCCTTTGAGAAAGAACTTGGGCACTTCCTGAGGGATGTCCGTGTAGAATTCTTTGCTCTTTTTGACGCCGTCGATGTCAGCCATGGGTCGTGTTAGGTTTTTAAGAGTGAAATTAGTAGGCTTTCATGTAAGGCGAGGACCCCGGGCCTTGTCGACCATTATTCGACCCTCCTTGGCCCGAAAACCTAGGCTAAAATGAGATAGTGCGTTTCACTTGCCATTGGGTGTCATGATTGGAGCCGGGAACGGCGTAGCCGCTGTAGACGAGGATCTGGGAAGCTTCCTTCATGACGTAGATCTTCTGCGCGTCTTCCTCATGGGCGCTGTCTGCCCAGAAATAGGCGGCGGCCATGGCTTCGGTGGGAACGCCTTTGTTCTCGTATTCGTCGGGCATCATCTTGGCGAAGTTGCGGGCTCCTTTCTCGATGAGGTAGGGCTTGCCGTCGATCGCGAGGTAGATGTCTGCGCTCCCATCGGTCAGCGGTGTGGTCTTCCATCGGACATGGTCGCCATCTCCGATCCTGCTGGAGGAGGGCGTTTCGTCCCATTTGGTAGGGCCGGATTCGCAGCCTCCTAGAAGAGAGGCGCATGAAATAAGGAGGACGAAGAATCGCAGCATGATGGATGGAGGGTATCGCGCGAGGGGATAGCCTTCAAGGGAGATCGAGTGGAACTCAAGGTGGCATCTAACAGAGCCTTGTGTGGAGTCCCGCCTTTGGGCGAATGGCACGGATTTATGCCAGATCTCGAACGATGCCAGGACATCTGTCCAGCACTTGGTTGATGAAAATGGGGTATAATCTCTTGAATTCCGAAAGGAATGAGAAAGGAGCCTCCATCGCGGTTAGCTATCACGATGGAGGCGGGCCCGGTGAACTCCGACCGCACTTGAACCCTTGAGTTCGTTGTGGAGCAAGGAGCAAGGAGCGCCGGGCCGTCTTTCCATCTGCAATTCGGAGAGTTGAATGAGCCTAGAGCTCGAAGTTCCAAGTATGAAATCACAGATGAAAACCTTAAAAACCTACTACATCGGCATCGACATAAGCAAAGATAAACTTGATGTCTTCACCCGTCATAATAATGAAGTTAAAACGACCGCGAACCCACCCAAAGACATAGGCAAATTGATAGCGAAACTCGCCAAGGAGCACGAGAATATACATCTCGTTTGCGAAGCGACAGGAGGCTATGAGAAACCTCTGCTCAAAGCTGCGTTCAAGGCATGCTGTCCCATCAGTTTAATGAACGCTCGCTGCGTGCGTTCCTTTGCCGATGCCATGAGCCAACACGCCAAGACCGACCCGATAGACGCGCAAATAATCACCCATTTCGCCGAGGTCAAGTGTCCCGTGGCACTCGTGAAACCGAGCGTGACTCAAGAAGCGTTACAAGCATTCGGACGACGGCGAGACAGCCTTGTGACGAAGATAACGCAAGAGAAAAACGCATTACAGAAAACGGATAACGTAATCGTTATGCGAGACATCAAGTCGAGTATAAAAGGGCTAGAGACACGATTGTTGAGGATCGACAAGGAGATCGACAAGCTCGTCACAGGCGACAAGGAGCTCAACAGTAAACGTCAACAAATGGAGAGCATCAAAGGGATAGGAAGAGTATCGGCCAACACTATCCTAATAGAGCTACCAGAAATAGGAAGTCTAACAGACGGCAAGCGTCAGCGCTGGTAGGCGTGGCCCCCTTTCCGCAAGACAGCGGCAAGCACAAAGGCAAACGCTTGACACGAGGAGGGCGCGCAAGAGTAAGAAGAGGACTATTCATGGGAGCGCAATCAGCAAGCCGCTTCAATCACGTCTTGTTGGAATTCTACAACCGCCTACGAAATAAGGGGAAGTGCCATCGTGTGGCAGTGATAGCAGTGATGCGAAAGCTGGTGTGCTTGATAAAAAAATGCTAGGAGATTCGGAGTTCAAGTTGAGCGAGCCGAGTTAGAATAGAGAAGAAGACGTGCTTTGATGTTGTCCCCCCCCCGGGGCACTATAGGGGCCGCCGGAGGGACAGAAGTAAGAAGTAATAGACTTTAGGCTAATGATATTCTAAGTGGACTATCGAAACGAAAGTTGGCACCTTACCCGATAAGAAAGTAGCTTGAGGGTGAATGGTAGTATCTACTCAGGTCGCCCGGTAAATAAATTCTGAATAAGAGTTGCTCCATAGCCTATCACTGTTTCTTACTCAGACTTGACCAGCGGCACGGGGCGATCAACCAAGCGTGCAGGGCGCACGCCTTTGCCGGTCGCCGAGATCTTCTCGGGTGATGTCGGCGAGGGCGATCAGCTCGGCGATGGTCTCTGGATTCTTGTCGGCGACGTTCTCTTGCTCGGCGATGGCAGTTTCTAGATTGTAGAGGCGTGGTGGACTCTTAGCGCTGGCATCTGCGTTAGCCCAAGTTTCTTATTTGCAGGCCAAAATTGACTAATTTCGAGATAATTTGCCCACTTAGTCGCCGTTATCGTTGATAACTAATACTCGATTTTCTCGATTCCATTTTGTAGTGCTTAATTCGAACATCCAGGTCTTGACTTCTTTCTTCGCACCTTTAGCGTCTCAGTTGTGTATTTCCGAACCAAGACTATCAAAGGTACTCCGCTGCTCCAGCTCGTCGAATCCTATCGCAATGTCGAAGGCTCCCCGCGCCAGCGCGTCGTCGCTTCCCTAGGCGATGCCGTCATCCCGGAGGCGGAAAAGGATGACATCGCGGGAGCAGTCACTCGCTGCCTACGAGGGGCTGATCGCGGCGAGAGTGAG
>JBLHHN010000352.1:0-6678 GCA_047616785.1 Verrucomicrobiales bacterium
CAAAGCTCAGATTTATCAGAAGCCTGTAGCCATCTAATTGAAATTTCAAGATTGCCGCTAACGCTCTAATTATCAGCGACTTGCGGACCCGAAATCGTTGTCTTTAGGAGGTAAAACCCGACTGGAGAAGAGATCAATGTGGATGGATATCGGGTGGAACGGTCCGATGGAGACGGCGCGTTCGAAGAGATCGGAAACGTCCCGCCTGAGGTCCACGAATACGTGGATCCGATCGGAGTTCCTGGAGAGTCTCATCGCTTCCGCGTCACCGCGTTATCGAATGACTTTGGCGATGGAGAGTCGGCCCAGAGCGAACCTTCCTCACTTCGCATGACTCGTGATGCATACGAAGAACGAAGTGTCAGCCACGTTGGAATCTTCTACCTCACCATGCCTGAAACAGACTCGCTCTGGCGCTATGATCTCGCCACGGGTGCGTGGCTGTCTTCGATCTCTCTTCCTAGCACAAATCGCACGCTGGCCGTTGCTGGTGAAGATGGCATCTACAGCAAGACGCCATTCAGGATGGACCGAACGGCGCTTGATGGCTCTCAGAGCAATCTCTTTTCGAGCGTGACCGGTGACATGCACTTCGTGGGTCTGCTCGGAGACCATGCAATCATCAACCGTGATGGCCGCTATCTTTCGATCCATCGGGATTTGGGTTACTAACAAGAAGAAAGCCAGGACCTGAATCAAATCGTTAGCGCTAGCATTGCCCCGAAAGCCGGGCGTATCGTCGGTCTTGATGTGGCTGGCATGCACAGGGTCGATCTCCGACCGGATGGTACGACCGAAGAGATTTCAAGGGTCTCTCATGCAGCGTTTAGCGTTGCGGTGTAAACGCATCTCTCCCCGGATGGGAAGATCGCTGTGGACGAGTATGGGGCCGTCACCCGACTCGATGGATCGCATGGCGATCAGTTGCTCGTCGACTCAGAATTCTCGCTCATTGCCTTCGCGGGCGATGCTTCCCCCATCGTCCTTATCGAGGAAGAGATCATCGCTTTCTCAGATCTCTTGATGGAAGCAGGGCGTCTTTCGCTTTCTGAGGCTCCGGCGGCCCTCACCGTGGACGGAATGAACCTCGTTCTGTTCTTCGAAGATTGGACAGGAGAGAATAGCGGATTTCGTGCGGACACCGTCCCCTTGGAGACTTTGGGATTGCTTCCCAATGGTGAAGCCCTCCCCAATTCCTGACATTCGAACAGAACATCGGCCAGGAAGAAGCGCTTGAAGATCAATCCTATCATCTTGACCTCAGCATCGAAGCGCTTTCCTCTGAACAGGTGGTCACGTTGAGTGCTTTCGAATTGCCGGAACGGCTAACATTGACCGATCACGGTGATGGCACGGCAAGCCTCGAAGGAACGCCCTCGCAGGCCGATGCAGATACCGGATCCTTCACGATTGAACTACAGGCCGAATCGGGCGCTGGCCTGACAGGGGATCTCATCTTTGAACTCAGCGTGACTGCGGTGAACGATCCGCCAATCGCTCAAACTCAAAGCACGATCACTCTGCTAGAAGACGCTGATCCACGTGTCATCATTGCTTCAGAACTGTTCGCGGATGAGGAGGAAACGGCCGATCAGCTGATCATCTCCGTGGTGGCGTTTGATGAAGCTTTGCTCGATGCCGCATGGGATCTTGAAAAGAATGAGCTGACCTTGACTCCCAAACCAGACGCGTCTGGTGAGGCGACGGTGACGGTCCAATCAACGGATTCCGGTGGACTCCAAGCTGAGGCGAGCCTTTCAGTGACGGGCACCGCCGTGCCAGACCCGCCTGTCGCGGCACAGCATCCGGGCTTGGAGATTCCTGAGGATGGCGAAAATGCAACCCTCACGCTTTCCGATTGGTTCAGCGATATTGATAGCGCCTCCCTTGCTTACGAATGGGAGCTTCCTGATTCGGCAGCGATGTTAGTTATCGGTCAGTTGAATGGAGAGGAACTCGTCTGTCGTCCCAGATGCCCATGGACTGACACAGCTCTTGATCCGAGCATTGGATGAAACGGACCTTGCAGCTGAAACGTCCGTGGAGATCGTCGTTTCGCCCAGAGAGGACGCTCCCACGGCGCAGGGAGTTGATCCACTGACCTTTGAAGAAGACGCCTTGGAAAACAGGGTCGACTTGGCACCCTGGTTCTCCGATGCCGATCAGGACATGCTCAGTTATACCATCGGATCTCTGACCGGCGATGAAACGATCGTGGATGTTAACGTGGAGGAATCCGAACTGGTGTTGCGCTTTCAGAAAGACGCCTTCGGTGACGTGACCCTCGGGCTGACCGCAACCGATCCTGGTGGGCTGAGTGCTGAGATTCAAATACCTATCACGGTGGCGGCCGACCCAGACGCTCCTTTGGTGATCATCCAAGAGCTCGAAGTGGTGACCATTTCTCCAGAGCAGGAAGATCACTCCATGGACGCCTCCGCTTGGTTTACCGATCCTGATCCTGAGGACACCCTTACCTATCAATTGGAGGTGATTGATTCCTCAGAATCATTGTTGGCCTCGACGGAGATCGATCTTGGCAATGGATTGATATCGCTATCATTCACACTAGGCGCAAGCGGGACGGCTGATCTCCGAGTCACGGCCACCGATTCCACCGATCGACAAGTTGCCTTCGTCTTCCAAGTTGAAAGAGCGCGAAGCGCCGGTCACGGTCGAAGTGAATGCTGAGCCCATCGTTCTCGACGAGGACGCAGGATACTATACGCAAACTGTCACTATCACCAAGGGAACCGAAGAGATATGAAATGCTCTGAGGCTTGTCTTCGAGAATCTCCCAGAACACATCGTTCTCGTGGGAGCACAGCAGAATGATGAAGGCGTCTGGACTCTTGAGGAAGCCTCCGCGCTGTCGCCTGGCATGACAGCCTTGGTTGATCTACGCTACGTCGATCGCTCCGGCGACGGTGTTGAAGGGATTCCATTGCCTTCAGCCAAGGCGTCGGAAGGCGAGATCGCTCCGCCTGAGCCCTTGTCTGTGATCGGCGCTTCGATCGCTGCACCAGATGGAGCGACTTTTCAACTCACATTTCCATTAAAGGCTGGCGAACTCTACCGCCTCCAATCCAGTGCAGACACAGAAACGTGGACGAATCTTCTTGTGAGAAACTGTCAGAGTTAGGCGTTCTGCTCTGGGAAGTCTCGCGGGACCCGGCACAGGTTTACGGATTCTACAGGCTTGTTCGGATCGATTGATGACCGGAAGAAGGCAATTGGGTCCAAGCTTGAGGTGCTGCGAGTTTGACGTTGTAGTGTCACTCATGGGCCGACTACTCTTCTTCTTCTCGCTTGTTCCGTTCCTGACTCTCCAGGCGGCACGCCCGAACATCGTGATGATCATGGCCGATGACTTTGGCTATGAATGCGTGAGTGCCAATGGTGGCACTTCCTACGAGACTCCCGAGCTCGACAAGATGGCGACGGAAGGCATGCGATTTGAGCATTGTTATTCGCAGCCTATCTGTACGCCATCACGGGTGAAGTTGATGACGGGGATGGCTAACATTCGCAACTACGTGAAGTTTGGACTGCTGGACCCGAAGCAAACGACCTTTGCGCAACTCCTGAAGAGGGAGGGCTATGCGACGTGTGTCGTAGGCAAATGGCAACTGGAACTGAAGGGTGGCTTTGAAGGGCCTAACCAGGCGGGATTCGATGAATACGCTCTGTGGCAATTGACCCGCCGCCCAAGCCGCTATCCGAACGGCGGATTGGAGATCAATGGGAAAGAGGTGAACTACACCCAGGGTGAGTATCTGCCAGATATCGTGAGTGACTACGCGTGCGACTTCATCGATCGAAATCAGAAGAACCCTTTTCTCCTCTACTACCCGATGATTCTAACACACTGTCCGTTCGAGCCGACTCCGGATTCAAAGGACTGGGATCCGAAAAGCCCAGGCTCCGAGACATACAAGGGCGATGCCCATTACTTTGGTGATATGGTAGGCTACATGGACAAGTTGATTGGCAAGATCCTCAGGAAACTGGAGGATGCTGGACTCCGTGAGAATACGCTCGTCATCTTTGTTGGAGACAACGGCACCGACACGCCTGTGGAGTCAATGCTAGACGGACGGCAGGTTGCTGGAGCCAAGGGGAAGATGCCTGATGGTGGCAATCGCGTGCCTTTCATCGCCAGTTGGCCGGGCACCATTCCGGCAGGCAACGTGTCCCAGGAGATCGTCGATTTCAGTGATTTCTTGCCGACTTTCTGCGAAGCGACGGAGACCAAGATCCCCGAAGGAATCGATGGTCGGAGCATGCTCAAGACATTGAAAGGAAGCACCGAGAAGCACCGCAATTGGATTTACATGTGGTATTCGCGGAACGGAGGGAACAAGGCGGCGAAGCAGTTTACGCGGAATCCACGCTACAAGTTGTACGGGAACGGGAAGTACTATGATATCCAAGAAGATGTCTTGGAAAAGTCACCGCTCGATATCGCAGGCCTGAACGAAGACCAGAAGACCACCTACGAGATGCTGCAATCAGCGCTGGTCGGTTATCAAGACAAGCGCCCCGCACATCTTGGGCTACCGGAAAAGAAGTAGACGCGGAAACGATAAACTATGCGCTGCTGGGTGAAATCGGCAAATGGCCTCTGTCCGGCTCAGTGCTGGGACATTTCGTGAGCAGTCTCTATCACGTTGAGAGCGTGGTTGCCGATCTTTTCTAACTGATTGCTCAGATCGACATTCAGCATCTCGGCCTTGATATCGCCAGCCTCTTGCATGCGTTTCATAGCAGCACGGTTGATCAGGCGTCGTTGCTCATCGATGGCGTTCTCCAAGCGGTTGGCTTCTTTGAGATCAGCGGCGCTGATCGGCTGGAACAATTTCGAAGAGTAGAAGTCGATGAACTCGGAGACCACCTTGGCGTGATCACGCAAGGCAGAGATCACTTCGGGATTCATGTCATGTTGCTTCTGCACTTTGCGCTCCATCAGCTTGACCAGACGGAACTCGCAGTCTGAGATCTCTTCGAATTCTGCCACAATGCGAATCATCGACGTGATGGTCGCCGCGTGGGTATCGCTGAGTTCATTCGTGGAACAACGGATGAGGTATTCGGTGATGTCATGCATCATGAGATCCGTGTCATCCTCTAGCCGCCCTGCCTTGGTCACACGTGTCTCAAGATCTGTGGCGGGACTGTCTAGCACTTGCATGAAATCGGTGATCATCTCCTTGTTCACGATGGCCATCTCTCGAACCGCCTTCTGCGCTTCTGGAAGATTGAGTTCGCCCACGTCGACGAAATCCTGAGAAATGTATTTTAAGCGAGCACGTCCGCCTCCTTCTCCTGTTGGCTCTTTCACCCACTTCGTCACGATCTTGGCGATCAGAGGGACAAAGCCGACGAGTAGTAGGATGTTGGCCAAATTGAAGAGGCTGTGAAAGATGGCGAGATTGAAGCCCATGTCCGACGTGTGCTTCTTTGTCCGGAAAGTTTCAGGCAAGTGTTCGCCTAACCAAACCACGCCTTTGGTGAAGGCATAGAAGGCAATCAACATCCAAATCACCCCAAGTATATTGAACATGAAGTGCGCTCGAGCGGCCCGTTTCGCATTCACGTTGGCTCCCAAAGAAGCCAGCCATGCCGTGACTGTGGTACCGATGTTCTCTCCAAGCACCACAGCACAGGATTCTTCAAAACCGATCCAACCGTTCATGGCCAAGGTGACGGTGATGGCCATGGCAGCGGAAGAGGATTGCACGAGCAATGTCAGGATGACGCCAATACCTAGGAAGATGAGGAGGGATCCATAGCCATAGCCACTGAGTCCTTTGACCGCGTTCAACCATCCTTCTGCTTGGGCTTGCACGGCAGGGTCCGCGCTGGCTAACATGCTCTTCACATCAGGTACGGCCTCTTTCAGCAATCCAAGTCCATAGAAGAGCAGGCCGAATCCCACGAGGACCTCTCCAAGCGCCTTGAGCTTGTTCTTTCCAATGAAGATCAATGGCATGCCGACACCGATAATAGGAATGGCGATCTCTGCTAGGCTGAACTTGCCAACCGCGGCAATGATCCAGGCCGTGAGCGTGGTGCCTAAGTTCGCTCCCATGATCACACCGATCGATTCGACGAGTGTGAGAAGCCCTGCATTGACGAAGCTCACCACGATCACCGTGGTCGCTGAAGAGGACTGCAGAAGGCATGTGGTGAAGAAGCCGGTCGACACTCCCGCGAAACGGTTCTGTGTCATGGTGGCCATGACCTGACGCATCTTTTCTCCAGCGACTTTCTGAATGCCCTCGCTGAGGACTTTCATGCCGAAGAGGAAGACGCCGAGACAGCCGACGATGTGGAGGATCTGAAGAAACGTGCTCACGAGATAGAGGTTTAAGATAGTGTTAAGGCATTCGTGCTTAGCGGAATGAAGCATCCGAAAGAATAACTGATCATGTTACACAATCGTTGAATGACAGAAATATATAGGTGACGAAATCGTGACATTTCTGATTTGTCACGAAATCGTCACATAACGCTGGTCACAAATGTAACATCTCTGTCACATAAGGGCATTACATTCTTCAGTTCGTTCCCTAAACATCTGAGCATCAATCTCCTATATGAAATCTACTAATCCGCTCTCAAGCCTACTGCGAGGCTCTCCCTTTGAGCCTATCCAAAAGCATATGCAGGTGGTTT
>JBLHHN010000353.1:0-6661 GCA_047616785.1 Verrucomicrobiales bacterium
ACTATGTGCAATGGGATATGACAGAGCGCCTAGAGCCGCTGTTCGCGACAGACGGAGAGGGCAAAGACCGTCGTTGGACGGTGCAGAACGTGATCGAACGTCTCAAGCAAGTGACGCGGAACGAAGCGGAATCCAACGGGGTGCGCTTTCACCAGACGACGGAATGCGACGTTGAACAACAGCAGATCCTCAATCTCCTAAAAGTGGCCTTGTAGCCACAACCTTGAAATGCACGAATAGCTGACAGAGCCTTGTTTTTAAGGAGATTCGGCAAGAATCAGTGCTGCCTTCAGGGGGTAAAACCCGTTTAGGCTCCCTTGCCCTTTGTCTAGGGTTCCATCATTTGAAGCAGTTCTTCTTCGATGGCGGGGGAGGCAAAGTTATCGGTGTCTGTGATAGGCGTCCGATCAAGGAATGCTTTATCGATAGCGGCGATGATGGCTCCACCTCCAATGGCCCACTGCAAGGGGCTGAGGGTGCCTATGGAGGATTCAAGGTAACCCTGGGATGTGCGTTGCCAGGTGGCGACGGTGGGGGCGATGGGAACGTTCGCGGTGAGGGATCTTGCGAGCTGGTTGAGATTGATTTCCAGTGGCGTATTGCCGTGGAGTGCCATCCAGAGCGTGGCGATGACGAGAGGGTGTTGCAGCGCTTCGCTTCCGCGTATCAGCAGGCTTTCGGAATCGATGAATGATAGTCCAGCTCCAGGTTTGGGGAGAGAACTGAGGAGTTTGAAGAAATCGGAGCGTTGTTTGAGGTCTTGTTTCAGGTTCCAGCGGCGGGCGACTTGATGGATGCCTTGGACACGATCGCTGACGATGAGGAGGCCGTGCTCGACGTGAAGATGCACTTCTTCAAGGAGATTGGTGAGGACTGAGGGCAAGAGACCGTGCTCGAGGACATAGGTTTGCAGGGAGGATTTCTTGATACCTGATCCTTCGGTCTGTGAGAGGGTCTCAAGATTTGCTTTGACCTTGGCCTCATCGTTCAAGACGAATGCTAAAATGGTGGCCAGGGGGTCGTTCTCAGGCATGGACTCTTCCGTGGCACGGGGCTCGATGGGCTCGAGCTGGAGTGACCAAGTGGACGTGAAATGGGTTTTCCAGACAGCGGCGACTTGTTGCATGGCGGGAACCTCGGCACCTTCCCAACGCTTGACGAATTGTCCTAACAAGAACTGACGGATGCGCTGGCTGCCCAAGTCCGCCGTGGCGTAAGCAAGCGTCTGTGGGGAAGTGAGTGGCAGGGTGGCCTCGGTGATGGAGGACGTAGAGGGTCCGGTTTCTTCCTCGGCGTTTTGAGAATCTGTGACAACGAAAGCTTCTTCGATCATGTGACCTCGCTTGACGGTCGCTGTGCGGGCGGTGCTCCGAGCGTGAAAGCGACGAAGGTTCTGATGGATCTTGTCGAAGCGTTGGCGGCCCTTGGAGGCTTGTGAAGAGATCTCGGCTTCGGATTGGGAGATGTAGCTTAGGACGAGGTAGTCACTCTGGAGAGGAACAAGACTCTGTTGAAAGACCTCATGTTCGGAGAGCGCGTTGGCAGGTCTCTCGGCACGTAGGCGAGCCATAGCTCGCTTGAGCATAGCCTCATCATTGGAAACGAAGTGCCAGCCTCCCCACGAACTCTGGATCAGCTTTCTGTCGGTGTCTGTGAGGTATCTGTAACGCACGCCATCGCGTTCTTCGATGTGATCTTCGGCTTGGTCTGATTTGGCTTTCCACCTGCCCACGCAAGATTCCCAAAGAGCCGCTGGATCACCCTCTGTACGGAACAGTGTGAGAACGGTTAAGCGATCCGTTTCTGGTGTGACCGTGAGGGTCGCTTCGGTGATGTTCAAGGACTGGCATTGATCCCAATGCTTGCTCAGATGAATGAGATCAGGGATGTCACGCAGGATCTGTTTGGCGATCGCGCTCATGCCATCATGGATGCCGAGCTTGGTAAAGTCGGCGGAACCGAAGGAGTCATGCGCTGTGGTCAAGTCTGGCACATGCACGAACAAGGCGGTGTTGGCATCCACGAGACGCGCGACGTTGGTGGCGCGTGCTTGGGCTCCGATGTCTTGGTGTGTCTCATTCAGCCACACCAGCATGGTCCAAAGCAGCACCATGAGCACCATGGTGAGAAGGACGTACCGGAGACGTGAGAGCACTTTCACGATGGCGAGAGCTGGGCTTTGGTCGCCCCGCAGTCTTTACGGTCTCACGTTAGCGCGTTTCTCCAAGTCGGAAATGCGTGCTTTCATCTCTTCCAAGCGTCTTTGCAGCACCGTCATCTTCCGGTGCTTGTCGGCAAGCATGGCGGGATAGCCTGCGTAGATCTTGCCGCCGCCGGGAAGGCTCTTCGTCACGCCTGAACGCGCGGCAAAGGTCGCTTGGCTGCCAATCTCGAGGTGACCGGCGACGCCTGATTGTGCGGCGATGACGACATAGTCTCCAATAATAGCGCTGCCGGCGATGCCGGTGAGGGCCACGATGATGCAGTGCTTGCCGATGCGGGCGTTGTGCCCGATCTGCACGAGATTATCAATCTTGGTGCCCTCTTGAATCCACGTCTTCCCGAAACGCGCACGGTCGATCGTAGTATTGGCACCGACCTCGACATCGTCATCGATCTGCACGATCCCGCGCTGCTCGATCTTCATGTGACGGCCATTGACGGTCTCGAAGCCGAAGCCATCCGATCCGATGACGGCGCTAGGTTGGATGATAACGCGATTCCCCAGAACGCAATGTTCACGGATGGAGACATGTGCGAGCAAGCGGCAGCCTTCTCCCAGACACACACCACGATCGAGACTCACGCCTTGACCCAAGTAGGTGCCTGCGCCGACAGAGACGCCTTCGCCAATGATGACGCCCGCATCGACACTCACACTGGTCGCATCGACCTGGGCGGTGGGATGGATCTGCGCACTGGGATGAATGCCAGGCTCAAACGTGTTCTCTAGTGGTGCTAATTTCTCGACGGCGATGGCAAAGGCCATGGAGGGATTCTCGACGACGAGCTTGGCACCAGCGATCGGTTCTTCGAAATCCTTTGGGACGAAGACGGCTCCCGCTTGGCTCTTGCGGAGGTGAGCCAGGTAAGCCGGGTTCCCAAAGAAACTCAGATCGGCAGGCGTGGCACCCATGAGATCGGCAAAGCCGGTCACGGATTCAAGCAATGGGAGAGAGCCGGGAATGACCTCGGCTTGGGTGAGTTCGGCGAGATTGGAAAGAGAAAGAGTCACGTTGGGAATGAATGCTAGGAACAAGAAAGGCGAGCTCCCGGAGGGAACTCGCCTTTGATAAAAGTTTCTGAGAGGCTGTGCTAGTTGTTGCCGCTCTTTTCGCTGCCTTTGTCAGCAGCATTGAGGCGATTGATGATGTCCTCACTGAAATCGACCGCATCACGAGAGTGAAGGAGGAAAGGAACGCCATTGAGGCTGACACCTGATTTGTCGAAGACCATGTCGAAGTTCTGTGTCTTGGACATTTCCTCGACGAGTTCGCGGATTTCTTCGAGTATCGTCTTGCGCATACGCACAACCTGCTCTTGCAGCTGGCGCTCGCGGCGCGTGCGGAATTCTTGAATCTGACGCTCAAGGCTCTTCGCTTGCTGACCGATGTCACGACCTTCGTCGCGCTTCTGCTCGCGGAGCTGAGGGCTGAGGGCTTCGTCCTGAACTTGGGCTTGGAGTGCTTGGAACTTCTCTAGAAGTTCTTTGTACTTAGCCGTGCGCTCATCGAGCTCTTTCTTGGCCTGCGCCTTACGATCGTTGATCTCACTCTCAGCCTCTTTGGTGCGTCCGTATTCGGCAAAGATGCGCTTCATGTCGACCACGCCAATCTTCACGTTCTGAGCCGTGGCACCAGCAAGCATGAGAAAGGTGAGACCGAGAGAAATGATGGTTCTGGAAATGAATTTCATGAGTAAAAAGTAGCAGATTCGACTGTCTTGGATGCCAACCGTCAAGCAATGTTCAATATTTGCAAGCAAAACGGATTCCTACGATAAATATTGTGGGTCTAATGAACCTAATACCTGAAGTCTAAGAGGAAGTTGATCCGGCCACCATTGCCTTGGTGTTCACTTCGCTTGATTGGGATGCCGTAGTCGAGGCGCATCGGGCCGAAACCTGGCACTTCAAGGCGGATTCCCAAGCCGACATCGGCATTGAGTTCCGTGGAACTGAAGTCGTAGGCATCCGCATTGACGAAGCCAGCATCAAGGAAGCTGTGCACGCGCAGGCGATCCATCACAGGCACACTGTACTCGACAGTGGTGAACGCAGACGTGCCCCCACCGAGGGCTTCGTCTTCCGAATCGACTGGGCCGACATCGCGATACTCGAAGCCGCGCAAGTTGTAAGCACCCCCGAGGAAGTGACGATTGAAGATCGGAACGCGATCGCCATCGCCCCAGGTATCCGCGATGTTCCCCTCAATGTGGAAGGTGAAGATCGTGTCGAACGGCAGCGAGACATGTTGGGTGAAGGAACCCGAGAGATTGTAGGTGTCGACATCCCCACCGAAGAAGCCGCCGGATAGGCTTGTGGCAAGCGATAGGCGATGACCGGTGCGAGGCAGTGTGTTGCTGTCTCGAGTGTCTTGGAGCAGCTCGAGAGTCATCTTGCTCTCAATGAAAGTGCCTTCTTCCGCAGCAATCTCAGGAGAAGTGCCTGGGACCAACGTCTCTGCAGTGCCATCTCCATCCAGATCGATAAAATTACCATCATCGAGGTCGAAGATCTGAATCTCCTGGAAACGATACTCAAGCTGAAGTCGCGTGGTGTCATTGATAGGGCGACGCAACCAAAGAGCACCACCGGCCATCCGCTGGGAATACTCGTTGCTCAGGAAGAGCTGTTCTCTCCAATAGATCTCGCCACCGAGAGCGAGCCGCTTTCCAAGGAACCAAGGCTCTGTGAAGCCCATGGAGAAGTCTGTCGTCCGCGTGCCGTAGCGAAGGTTGAAGTTGAACTTCTGGCCACCACCACGAGGTGGGAAACGGGTCCAGTTATTGATGTCAAAGTTAGACTCGGTGAAGGAGAGGTAACCGAAGAGATTCTCCACCGAAGTGAAAGCCGCACCGACCTGGAAGGAGCCCGTCTTCCCTTCAGTCACGCGGACATTGATGTCCTTCGTGCCGGGAATCCCAGTGTCTTCTGGCGTGATCTCGACCGATCCCGGCATGAAGAAACGCGTGTTATCAAGGATCTGCTTGCTCTGGCGGAGCTTGACCGTGTTGTAGACTTCACCTGGTTGCACCAAGAGTTCACGTCGGATCACGTCATCTTTCGTGTACTCCATCCCGGAGATGTTGATCTTCCGGATATTACTGATCTGGCCCTCGCGGATGGCGTGGGTCACGCGCACCTGCTGCCCCCCGAGACTATCAATCCGAGTCGATACGCGAGCATCGGCGTAACCCAATTTCCCGTAATAATCTTCCACGAGTTGGGCATCTGCCTGGATGCCTGTGGCAGTGTAAGTCTGTCCGGGAACGATTTTCAACCCCGTGCCCAGTTCAGCATTGGAGAATGTGGTATTACCTCCCAAATTCACATCGGAGATTGTGTAAACCGGACCTTCGTAAACGTAGAGGATCAGATCGACAAAGTCGCTGCCTTCTTCCACGCGGCGCAACTCTTGACGAGTGATCTGGGCGTCCATGTGACCCTTGTTTTGAAATTCGCGCACCAGCCGAGCCTTGTCGTCTTCGAGCATCAACTCATCGACCTTGTTTTTTCCCAAGATCCGACTCCAAATACCGCGCTGTTTCGTCGTCATGACCTTGCGCAAATCCTTGGAAGGAATCGTCGTGTTGCCCTGGAAAAAGACCTTCCGCAGTTTGTTCGACTGACCTTCCACCATCCCATAGATCACTTGGGTGTAGCCCGTTTCCTTATCCACCGCTGTGCGGTAGGTCACCGAGACATCACTGAAACCTTTCTCGCGGTAGAGTTCCTCGATGTTGAACTTCCCTTCCAGAAGCTTCTCCTCATCAAGAGGCTGACCGATCTCCGCCTTCACTTCCTTGGCTAGCTCCCGGCCATCGAATCGGCTGTTCCCTTCGAAGCTGATGGCTCCCAGCGTGCCCGTGGCCATCACCATGACGGACACGTCCACCGCATTCCCCTTCACCTCTGGCACAATGTCCACGAACTCAACGATCCTGCGCTCACGAAGATTGATGATGTCCTCTTGCTGATCTTCGCTGCTGAAAGGAAGCCCCTCGCGGAGCTTCATGTTGGCCAGGATCCGGTTCTCATCCACCGTCGCCGCCCCGAGGAACTGCATCTTGATCGATCGGATGATCTTACCCTCAGGAGAATTCTGGTCCAGAAACTGGGCCTGAGCCTGAGAGCAGAATAGGGCCGCCACCCAGGCGACAGACAGAAACTTAAGAGCGCGGTTCATTTTGGAAGCTTTACTAGGACAACTTGGGAAAAATTGGCACTCCGAAGATGAAAATTCTTTTCCGGAGGTTTTGAAAACACTAAATAATTATTAAAATTATTCAACTGAGGAATATCGGCGTATCTACGACAAGTTCTAAGCCGCCCACCAGGAAACCTCAAGAACGAATGGGTGGACCCTCCCGGGGTGGGGAGCGTTCAAAAGTGGCCATCTACCGGGGTAGATTTCCGTGTGGCCGATCTCGTAGAATGGGG
>JBLHHN010000354.1:0-6661 GCA_047616785.1 Verrucomicrobiales bacterium
CGAGACGCTTGATCAAATCCGCCTGCATCGTGAGGCCAGGGCGATCCTACCCTCGAGGCACTCCTCGCAGAATTCCTCCCTCCATGCCCTACAAACCGATCGTCTGACGGATTCCCGCAATTACTTGTCTTAAGTCAATGACATTGGGTTATGATTGCATTTCCATTCACAATGTCGTTCTTTACGGAATCCAAATGTTTCCGATGATGATCAGATGAGTGCCGATTTGGCAATTACAGTTAAGGGGCAGGAGTCAAAGGTTGTGTCATTGGGGCCACTGTTTTCGATGGGACGTGAGCCTTCCAACGACCTGATGGTAAACGACGTGAAGGCTTCGCGC
Source organism: Verrucomicrobiales bacterium (assembly GCA_047616785.1). GTDB lineage: Bacteria > Verrucomicrobiota > Verrucomicrobiia > Verrucomicrobiales > DEV007 > JAACDM01. Next base: position 341 of record JBLHHN010000354.1, read on the forward strand.
AATCATGCCGTGATCCGGCTGCAGGGTGACAATTTATACTACATTCTCGATCTTGGTAGTTCAAATGGCACCCTGCTGAACGGGCGCCTTGTGAGCATCCCTCGGGCTTTGAAATCGGGGGATGAGATTCAGATTGCCAACTACCGCATGGTATTTACGGACAAGAATGCCAGTTCGGAGGCTTCTGAGATACCCGAAGGCTTGCGCACTCAGGTGGAGATGAGCCATGAGACGATCTCGATCTTGGTGGTCGACATTCGCAATTACACCCCGCTTTCAGAGAACCTCCCAGCCCAGTATATGGCTAAGATCATCGGGGAATGGTTCAAGGAAGTTCAGATGATCATTGAGAGCCATGGCGGGGAGATCGATAAATTCATCGGAGACGCGGTGATGGCTTACTGGCTGAAGGCCCGGACCAAGGGCAACAATCAATATGTGGTAGGGCCGATCCAAACCGCAATCGAGATAGTGAAGCTAGCAGAGACTTTTAACCAAAGGCTCTCTGCGATATATCCCGAGTTTGGATTTCGCATCGGTTGTGGTATCAATGCTGGCTTGGCGATGTTCGGTAATGTCGGGGTGGATTCAAGACGTGATGTCACGGTGGTGGGGGACTGCGTGAACGTCGCCTTCCGTATCGAGACTCTTTGTAAACAGCTCGAGCGGTGCATCGTCCTAACCGATGAAGTTAAGAACGCCGCGGACGGGCAATTCGAGTTTGAAGACCTAGGCCTGCACAAACTCAAAGGGAAGTGGGAAGAACAGCGTATCTTCTCCGTTGTCCAAGAGGGTTAACCGAAATACTTCTCCATCGGGATTAAGTAGTGATCTTGCCAGCCTTGATTGTAGTCGGGTTGGCCATCAGGGATGTCCTTGTGCTTGAGGGTGACTTCGCAGCCTGCACCAACTTTCTTGAGACGAATCTCCACGATCGATGAGGCATCGTTTTCGTCGAATTCCGTGGTTCTCCATGACTGCTTGATATAAGTGTGGGGAACGATCTTGAGGTTCTTGCCACTGATGTAGCCGTCCCAAGCGGAGAATTCTTCATCTGATAGGGCAGTGCAAACAGCAGCACCGCCAGTCATTGCAGAATGCTCGTCAGAGTCGAGCCATGCGTTAAAGACTCTTTCCAGGGAGACTTCGAACCGAGCTTTGATTTCAAAAGTTGTCATAGGTTTTTATCTATCTGTGAGGGTTGCTGCTTGTGGCTGAGCTTCTTGACAAGCCCTGGGAATCCAGTGCCCTTGGGGAAGGGGAAGCCCACTGTGCCAGCCTCTGCGCCGAGGTGCATGTTGAGGATCATCGATAGCGGCATGAGCTTCTTCATGCCGAGACGAACGACGCCGTCCCAGACCGAGCGCAAGGCACTGCCTCCCTCAAGCCTGAGGATTTCGTAACAGCCGGGCCCTTCGAAATCTGCGAAGAAACGTGCCACGAAACTCGTGACAGGAACGTTTGTGCCCCATGGAGTTGGATGTTCGCTGGTAGTCTTAGAGGCTAACTCTATCCCTACTTTCGATGGCACGAAAGGGTAGACAGGTGCTAGAATGAAAGAGCGGCCTCCATTGCTGGTCTGGTGCCATTTGGAGATCTTACCGTTTTTCCACCAGCTCCATTCCTCGTCTATGAGAGCTGACTCGACGGCGGCGGGGTCGACTCCGGGCATGAGGACGTAGGTGCCTGTGTGAATGCGGGGTCCATCCAAGTGATGTGTTTGCCGCAAGGACTCCAATTGCAAAGCCTTCTGTAGTTCGCAAGGTAGGAAATCGGCAGTATCCTTAGGAATGGGCTTGGGCGACGAGGTGAGCGAAGCGACGATGTCTGCGTGCGCCGAGGAGAAGGAACTGGTGTCCAGGTCAGCCAAACGCTGTGCTAGGTTTGATGATGTTCTGTTGTTCATATCGGCGGAAATAATAGGCTTTCACTTCTGTTGCGGGCTAGCCGCTAGGGATGGTGATGGGAATAATTATCACCATGGAACGGACGGAGTCTTGGCAACTCAGTCAGTTACTTCTTGGGGGCGATCTCTCGCACTTTCATATTTCTGAAAGCCACTTTCCCGTGGTCGCCTTGAAAAACGAGATGCCCTTTATCGATCTGGGCGAACTGCTTCATCTTGGAGAACTTGCTCGCGGCGACACGCTTCTTGAAGTCATCGCTGCCTAACGTGTATTCGAAATACTTCACGCCGTTGATCTCGTGAATGCATTTGTCAGGGGTGATGAGCAGGCGGAGATGATTCCATTCGCCGGCAAGTTTGGTGGCATCGATAGGCTTGCCTGTCTTCGGATCATTCTCCGGCTTGTAGAGACCGTAAAGCCACCCGCAGCGTTCTGGGTCCGTGGCCTTCGCATTGTCTTCGAGTTGGAACTCAGGTCCTGTGGCCCAAGCGGCGCCACCGTCGGGGGACGCGTGGAACATGATGCCACTGTTAGCGCCTTCGCCCATCTTGAAGTCCACTTGCAACTCAAACCAATCGTACTGTTCGGCGGTGGCGAGATCACCCGCGTTGTGAGGATCCACGCACGCCAGGGTGCCCTCTTGAATCTGCCAACCCGGCTTGATTGAGTCGCTCTTGAAATTGCTCCAACCGCTGAGGTCTTTGCCGTTGAAGAGCAGTTTCCAACCTGCGGAGGTTTCTTCGGTCGTCAGCGTGTTCGAATGAGCCGACTTCTCTGTTGCGGTTTGCGCATTGAGACTAACGGCAAAGAATGAAAGAGCGAGAAAGCAAAGGGTTCGGTGCATGGGCGAATTCAATAGGATTTCAGCCACGGTAGGAAGACAAAGTTTCTAGTCCCTTGAACTCGGGACGATGGTGAATGTCTTCTCTTCACCGCTTCGTTTGACGACGATCTCTGTCTTCTCTCCGATACTCAAAGCGCCTAAGGTGTAGGTGTAGTCGTAGATGTTTTTGATCTGCTTCCCGCCGAGTTTGATGATGATATCACCCGACTCCATGCCTGCTTCGGCAGCTGGGGCACCTTTGCGGACTCCTGATAGTTTCACACCTTCGATGTCGCCTTGGGCGTAATCGGGAATGGTGCCTAGATAGACTCGGAGACCGCCACGGTTCTCTTCATTCTCAGGGCGAGCGACCTCGTTGTAAGCGGGAGGATCTTCACTGGTGACGAGCGATCGCAGCACGAGCCCCATGAACTTGCTGATCTTCTGCGCACCTTCGAAATTGATCAGATTCACCGTATCACGTGGGGTGTGGTACTCGTCATGCGCTCCGGTGAAGGCGCTAAGGATAGGGACCTCTCGGACGTAGAATGACGTCGCATCCGTGGGAATGTAAGTGTCATTCTGGGTGACTATGGGGAGACCGATAGGGATGTTCCGTTGCTCGATCTCCAGTGGCCAGCGATCGCTTGACGCGACGCCTTGGAGGATGAGCGATTTACGCAAACGGCCGATCATATCCATGTTCAGGCAGGCGGCGAAGAGGCCACCTAACTTGGCGTCTTCATCCCCAAACATCTTGGCCCAGGAGCGGGTGAAATGAGCTGAGCCTAACAAACCCAATTCCTCGCCAGACCATGCCGCGAAGAGGATGCTGCGTTTCTGGTTGAGCTTTCCGTTTGCTTTCAGCGCCGTGATCCACTGAGCGATCTCTAACATTCCGGCGGTCCCCGAGGCATTGTCGTCGGCACCGTAGTGGATCGCATTCTCCTCGCCTTCTTTGGCTCGAGAATTGGCCCCAGCAGTGCGACCTAGATGATCGACATGTGCGCCAATCACGATCATGGGTTCGTGTGGGTTGGGGGAGTCTCCGGGAAGCATGGCAATGACATTTCGTCCCCGGCGTTTCTCTTCATTGATATCGATCGTGGCTCTGAGCTTGAGACCTTCGAGCGGAATACCTTCGCTCATCTCGCCGGTGTCTAACTGATCTTGCAGCGTCTTCAGATCCTTGCCTGCCGCATCCAGCAGCTTCTGGGCAAGGGCATCGGAAATGGACATGGCGGCGACACCTGATCCGGCCAATGACGCGTCGAATGTGAGGCGGACGAGTTCGCGCTTCACCTTGGAGTTGGGACCGCTCACTACTAACAATCCACGCGCGCCTTTCTGACGAGCGAGCATGGCTTTGAATCGTAGGCTGCTGTAGCGAGCGAGACGCTGCCGCTGCGCGTCTTCCACTTTGTGAGGCGCATAGCGAAAGGCTAGGACCCACTTGTCTTTCACGTCGAGGTGGAAGTAAGAGCTGTACTCGTCGAACTTCTCGCCGTTCTCTCCCGTCTCGGCCGGTGCTTCGATGCCATAGCCCGCAAAGACAATTTCGGCGGCCTCGATATCGCCTGTTTGAGAAAATGTCAGTGGCAGCCAGTCTTTCTCTGCTGCGTAGGACGTTGAATCGTCTTTCTGAGTGAGTGTGAGTTGATTGTTCTTGCCCAGATCGACGCCTGCGGTGAAATCGAATTCTTGGAAATAGCTCCCCTGATCGCCGGAAGGTTCCAGATCGAGATGCGCGAACGCTTCTGCGACGTAGGCCGTGGCGAGCTTGGCACCTTCGGTTCCTGTGAGTCGGCCTTCGAGTTCTTCCGAGGCAAGGTAAGTCACGTGTTTGGTGAGGTCTTCCACGGTGATCGGCGCGGTCGTGTCAGAGAAATCTGCCGTTTGGCCGGAGTTGAGCATTTCCAGGGCAGCCTCATGATTCCAATCGGCAAAGAACAGTTGTGAGGTCTTGTTAGGGGTTCGATTGCTCGTCCAACTCAGCATCTTGCCATCAGGCGAAAAGGCTGGGAGCCCGTCGAAACCTTCGGTGTGGGTGACGCGCACAGGTTTCTTGGTGCCCGCGGCGTCGACGAGATAGAGTTCGAAATTTCCAAAGCCATGGAGGTTGGTGGCAAAGATGAGGTAGTCACCAGTCGGATGAAAGAAGGGCGCCCAGGACATGGCCCCTAAATTTGTCAGCTGTTTCTTGTTCGAGCCATCGGCGTCCATGACCCAGATTTCTGCTTGGTCGCCCCCTTCATTGAAGCGTCGCCAGCAAATCTTCGTGCCATCTGAGTTGAAGAAAGGGCCGCCATCGTAGCCATTGACCTTGGTGAGTCGCTGCACCTCGCTGCCGTCCGCACGCATGCGGTAGATCTCCATGAGATAAGACTTGTCGATCTCGAAGCGCGCCTTGGATTTCTCATCGAGTGATTCAGTGTAAGCGTGTCTGTTCGAAGCGAAGGCGATCCACACACCATCGGGAGAATAACTTCCCTCGGCATCGTATCCTTGGGTGTTGGTGAGATTGGTTAGACCAGATCCGTCGAGTGCGGACTCATAGATGTCGTAGTGCAAGTCGTAGTCCCAAGAATAGCGCCGCTCTTTGCCCGACTTGCGGATCTCCAACTCTTCAGCTTGTTTCGCCTTGGCCTCGGGATCGTCGTGAGTTGAGGCATAGAGCAATTTCTCGCCACCGGGATGCAACCAAGAGCAGGTCGTCTTGCCATGACCAGGCGATACCTTTTCCACATCGCCGGTCTCTAGATCCATGACATAGATCTGGAAGAAGGGATTCTCGGCATCGCGCTCTGACTGAAACGCTAGTTTCGTCCCGTCCGCATTGAAGTAACCCTCTCCAGCGCGTTTCCCAGCGAAGGTGACTTGGCGTGTGTTCGTCAGGAGAGTGGCTTCCGCCTCTTCTTGCTCAGGAACTTGGCCCCAGGCGAGGAACAGTGTGACGGTGAAGACGAACGCGACGGGTAGAATGGTGAACCAGCGTGATGACATGATCCCATTGTAGAAGGAATCGGCGAGCCTGCAACGCTAGGGGAGGTCAAGCTGCAGATTGGCAGGTAGGGGAGTGATCTTGACGAGCGTATCTGTGAAATACTCCTGAATGCTCTGGCTTCGGATGATGCGAGAGACTTCGACTCTCATTACTTTCAAATCACTGAGTGAAGTCATGGACGGAAACCGGATCCCTGCGACCTCCCAGGGCTGCATGAGTTTGCTGGCCAGCTCGTTGTCGAAATCTCCAGAGTCATTGTAACGAATGATCTCTTTGGTTTCTGGATCCCAAGCAATGGCAAGAAGGGCAGGAGTGGGATCTCGTCCACGAAGGACATCGACCATCGCGATCCATGGACTGTAGCAAGAACGGATTTGGATCTCGATGCCTTCTTCCTCCGCGAATTGCCACGGCGAGACCCAGCAAGCCACGCCTGCGTGGCTCTGGGTGCCATTGAGGTGAAAACTGGCACATGGTTCCATTGATGATGTGGTGAGCTCGAGGCTGCCAGTGGCATGGAAATCCTGACCGATAAGGCTTCGGTGCTGATGGTAAGTGAGTTTCCCTGTAGCTGTGTAAGACGGTGG
>JBLHHN010000355.1:0-6649 GCA_047616785.1 Verrucomicrobiales bacterium
TACTTGAGAAGGCCGCAGCGGCGGGAAAGAGAAAGCGCACCGCCTAACAAAGCGTCTGCCCCAAGAACTATGGCCAGCGAGAAGAGTTGCGCCCTAGCGATTAGCTATTTTTAGAAAAACACCGGAAAAGGGCCCGATTTCTAAAAAAACCGGGTCCGTGGAGCGCACTCTCTGGTTGAGGGAAGCGCAGCCGATCTCAAGGCTAACATAACTGCGTTCGAACGCCGAATCTAAGGCTGTTTTCTCTCAGGTACTATCTAGCCATCTTGCTGACTCGGCGCATAAGGCGCCAGGTCGTATCCTTGGTGGGGTGGATCTCCTTCGGACGTGTGGTGGCAAAGTGCCGACATTTCCCACACAGCCCTTGGACAACGGGAAAGTTGATGTAGACGATGAGGCCACTAGCAATAGGTAAGTCAGCCGCTGTTTGTCTCCTGCATCGAAGCCTTGGAAGGCAGGTGCCACAGTTCGAACACCTAGGCCCACAGCGCCCGTCGAACTCAAGGTTAACTTGCGCTCCCATTGTCTGGCAGCCAATCTTGTCGACGACATACCCGTCGAAATCATATAAGGCTTTGATATTTAGGACTTTCACAACCCTGATCTCAAGCCGATTACGGCGGGTTTGTCACCTCCTCTGTTAGAATTTCATCCAGCCAATCTGACGGAGCACCGAAAAAAATCCGAAAACTGCCTGACCTTCTTTCCCGGGATCCGTGGAACCGGATGGAAGCCCTTCCATCTACGGAAGCCTTCGAAAAAACGGGCTCTCCGTCAGATTGGCTGGGCCTGAATCAGCGAATCCCGAAGAAATCAGGATCAGTCAAAGTCCTCTTCGTTACTGATGATCAATGGGTTATGGGCTCCGACTCGGCACAGCATCTCTCCGAAAACCATCGTCCAGACCTGCACCAAAGTTGAGGCAGCGGTTTCGCTAGACTGAGATTCAGTAGTGAAACCGCAAGGCCGCTTGTTTTCGAGCCTGAAACTGCCTACTGGGCCCTGTCACCCTCCAGAGGTAGGCGAAACCATCCAGCCAACCTGACGGAGGGCCAAAAAACGGACCGGAAAAAAATCAAGCAATACTATGAAAAGTATACATACATTCGTAGCTGTGGGGCTGGTCTCCACATCGTTTCTGGCACCTGGTGCCTTCGCAAAAATGGAACTTCTCTTCGCCGAGGACCTCCGCTCGGCGGCAGGAAACGCCGTCCCGCGTCTCAAAGCCTATCCCAAATCCCAGACGGCGTGGGAAAGCTTCAAGCAGCGCCTCGGAGGGGTGGACGCCGTGAATTTTGAGAACTTGAAGTCAATCCGTGATCATTCCCTGGCACTGCGATAGTAGCCGCTTGGCAATGCCTTGCGGCTAGCATCGTCATCTTGGAATGGGCCAGTCGCGCTGCCGATGGTTTTCCAGCTGAGAAGATCGATGGAGAACTCGATGTGGGCCGTTTCTCCTTCGGGAATGGTAAGGACGATGTTGCCGTCGGCATCGAAGCCAATGCTGGCGATGGGAGCTAACGGTCCGGAATCAACTGGGTCGGTGGCCGGACCTGGCACTGCTGAGCTGTTGGCTAGGGCAATGACGTCAGCTTCGGTTAGGGCTTGTGACCAGACGGCGACGTCATCAATGTCGCCTTGGAAAAAGTTACCTTCGGTATCAAAGATGCCGCTGCCACCGATATTGAAAGTGAAAGCGGTTTCTGCAGCGGGGAGATTCGAGGGTCCGGTGCCCAGAGCTTCGCCATCCAGATAAACCGTCCGGCCTTCGGCGTTTGATGAGATGGCAATGTGAGTCCAGTCCGGCGCTGAAGTGAACGGAACATTGATTGCACCACCGTTGGGTACCCAGTGCTGTATCGTTTCAGCATCGCTCATGCCGAACTCGACGGAATCGTTCTGCCCGAACAGACCAGTGCGAGCAGCCTGAACGGCATCGAAGCGTATCCAGGCAGTCATGGTGTATTCCGTTAGTTCATTTAACAATGAAGCTGCCGTGGTCACGGAATCATCCACGCCGTCGAATCGAAGAGCAGCGTCATTTGCTTGGCCGCTGTGCCCCAGAATGAAGCTGGCGCCGCCATTCACCGTGCCTGTATTCCCCGCCATCGAAAGATCTGCAGTTGTGGTCGCGCGATCATCGAAGGTCCAATAGCCAATGGCCCCAGGGATTACGGATGGCGTTGCGGGCGCTGTTAGGCCTAGCAACTCGACTTCGGCAATCTGCATGCTATTGGTGTTGGCGGCGTCTTTCAACGTGGGAAAGGTGAGGCGATAGTCCGTGTAGACCGTGGAGTTGGCAAAGGTCAGCTCTTGGAAGGCGCTTGTTTCCAGATCGAGGGGATTGTCACTACCTTCGTTGCGCTCCTCTGGTAATGATAGACTCCCTTCGGAAATGACCGTGAATTCACCTTCTGGACCCGTAGTTGACCCTTCAAGCATGTAACTGGCAGGATCACGTTCAGCAACGTCATTGGCCGTGAAGAGCCTCAATCCAGTGACCACGCTTGGAGATTGTGGACTGACAGTGAAGCCTGAACCGAGATCGAGAAAGCTCAGATACTTCTGACCAACATCGTCAATGGCATGCGACACGACTTCACCGGCAGGAGGTGGCCCGCCATCCGCGTCGTCATCGTTCATGCCGTCTACTCGAACGACCGCGTCCTCAGGTGAAGTAACGTCAGCAAGAGACGCGGAGTTCCCAAGGAATTCGACTTCGGCAATCTGCATGCTGTTCGTGTTAGCAGCATCCTTGAGAATTGGGAAAACGACCTGATAGGCCGAGTAGGCCTGCGGTTTCTCGAAGAATACCGTTTGTTGGGCGCTGTCTTCGGTAAGTGCGAGATCTCCTTCATTGCGCTCGTTGGGAAGCGCCAGTTCACCTTCGGCAATGAGCTTGAAGACACCTTCCGCACCATTGATAGAACCGAATAGCTGATAACTGGCAGGATCGCGTTCAGGAACGTCGTTAGCCGTGTAGAATCGCAGGCCTTCAAGAATCGTAGGGCCTACGTTCGGCACCACGATGAAGCCTGACCCGAGATCAAGGAAGTTCAGGTACTTCTGGCTCACGTCATCGATGACGTGCTCGACAACCTCTCCTGCAGGGGGAGGACCAGCGTTAGCGTCACCGTCATTGATGCCATCAATCCGGATCACGAGATCTCCGGGCATCGTCACGTCAGCAAAGGTCGGCTCGACAGGCCCAGGACCTTCGCCTGGTGCAGCACCCGGTGTGCCGCCGATCGCGGTAGAAGCTGCCCAGCTTGCGGCGTCATTGCCATCGTCATTCACCTCGAGATTGGTGAGAACGAGTGAGTTGCCATCGCCATCGGCTTCGGTTGGCCATGGCGTTTTGTCATTGAAACGGAAGGATTGGATCTCGGCTCCATCCGCCGCACGTAGCGTGATGCGATCACCTGAGTTGGCAAGCCGACCTGTGTAAACTCCTGCAATGGCTGCTGAGTCTCCGTAACGACTGACAAACGCATCGCGATTGGCAACTAAGACAACACGCGCTTGTGGCACTAACAAGAGCGCCTCTTCAAATGAGAATTGGATGCCATTGTCGAAAGCCGCACCAAAGAGATCGATTGGTTGGGAACCACGATTGAGCAGCTCGACATACTCAAAGTCATCATCAGCAAGGAAACCAGCGGCAATCTCTTCTTCAGTAGGATTGCTAGGATGGTACATGATCTCCGAGATCGCGAGATCGGCATTGCTTGCAGGCACTTGACCCGCGACATAGGCAACCGTGGCGGGAGCGCTCCATTCCTGATCCGGGCCATCCGCAAGTGGCTGATAGTTGGGCATACGTTCGCGGATTGTGAGGATGGCGGAAGCCTCAAGAGGGAAAGGGTCGCTGTAGGCCACTGCTGATGCACTCACGCTACCACCAGAGGCACGAGGATCGGAACCATCCATCGTGTAGTAAAGTGTGCCGTTGCGATGTCCTGTTAGGGTAACCATGGAGCCTGCGTCTAGTGCGCCAGCGGCTGGCGAAGCCATGGGTTTGGCCACGAGCTCGTTGTCAATCCATGCAGAGCGTGTGGCTAACCAGTCTTTCAAATGATCAATCTCACCCTGCCATCCACCGTATTCTGGAGGGACCTCGTCCCAGCGTTCTTCATTGCGAGCCTGAGCTTCGCGCACTTCGTCGGCCATGCTATCAATGAGCGCATTGATGCTCGCCGTGCTGAACGCTCCTGCGCGCAGTTCGTTCCAACGATCGCAATACGCTTGTTGGAAGTCGCGATCGGCAAAGAGATCACCCCACCAACGTTGCGTATCATTGCCAAAGAAATCCGTGCCGCGATCGCCGCTGATCCCACGCCAAACTTCGGGCTCGCTTGGACGAGGCGGGCGGCCAAAGCGATCTCGCGATCCTGACGAAATGTTGAAATCCCAGATAGGCCCAGCGGTGAGCTTGCCGCCGCGTGGTTTGTGAAAGAGCGAGCTCAGACGCAGGGCATCGACGTTAAGCATCAGCATATTTAACATATGCACATCGACAAACGAATCGACATCGATGAACGCAGGATAACCCGTGTCAGGATCCGTGGAGCCAAAGGAATTGCCCATGTCATTGAGATAGCCTTGGATGTAACTGCGCTGTGCCGATGTGAGGTTCGGCGCTGTAGGCTCCGAAATCTGCACGCGCTGACTACCGCCAGTGATCTGGGTGTCGCTATCGCCGCCACGATCTACTTTGACAATGTAGCCGCCGGTAACTTCGGGCTCGGCGTTGTGTTCTGGTGTGAGCTTGTCGATGTCAATGCGATCCGCATCGCGCTTCAAGCTCTCCATGAAACTGAATAGGCCGATGTAGTCGCCCGCACTCACAGAGCCACTGCGACTGGTATTCAGATAGACTTCACAGAAACGCGTTCGCGGGGCGTAGCGGCCAATTTGATTGCTGAGTTCGTAGACGAATTCATTGCGAACCAGCGCGCGATCTTCCTCATAGCGTCCACTAAGCACCCAGTCCGATTCTGCCGGCAAGCCTAGCGGTTTCACGACGCGGTCATCGCCGCTTTCGTCGTGGAACTCGATGCGGTAGGAAGGCTTGGGGAAGCGGCTCGTCGAGGAACCTCGAATCCGCATGTGCCCGCGACTGGTAATGGAGAATGTTTCGGAGATGCTCGTGCGTCCACCGTCTTCCGCAGGCTCGATCACACCAATAAGCATCTCAGAGAAGCTGCGTGTGCTGGGATTGCTTGATGCATCGACAATTACGATAGGCAGATTACTATCAAAACCCTCAAGATCAGCGGCGATGCTAAAATACACATCTTGATGAATCGGCCCGCTCGTCACCTGCGCTGTGAGAGCAGTTGTTTCTGTTAGGTTGATCGCCGTGCTGTAGATTTTGGAGTTCGCTCCAGATGGCGCATCGCCATCTGTGCTATAGAGAATCGGAGTGCCGGAGCGACTGCTGAGTTCCACTTGCAGCGAACCATTGAAGGCCTTGCCGCTAACAGAGAACATAACCTCCTCAGCCACCGTCCCGCCAGAGTTCGCGGCACCGGGAGATGGTGTGGCAAAGAAATGGGTCACCCAGTTGCCCTCGACGTTCTGCACGCCATAACTTTGCCCCGGATCAAGTTGCGGTATCTCCGGTTCGTAGGCATCGGCAATGGTGGTCTTGTCAGGTTCCACAAGCGCGAGGAATTCGCCTCCATTCTTCATCTTGAAACTGGTGTGCAATTCACCGGCGGGATCCCGTAGATCGTCTCCCGAAGCAAGGATAACCACAAATCCACCTGCGGCGAGATCTAGGGAAGGCAATTCCCACTTGTTAAGATCCTCAGGATCATCTGTTAGGAAGAAGCCTGCCAAATTTACACTTTCCGCGCCATCATTGTGCAACTCAAGCCAATCTGGAGAAGAACCATCCGCGGCCAGTAGCGTATCTTCGTTGTCCGTCATCACCTCGGATATGAGGATGTCTGCCGAAAGGGGGGTGATGAAGACTGAAAACGTTGATAAGGCGAGAAGGGAGAGGAAGAGAGATCGCATTAAGAGTTGGGTGAAATAAATGGGAGGCGCTCGATAGTGAGCGCATGAGCCCATGCGCGGAACAGAATCGATGTCCGCAACGAATTCGTAAGATTGTTCGTTATCGGGAACTCGTATGTCCACAGACCATTCTCATGATCGCGCTCGATAGTGGCGAATGTAGTTAGGACTTTCATCACCTCATGCCTGCGATTGCTGACAGCTGCCATGTGGAGATCACGAAGATTGGCCACGGTCCCACGTGAATCAAGATCCCAGGAGCGGCGCCAGGAATTCGAGTGGTCGATGTAGCTGGTTCGCTCATGCTTGTGGATCTGGTGTGGGAGTTGGTTTGATAGACGCCATGGCGTCAGGGATGGATCGAATATGAATGTCCGTCTGCGGGAATGATATATCAACGTTAGCGTTTCTGAGGGCGTGATCGATATTGATCCCGCCCTCAAATATATGCAACTTTAATGATATTGGTGAGTTAGAGATTGGCGGATTCATAGTCCCAGCGCACAAATGAAGCAGGCAGAGGCGCGGATGTGTGTTAAAGCATCATTCAACTTCGAAACCAAACAATGCCAAGCACCTACCGACGCCTCTGCCAAGAAGACCGATATACCATCCATCGCTTGCT
>JBLHHN010000356.1:0-6636 GCA_047616785.1 Verrucomicrobiales bacterium
GGCTTATTCCATGCGCCTCTCACTGTATCAACATCTCTTTGTTGCTTCCTGCCATGGCTAAGAAAACTCATCCGAAGAATCCCCACGGCAGAAAGTGAAACTCACCACGGCACAGAACGAAACTCACACAGCACCAATTGGCTTTAACTCCACGGTTGTTAGCGCCTCGGAACAACAGTGGAAAAAGGGCTACGCCAACTGGAGACTCTGTCGATCTTGAGAATCGAGGATGGGCGAGGAAAGAAGCATGAGATCCTCCGGCAGCCAAACGAACTTCAAGCAAGGCTCTTGGCGTCAGCCGGAGTGCCCCTACCCAAGGAGGTGCCCACTACCCAGGCAGCGTCTGTAGTCACACGAAAGCAATTGCCGGAAGAGCGAAAAGTGTCGTAAGTGATTTTTGATTTTAAATGAATCATTTACGAATTAATCAGATAGCCAAACAACCTGGAAGACCCGTTTCAAGACACGCAGGGGTTGCCAATCCGGCATCGAAGAGGAACTCAAGCTTCTACGGCTGAGCCACGATAAGCGTTTGGCCGAAGGCGATTCTGGCTCCCCCCCCCCTCAGCGCGGGCACCCAAAGGCCCGCTTGATCGGGCGTTCACAATCAAGCGCCCATTTCTGCATCTCTGTGAGAAATGATACGCCGAGACGCCGCAATCCATTCTGTATGCTTGCGGTCTCCGTTCACTTTGCTCAGAATACCTATTAGAACCTATGAAATCGTCTCCACTACTCATACTAACACTGACGCGCTCTTTCAGCCTGGCCGCGCTGGCCGCAGGTCAATCGGCTGAGATCCTCGGCTACTATGACTTTGAAGAAGACCACTACGATTCTTCTGATCGCCCTGTGATCATCGAGTTCGAGCTTCTCTCCGGTGCTGACGATGATTTCATCAATCGGGCAGATTGGTTCAATAACGAGATCATCGTAAACTGATGCGTTTACAATTCCATCGCGGTTGCTGGATCTGGTGGCTGCTCCTTACCTTTGGGCACGCTCAAGACAGCGTCATTGTCTTCAATGAGATCCACGTTCAGCCTAGCTCTGAAGGATCCGAATGGATCGAGTTACACAATCAGATGGCCGTGGATGTGGACATCTCGGGATGGCGGCTTCGCGGTGGTGTCCACTATGATTTCCCGGCAAGCACCGTCATCGGAGGAGGTGACTACTTGGTCATCGCTGCTGATCCTAGCAATCCACCCGACATCGACCATGTGTTAGGTCCATTCTCGGGTCGCCTCGACAATGCTGGAGACACCCTGCGCCTGGAGGATCGCTCCACCTTAGGCACTGTTCCCGGTGGCCTCGCACGTCATCGACTGATGGACGAGATCACTTATCTTCAAGGAGACACGGAAGAAGGTATCACTTGGGCAAAGATCGATCCAGACGGCGGGACCATTCCACGCAACAACTGGGCTACAAGCCACGAAACAGGCGGCACTCCGGGAACGACCAATTTCCCTCAAGACGCTCCTGCTCGCACGGCGACATTCAGTGTCCCAGGTGCCGTGGTGATCAATGAGATCATGTATCGGCAACGTCCTTTCCATGCCAAACCAGCTGTTCCTGGAGAGTATGAGAACGATCCTCTCATAGGCCTCCAATCAAGCTGGCAGTTCGACGCTTCTGGGTCAGTTCCGCCAATCGACTGGCAAAGTTCTGCCTCTCTTGATTGGCCTAGCAGAAGCGCTCCCTTTGGGATTGGGTTAGATTCCCCTCCGGTGACAGTTCAAACGCCGCTCCCTCTCTCCTCGGAAACGTCGTCCTATGTGAATGCCCACTACTTTCGTCAGACCTTTGAGTTTGCTGGAGACCCATCGGAGATCCATGACCTTTCGCTTCACTCCTATGTTGACGACGGTGCAGTGATCTATGTCAACGGGACAGAGATTCATCGCGTGAACCTTCCAGAAGGACCAATCACGGAGAGAACCTCAGCACTGGATGACGAGGGAGCCCCTGACCTCCTCACCATTTCTGGCATTGACCCCAGTCTTCTACGGGTGGGCGTGAATCAGCTCGCGGTAGCTCTGCACCAGAAATTCACTCTCTTCGTCAAGAGCGATGATGCCATCTTCGCAGCGGAAATGTTCGCGCGCAGAGCGACAAAGGCCCCTATCCCAGCCGAGCCACATCGTGAATCCGACGAAGAATGGATCGAGCTTCACAATCGCAGCACTCAGGAAGTGGATCTGTCAGGGTGGCGTTTGCAAGATGAGATTGATCACCTGTTTCCAGAGGGAACCTTCATCGCTCCAGGTGGCTATCTGGTGGTTGATTCTTTTCAGGGTACATTGAGCAATAGCGGTGCCCGGCTTGCCTTGCATGATAGCCAAGACCAAATCGTCGATGAAGTCCACTATCGTGACAATGGCCGTTGGCCCAAGACTGCCGATGGCTATGGCGCTAGTCTTGAGCTTCGCAATCCACACGCGGACAATCGCATCGCGGAAGCCTGGGCCGCTAGCAATGAGCAACCCCATGCCACCTGGCAAACTTACAGCTATGAAGGCGTGGCCGAGGATGACGGCATAGGCACCCGCTTGTATCACGAGCTCGTGATCGGGATGCTCGATGCCGGCGAGATCCTCTTGGATGATGTCAGCGTGATCCAAGATCCTCACGGAGCTGCCATTGAGCTCATGCAGAATGGCGACTTTGAGCAAGGCGCGATCCAAGAGGTGCCAAACCATTGGCTTGCCGTCGGCACTCACGGAAGTCATGGGCAAACGATTCTGATAGACGATCCAGACGCTCCAGGAAACCAAGTCCTCCACCTCGTGACCACGGGAGCGAGTGAGGACAAACACAACCAACTCACCTCCGTCTACGCCGACAGCGCACGCATTCAGTTAGGCGCGACCTACCGCATCTCCTTTCGAGCGAAATGGCTTTCAGGTTCGAACCAACTGAACACGCGCCTCTATTTCAACTACTTGCAACGCACCACTCGGCTGACCGTGCCTGAATCAGGAGGAACACCCGGCGCACCGAACTCCACGCACGTCACGGACTTCGGCCCCACTCTTGAAGCGCTCAGCCAGTCCCCAGTCCTGCCCATGCCACAGCAACCCGTGGACGTGCGAATTCAAGTTTCTGATCCAGAAGGCATCGAGAAGGTCCAACTCACTTATGCCATCAACGGCGGCACACTCTTCACCGGAGGAACTCACACTATCACCATGGAGAGCGAAGGTTCTGGCATCTACAAAGCAACCATCCCTGGCCGACCAGCTGGAGATCTTGTCCGAGTCCACGTCACCGCGACTGATGCGCTGGGCAATCTAAACCAGTATCCAAGAGAAGGGCCTAATGCGAGAGCAATGTATGAAGTCGTCGCAGACGCATCTCTCGAAGACGGCCCCCATCGTTTCCGCATCCTCATGGAGAAAAATGATCGGGAATTCCTCTTCAATGATGCCATCCGCATGAGCAACGATCGCATTCGCGGCACTGTCATTTACAAAGACATTGCCTATTACAATGTGGGGATCCGTTTGAAGGGCAGCGCTTGGGCACGCAACAACAATCCCTATCAAGGACTGAATATCCGATTCGATTCGGAACACCCCTTCCGAGGCGTGCACGAGACCGTGGCCTTGGAGCGCGATCCAGGAAAAGGCGAAATTCTGGCCCACCACTTGTTCTACGCCGCAGGTGGAATGCTCCCAAGCTACTACAACGATGTGGTTGCGCTAGATTTCGAGCAAGCAAGCTTCTCCGGGCCCGTCCTCTTGCTCATGGCGCGCACGTCTAGACCGTTGCTGAAAGGCACCTTTGACAATGCCAGTGCGGGCACAGTCTACAATCTCGAACTTCTCTACACGCCTCAAGCCACCATCGGTCGGCAGCCTGAGGCTCCCAAGCAACCGTTCCCCTACACCCATGACAATGGCCGCTATGATTTCCGCGTCATGGGCCGTGACAAAGAAGCCTACCGATGGGGTTTTCAAATTCGGAGCAATCGGGATCGTGATCACTACGAACCTATCCTGCGGGCTGCGGAAGCGTTCGCTTCTGATGGCTCTCAGCTAGAATCAGCGGCCGAGGCAGCCATGGACGTCGATCAATGGGCACGCGCCTTTGCCATGATGGCGCTAAACGGAAATGACGACTTCTACAGCCGTCTTTGGGAACACAACTTCCGACTCTATCATCGCCCTGAAGACGGAAGACTCCTCGCCATCCCATGGGATTTCGATAGAGCATGGCGACTGAGCGCCACATCTCCTCTGATCGGCAAACTGAACAATCAAGGCTCAGAGGTGAACTTAGCGAAGCTCTTCGAAAGCACAAACAATCTCCGGCGATTTCACAGTCATCTGCATGATCTGCTAGAGTCTGTTTATAATCCCGATTACGTCGACACGTGGGCGAAGCACTACGGCGCGCTCTTCAGAAGCAATCTCGGCAGTGTCACCAGCTATGTCCGTTCACGAGCGAACTACGCGCGCGGCCAATTGCCGATCGAATCACCATTTCTCATCACGACCAATGGCGGTGCCGACTTTACGATCGATCGAAATTTCGTCTCCTTGACAGGGCGCGGCTGGATCAATGTGAGCCAGATCCGATTGCAAGGCCAAGCCGCCCCGCTTCCACTGGAATGGCGAGGCTCGGATAGCTGGCGAACGACCATTCCCGTGAACGCAGGCACGCATCCGATCACCCTCGTGGCCTATGACATGCGTGGCCGCGAGATCGGTACAGCCGCCATCACCATCACAAGCACGGCAAACGAGGTTCTCGCCACTGCCGAGAATTTGTCGATCTCAGAGATTCACTATCATCCCGCCAAAGCCAGCGAAGAAGAACTGGCGGACGGGTTCGAAGATGAAAAGGCCTTCGAGTTCATAGAGCTTTGGAACCAGGACACCACGGAGCGCGTGGAGTTGAACGGCGTGCAATTCGCTAGTGGCGTTCGCTTGGAGTTCACAGAGACGGTGTTAGAACCAGGTGAACGTGCTGTTATCGTTGCCCATACAGAGGCTTTTGTCAGACGTTACGGAGATCAATTACGCATCCTTGGTCGGTATCGTGGCCAGCTCAACAATGGCGGCGAACGCATTCAACTCATCGCCGCCAATGGCTCGGTGATCGCAGACATCGACTACGATGACCGCGCACCCTGGCCAATCGAAGCCAATGGCCAAGGTCCTAGCATCGTCTTCCATACCGATTCTCAACAATGGTCCGCCAGCCTCGCGCCAGGCGGCCATCCCGGCGTTGAAGGCATGAGCAATGCCGAGACGATCACTTACTTCGAATGGAAGACTGCCCAAGAGGTCACTGACGACTTTGCCGATGACGATGGCGACGGTCTTGTCGCCCTTCAGGAATATGCCTTTGGGGGAAAGCTGAATCACGACTCGATCCATCTTCTGCCAACGATCACCATCGATCCTGACCAACCAAAAATCATCCTAACCATCACTCGTCGCAGCACAGCGAACGACGTTTCACTGACGATCGAATCCTCCACAGATCTCCAACAGTGGGTGCCCGACACCAGCTTCGAAAGCGTTGGTTCAGAGTCCGTTGAAAACGGTTTGGTGAGCCAGATCTACCGCCACACCCTAGACAGCAAGCTCCCTAAAGGCCACCTGCGCATACGGGTGACCATTGCAAATCCTTGAGAACATGTTTCTTCTTCGCCTCCTTCCATTGCTATGCCTCCTGACCGCAGGCCCTGCTCTATCAGAGTTTTAACGCGTCTGGACAGATATCGATGGGAGCACGTTCGAAGCGACCGTCGTTCGTGTCGACGGCAGCAATGTCACAATCCGACGCAAGGACAAAGACTACACTTGGCCATTGGAAAAGCTTATCCCGGAGGCCCAAGACTACCTAAAAACGTGGAAGGTCGCATTCGATGCCTCTCGTGCAGAACGTTTACGCACGTTGGTCGTCTCCGTCGATTCCTTTCGCCTCACCCAGCGTGCCTGCAAGAAGCCCGCGGAATATCTCGCAGGTGATTTGTTCCAAGAGTATCTCAAACGCACCGTCCCGCATCACACAAAGGACATGTTAGAAGGATTGAGCTACGACATCACCGAGCAAGTGGCCGCGCTCTTCGGCCCACCGAACTACGACGAAACTGAGGACTTCAGCGTCTATGTGGAGGTCACCGCAGGCGTGTCCCAAGGCTTGATTATCGAGAAGTCTTCGAGAAACACAAACTCATCTACATCTGCCCGAGCGGTGCTGGAAACAAAGCCGTTCTCAGCTATCGCATGGGACTTGCCTGGGAAGCGTTGGTCACTGTGAAAGGACGTTATCGCATCGATCCCAATCGTTGTTACGTCGGCGGCGTTTCAGGCGGCGGGGTCTCGTCGACCATGATCAACTACCTACGTCCAGAGTTCTTCAAAGGAGCAGTCAACATTGGTCGTGGCGCATTGTTAGAAAAGCACACCATCGAGAAAGCCGTCAAAGTCAACGGAAACCAGGGTTACGCTGCGGGCCAAACCTACCCACCATTCTTACCCCATCTAACAGGAATGGCACCAGTTTAAGAGGCTTCATCGAGGATTTTTCTAGGCGGGTTTTCATCTCGGAAATGCTCGAAATAGCTGTGCCTGGGTTTTTGCAACCATCCGTAACTTTTCGGTCTTCGCTTCTTCT
>JBLHHN010000357.1:0-6614 GCA_047616785.1 Verrucomicrobiales bacterium
TCCTGGAGTGACGGCTTCCATGGCAGCGCCGTTCAGCACCCAATCAATGGCATGATCACTGCCGGCGCCTGTCAGGCGAATGCCGCCACTGGTCGTGCCATCAGCCGCTGGCGCAGCTAACACTTCGACAGATCCCGTCCCACGAAGGGGAGCGCGGAGTTCGAGAACCGCTCCATTGTCTAGCTGAATCCCATTAGCTCCCTCCACGGACAGGTTTTCGCCGCCGATGCCGTTCGTGTTGGTCACGATTAGCACGGTGTCGGTCAAAGCCAGCGTCGGCACGATGGCGACGCCTTCGTGCTGGAGAATGAGCCTCACATTGGGACCGGCAAAGGTGAGAGAACGCCCATCAAAGGGTGGGGAATCCGTGAGAGGGCTGCGCATGATCCCTGCCGCGCCGCCTTCCACCAGATAGTCCATGTCAGCGAGCGGAGGTGCGTTGTTCTCCCAATCAAGGGCGGTGTTCCAGTCTTCACCGAGGTCATTCACATCAATGAGGGTGACGGCCGATGCGTTGATCGTGAACACTAGAGAAAGAATCAAAGATCGTATCATAAATGGCCCATGGGGTTGCCTGTCGGAGAAGCTAGGCAGGGACACGTTCCTTGGCGAGTTTGGAGTAGGTCTATTCTACCTCTTGCGCGATCGCTCGGTATCTGATCGACTCAGAGCATGAAACGTCTCTGCTCATTCCTTTTCACAATTCTCGGTGTCACGGCAGCTTCCGCTGAAGACGGCTTGTGGAAGAAACACATCGTTCACGAAGGTTTCCACACGAATACCGCCATCGCGGCCGACTACACGGGTGATGGGAAGATCGACATCATCGCCAACAATGACGAGAAAACGCGCTTGTTTGTGGCGCCTGATTGGAAGGAAGTAATCATCGACGCTTCTCCCGGGCACAACTGCATTCATGCCGAGACCTTCGATGTGGATGGCGATGGTGATCCGGACTTCATCGGAGCGCGCTACCAACCAGGCTTACTCTTCTGGTTAGAGAATCCGGGTGGCGATGCTCCGGGCCCTTGGGTGAATCGTGTCATCAGCACTGAGTTGAACGGCATCCACGGCCTTCTCAAAGGTGATGTGGATTTGGATGGCAAGACCGATCTGTTAGCAAATAGCGCCCAACCCGTCGACACGAAGTATCCCAGCTCGCTTGTGTGGCTGAGTGTGCCGGCGAAGCCAAAAGAAGCGTCCTCGTGGGAGACGCATGGCTTCGCCAATGGCGATGCCTCTGGGCTCACCCACTACCTTGGACTGGGAGACGTGAATGGCGATGGTCGCCCAGACGCGGCGACAGGAGCGAAGGGCAAGCCAGCGCTCGTTGGCAACTACTTTGCCTGGTGGGAAGCGCCGAAGGATCCCAAGGCCGCTTGGGCGAAACATGTCATCGCAGAGGATCAGTTAGGCGCGACGAACATTCATCCAGTGGATGTGAACGGCGACAAGCAATGTGATTTCATCGCTTCGTTAGGGCACGGGCTGGGCGTCGTGTGGTTTCAGGCTCCCGATTGGAAACGCCATCTCATCCATGAAACGCTCAAAGAGCCACACTCTCTTATTGTCCTTGACTTTGATGGCGATGGCGATCAGGACGCAGCCACCTGCGCCTTTGGTTCACGTGAAGCGTATTGGTTTGAGAATGACGGGAGTGGAAACTTCACGAATCACTTGGTGGCCAAAGATCAGGAAGCCTACGACATTCGCGCAGCAGATCTTGATGGGGACAAAGATCTCGATCTGCTCATCGCAGGGCGGGGGAGTAAGAACGTCGTTTGGTACGAGAATCCGAAGCGCTAGAGTTCTGCTGGTATCTCTGTGAGGCGCTCGTGAAGGGTGGCGACAGCCGTTTCAAATCGTAGACGTTCCGTTTCTGGAATGCCTTCGGGATCAAAGCGGTAGCGGTAGTGGGTCTCCACGATTTGTGGCAGGAGATCGCCCCACTCGGGTTTGAATGAAATGAGCTGGCGCGCCCAGCGACGGACGCTCTGCGAAGTGGGGCGGGGGAAGCTGTGCTCGGTGAGAGATTCCTCTAAACGGAACCACGCCGAATCAATGCCTAACAAGGTCACTTCTCGTCCGTGTGCAGCACTGTGAATGACCGATTTCTTGCTCTCACGTAGACCTCGGAAGAGGCGAATGACCACCACAATGAGCAAGCCGCCTGCCAAGAGGAGTGGCAGCAATGTCCATAAGAGTCCTTTGTTGTCATCCCGTCTCCAGAGGTTCCAGGCCACCATCCACTGATCCCACTGATCGAGAAGCCGTTGTAAGGATGATAGTTCGTCCGACTCCACTTCCCACCAATTTCCAGGGGTGGTGTCGACATTGACCCATTTCTTCTCTTCTGCGATCCAGGCGCGTGCCCAGGCGTGACGGTGAGTTCCTCGGAGAACGTATTCCTTCGTCTCTGGATCGAATTCTTGCACACCATAGCCAACCACATAGCGCGACGAGACGTCTAACGCTCGTAGCAAGAGGACCGTCGAGGTCGCGTAATACTCACAGTGCCCTGAACGCCCTTTGGGTTGGAGGAACCAGCCAATGTGACTCGTCTTGGAGTTCAGATCGCTCACGCCGATTCCCTTGAGGTACTTGCTGTAACGAAAGTTGTTTGCGGGATCCGCGAAGAAGTGTTTCACGGCATCAATGCGTTGCGTGGTCGTGGCATTGGTCGGCACGCCGAGACTGTCCGCGAACTGCTTGATCTTCGTTTTCTCGAAGTCCGCGATGACGAGATCATTTCCTTTGTTTCCTGGCTGCTCAAGTTTTTCCAAGCCAGTTGGTCC
Source organism: Verrucomicrobiales bacterium (assembly GCA_047616785.1). GTDB lineage: Bacteria > Verrucomicrobiota > Verrucomicrobiia > Verrucomicrobiales > DEV007 > JAACDM01. The sequence goes on from JBLHHN010000357.1 coordinate 2,796, forward strand.
GGAGTAGAGCGTGTATTTGATGGTGCTGTAAGTTGGGCGAGCGATCAAGGTGCCCAATCCATTCTTGCGCAACTCTGGGGAATCCAGATCGAAGACCAATGCGGTGTCATCAAGCCGAGGGAGAAGTTGCTCGCGGCTCTGCACACGGCCTCGGATTTCCATCACGCCCGTGGCATCGATCACCGCGATGTTGTCAATTTCCCACTGCTTCTGATTCTTAACGCGAGTCACTGTCTCTTCATGTTTGTTCTGATTCTTCCACCAACGGTTGCTGTATTCATGATAGCCCGCTTCTGGAAGGAGGGTGGGCCGCTTCCCTTCGATGTGCTTGGCGCGCCAGAAGATCTTTCGAGAGAGCTTAAGTTTGCCTACTTGTCCGAACTCAGTGCGAGTCTGTGCGGCATCGCTGGAGCCGCGGCCATTGATCCACTCCATCGCTTTATTCTCCACGATGCCATGCAGTAGGCGCAGGCCACCATGCGTATAATGCCCTAGTCCAGACGCTAGCAGAAGTAGCACGGCGGCCGTCAGCCAACCGCGGCGAGGGATGAATGTCGAGATCGCCCATGCTAACAACAGCGCCACGGCAAGATAGACGGTGGAGACTCCGCCAAAGCCCGTGGGGGAACTCAAGCTTAGCCATTCTCCCATCGAAGGTTTCCCCTTCCCCAAAGCACCGATGGAGAGGAGCAGGACAGCAAAGTAGAGGTAACCAAGATGCGCCCGCCGAGGGGCTTCAACGCGGCGGCCAGCACGCTCGTCGTAGAGGCGCTTGTGCCGAGCGACAAAGGAGAACGTGAGCATCGGTACATTCGGACGGCTGCTGAAGTACTGCGCCCAGATCATGGGGAAGAGAAGGATCGGCATCCATTGCTGGAAAACACGCGTGACCTGCCAGCGACCGCTTTCTTGCCCGACGATTTGGAAGACGGCAACGATGAGGAAGAGGACCACGCAAAGATTCCAAACGCGGATGTAATCCTGATCTGAGAAAGCCCATCGCCACTGAACCCAACGATGGCATTCTAGCATGAGTGCGGCGCCCAGACCTAGCAAGGGATGCCCAGCCAACGCTCCCCAAAGGATCAGCGTCGAGCCTAACAAGTAAGATGGTGGGACCAGCTTCGTCCAATCCATCTGATCCTTTTGCATTCGATCTTCCATTTTTATTACAGCAACAGATATGGCAAAGGTGTGGAAATTGCACTCAGTCTCTTGATTGCCTCTGAGTTGGAAAATTCAAATATCGATCTTCTAACTTCCTCTTTCATGGTAATTTTCTAGAATCCGTTGTGAGCTCTTGGCCGTCAACGTGCTCCAAACCTCGAACAACCTATAACACTTCTTACATGAAATCCATAGCAAGCTCCCTATTCGTTCCTCTTGCATTGAGTTACTGTGTCTCCGCACAGGACGCTAGTGACCGATCCTCATCTGGTCTCCAACAAATGGAAAATCAGATGTCGCTCGCCAATGACTCCAATATTGATCTCTGGAAAGTGACGGTGAACGTTGGACTCTCAATCGCGTCCGGAAGCTCTGAGAGTTCTCTCATTTACGCAGACATTCAGACAGAGCGTGCATGGGGACAGAATGAGTTGCTCTTGGGCGCAGGAGGAACTTACAGCGAATCCGAAAGCGTCACTACAAGCGATTACCAGTTTGGATACCTTCAGTACAATCGCCTCCTGACAGAGCGCTTCTACTTTGGAGCGAAAGGATACGGGGTTCGCGATGATTTGGCAGAGCTCGATTATCGCCTTCATTTGGGACCCGTGTGGGGCTACTACTTGATCAAGGATAGCCAAACAACTTTCGCTATCGAGGCAGGCCCTTCATACACATGGGAAAATCAAGGCGGCGTCAGCGATAGCTATGTGAGTTTACTCTTCGCTGAGCGTTTTGATTACCAGTTTTCTGATAGGCTCAAACTCTGGCAGATGGTAGAGTTGAGGCCTCAAGTAGATGACTTCAACGCCTACACTCTCACGGCTGAGATCGGCTTGGAAACACGTATGACCGGTCATCTTAGCTTGAAGACTTTTGTTCGCAATATCCACAACTCAAGACCCGTTCGTGGTTTTGAAAGGAACGATCTCGCCTTTGTGACGGCCCTTTCTTACGCCATCGGAGGTGCGGATCCTCTCAATCTCGACTCAGAGAAAAAGGCGCTCAGCCTGCCCTCTGACAATATGACTGACCTTGCGGGAGATAATGATGGCAACGTCACCACAACTGCGATTGGTGCGATCGTCAACCGTGGCAACACGGAGTCTCTTGCCATCACTGCTGATCTGTTAGGAATCCGCCGGTCGGGCATCCATGAGCTTATCTACGGAGTATCCACGACCTACGGCGAGTTCGAAACATCTGCCGACACCAATGTGACGGACCAGAACATTTACGGAGCCTTGCAATATAATCGAGTCATCGCATACCCTTGGTATTTCGGCCTGCGTACCGATGTCCTTCATGACAAGATCGCCGATCTCGACTATCGCTGGACGACGGGCCCAGTGTTAGGCTTCTATCTGATCAAGGATGCCTCCACTACTTTGAGCTTTGAGGCAGGCTCTGCGTATGTTCGCGAAAGTCAAGGCGACGTGAAATCTGATGATGCGGCGATCTTCGCTCAGGAGAAATTCACGCATCGATTCAACGACACTCTCCACGTTTGGCAGTCTCTCTCTTACCTCGCACCTTTCAATGACGCAGACGACTATGTGCTGCGCGGTGAAGTGGGTGCAGGGATCGATATGGGTGGCGGCTACAGCTGGCGCACGTCACTGGAAGACGTTTACACCAATATCTCGACAGCCGGGCGTGATCGGAATGATCTTCGTTTGAAGAGTGCCTTAGCTTTCAGCTTCTAGCCTGTCCTATTCACTTAGGGTAGTGTGAGTGGCATTGGGTGCCGATCAGATAGTAGTGCTTGTGACAGGAGGCATGCCGAGGCCCCCAAAGTCGTTCCGGAGGCCGCGAAGCGGTCTGCAGAGCCTATGATCGAGCCATCAGGGCACACCGAGGGACACCCGCCTCCATTTTAAACGGCTGGAAGGCTCAGCTTGGTCCGCTTCTCACTGTAAAGCGGGCTGAACGCAGCGTTCCCAGATCACTCGGTGCGATGCTTCCAGTGCCCTTGCCAAATGGAGCCGCACTTTCGTCTTCATGACTTTGAGCCGTCCGGCGATCTTGAGCAGTCTCAGCCGGACCTCGGCGAAGGTCATCCGCTCCCACTGCGTTCCTTTCAACACGGTGCTCCGGAAGCGATGCTGGATCGCGTAGGTCACCGCGTGCAGAAGCCGCCGGCACTGGTTGGCCGTCGCTTTCTGACAGGGGCTCGTATCGCTGCCCAACCCATGCTTGCATTCCTTGATGAACAGTTCGGCTTCGCCGCGTCCACTGTAGACGACGGTGTAAAGATACTTCGCTTCGGCCTTCTCATAAGACGTCACCACATAGCGCACATCCACGCCCTGTGGCCCCGCGATGATGCGGGCGATCACGCGTCGCCCTTTGCTCCAAGTGCCAGCCGCGTATAAGTCGTCGGCGTAAACGGTGATCTCTTTCGTCTCTTTGTCATAGTTCTTGCGACACTCGTAGCGCTCTTTGGCTTGCGCGTTGTCTTCAGCGAAAAGCCTCTCTAACGCTTTGTTTTTGGGGCCCTCCGTCAGGTTGGCTGGATGGTTTCGCCTACTTCTGGAGGGTGACAGGGACCAGTAGGCAGTTGCAGGCTCGAAAAAAAGCGGCCTTGCGGTTTCACTACCGAATCTCAGTCTAGCGAAACCGCTGCCTCAACTTTGGTGCAGGTCTGGACGA
>JBLHHN010000358.1:0-6610 GCA_047616785.1 Verrucomicrobiales bacterium
CCGAGTATCTAACAAAGAAACGCTACCGTGACAATTGGCTAGAAAATTTCAGAGTGGCCTCCTCCTCTGCTGGTTGCCAGCCATTGATCACCCCGAAAACGTCATAGTCAGGAAAGATCTTCTCTGATTTTATGTGTCGAATGGTGTTGGAAACGAACTCATCCAAATGTGGCCAGAGTTCTTCCTTCATCAAGTAGTCAGGACCGCCGCAATCAATCCTGCGGATATCGAACTTCTCGTTCACCACCTCGACTCGCTCGCCATAGTCATTGGAGACGTCGTCGTCTTCGATTCGGCGCGTGAACAGATGCACCTGATCCACTCTCGGCGATTCGCTCAGAGCTTTCGCCAACTCCATGACATACACGGTTTGACCGCCATTGTCGGAATCACGGCCAATCTCTAAGTTATGCCCACGGAACAAGCCGTGGATGCTATACAAGTGAATTCGCATTGAGTTAGAAAGGAATGGGCACTATTGAATGGTCTTCTTGATGTGCTCACGCGCTGGCGCGGCGACCATTCCACTCAGCTTATCATCATCAGTAGCGAACTCGAGATTGGCTACGGCAGGCAGCGCGATGACCAACTCTTCCCCTAAAGACTTGGTCAAATCCAGATGCGTTAGGCACATCTTGGCCAGGATGTCGTTGGAAGCTGCGAGTGATAGGGTGTGTAGAATTGAGTAATCTGCCAGAATTCCAGCCAGTTCGGCGGATGCTCGTCTCAGTGTGGTCGTCGCTGGATGGCTGGTAGAATGCGCGCCCATGGTGGCGGCTGCCCCAGAGACCTCAGAGACTGCTCCCCGCAAAGGGCTGTCGATTTCTCCGTCACCATAGTTTCCACTGAGACCGTGACTGAGCTGGCCGATGTTCTCAGCAAAGCGTTCCTGCAAACGCATGATTAGCATCTTTGCATTTGTCAGCGGCTCGGCGTCGAACACCTCGGCGTTCAGTTGCGAAAGGAGATAGACCCCTTCCCGTTTTTGGGTCAATGTCAGTTCTTCGAGCCGCTCGCGTATTGTCGGATGGAGGTTGGGTTTGTGATTGGCCATGACTATTTGGTCCCTACGTTAAGATGATTCACGACTAGGTCCGCCCCGCCATCGAAGGCGTTGCCCACGGCTGCACGCATCTCACGATCACAATCCACCGTGCCATATAGGGTGACCTTTCCACCTTTTACGGTCACTTTGACTGCGTCACTATCAACCCACCAACTCCAGAATATCTCACTCTCGACGTCTTCTTTGATTTCAGCGTCCGGTTTGTTATTGCCTGGAGTGGCCTCACGCGCGGTGTTGTCGGCAATATCTTCCAACGCGACGGGATCGTAACCACGAAGGAGGAGATTCATACGAATCTCGTTGACGACTTGGCGCGTTCCGTAGGTTGTGGCCGCTGCCGATGCCGCTTGCGTGCGCTCATACAGTGTTTCCACTTGGCCTTTGAGAGTTACCACTCCTTCATCTGCACTGACATCAAACGCGTAGCTGGATGTGTGAAAGTTACGCTTCAGACTGCGAGTCACCCGATCCACCACGATCGAATCGTCAACCGGTGTGCTAGGACAACCAGTAAGCAGATTATTCACCCGCTTCACTCCGACCGTGTTGTTCGCCGTCCGTCGAGCAGCGCGTTTCGCTCCGAGATTCAACATACTTCCCCGCAGAGTCGCCACGCCATCTTGCATCTCAAGATCGATCTTCGAACTCCTGATCCAGGAGTGTAGTCCGAAGACATCTCGAACGGCTTCGCGAATAGCGCGATCATTCAATTCGGGCTGGGCTTTGTACCGACGTGACCGGTCTTTCACGCGCGGATCGACACGCAATCTCGTGCTATCAATGGATACCACGCCAGGAGCCCAGGCTTTCCGAACCGCATAACGCAGTTGCTCCAACGTGCCTGCAGATCCTATGAGAATCACATTTCCCTTTACTACGCCCGCACTGATCGAGAACCCGTTCAGCCACACATCGCTGCTGAAGCGTCTGGCGATATGAAACTGAATCTCTTGATCGGTCCGAGGTTCTTTCGTCGGCCTCACTTTGATACGATTCTCAATGCCTCGAACGCCGTTGACCGGTGCGACGAGCGATTCGCTCAGCTCTTTCAGGTCTGGATAATTCACCTCACCTGACAAGTTCACCACGCCGAGCTTCGAAGTCACTTCGATAGCTTGATCGTGGAACATCGGGTCATCGGCAAAGACCTCCTTTACCGAGGTCGCCAATCGTTCCTCATCGAGATCCCTCGGTTCGACAAACACTTTATTGTTCACCGAACGGACGCCGCGACGTGACGCCGCAATACGTTCCGCTCGGCGACTTTCTAACAGATTGGTAACTGTCCCGCTCAGAGTCACAATGCCATCCTGAACGTGGACGTTGATTCCATTGCCACTGATCGCCGGATTCCATTCGATGCGCTTAACGATGGCTTTGCCAATATCATCGTCTGTCCAGACAGTGGCGTGGACCAATTGAAGAGAGCAAAGGGCAAGGCAAACGTAGGTGAGCTTTGTAATTGATGTCATAAAGGTGCTGTTAGAATTGAGGTGCGGGCAAGCCGGTGCCCGCCAACGTGCCAGAAGTCTTCTTGATCTCGCCTTTCTGATAGAGTGAGGAGAGGTGAATGCGACGCTCTCGCCAGTCAATGTCCCGAACATTTCCCGGGGCAATGTCCTGCTCTTGTATCGTTTGCAACAAGCCGCCTTCTTTGGCGACGATGTTCAAGATCTCCTTCGTGCCCCAATCGATCTCGAACTGCTCGACTTCACCGAGACTGACATCGTTGGAGTCCATCACTTCGTAACCCTCTACTTCCTCAGAGGAACGCACATGGCACTGCTCAATTCCTTCGATGGCTTGATCATGCTCCGCTTCCTGTTTGGGAGAGGGCGGGATGAGATATGCGGTATCTACTTCACCCCAGGCCACGCCGCCTAACCAATAGGGCGATGCCTGGTAGTAGGCGGCGTGTTCCGTCTCATAGCGACGGGAAACCGGCGCGTCGAGATTCAGCGGAGGACAGTTCTCAATAGTCTCTCTCGTGAGTGTGCATGGCACCTTGCCGTCATCGAAAGCGTCGGGCGTCAGAAGCAATTGCTCTGGCATGACCAACACACGGCGGTCCGAGAGCCAACCGCCAGTGTCGACGACGACGTAACGTACTTTCCATTCGCGGTCTTCGAATAGCAGATCCTTGATCTTGCCGAGTTTGTCGCCAGCGGAATCTATGAGAGGTGTGCCGACGAGATCATTTGCGTTGAGTTTCATTAGGTGTATTTTTAGGGTGAGAGTTAGAAGTGAATTACCAGCGGAACTTCGCCATGAGGTCCGCTCGTTTCGGTATTTGGTTCGCTTCGAGGAAGAAGACTTCCCCGCCATTGTTTAGGCTGAGTCGTGCAGCGGATTCAAAGAGGTCCACGCTGCTCATGCTAGGCCCCTTCGCCGGGTAGATCTGATTCTCGTCAGCGTCGTAAGCGCCCCAAGATTGTGCATTCACCGGGACAACGAGCGTTTCAATTCGCCCCTGACCCGCAGCGGCCAAGATCTCTGTCAGGTCCGTCCCAATAGTTTCTGGAGGCTCTTCTTTCGCGAGATTGATCAGAGTGCGCTTCTGACTCTCGACGAAATCTGATTTCAAAAGGGCCGACGCCTTGGAATGCAGGTCGTCGAATTCCAGATGCTCTGGATTACCCTCAAGAAAGGCTTCGCTGAGATGGGCAAACTGATTGGCCTCACGATAGATTGGCTCGTAGGCACTGTCGCCTGCAACTAACAAAGGCCATTCTGAACCCTTGATGAACGCAAACACTGCTGCGTTGATCGTTTTGAAGTACATCTTCAGATGCTTGTGATCCACCTTAAGATGACTCTCTGCTGCCGAGGCTGCGAAAGAATCTGGCGGATAGCCTAGCGTTGCCATAGCGTCCTTGTAGCTTGAAGGCAAATTCGGCACCTCCACCTCACGAATCCCGAGAGCCGATCCGCGTAGAAACTTCACATCATTCTGACTCAGGCTGAGGAAATGATAGGCGTCCACGTTCGCCGCCAACGCCATGAGAGGTTTCAGATGATACTCACAAGAAGCCACTACTAGGTTGTCGAACGCTCTCCCTACCGAAAGCTTCTTGATGCCGTCTGCAGTAATGAAGAGCGCAAGCCCGCCCTCTTGGTGGTTCCAGAAGTCGTCTTTACCGGACTGCGACGTTAGAGAGAGAGCCTCCTTTAGCAGGGCGTCGACTTCTTCTTCATTCACGCCATCGCCCAGCAAGAGATTTCGTGCCGTTTGGAGATTCGTCTTGAGCTGGATGCGAGCCTGCTCGGCGTCTGCCGGTAAGCGTCCCGCCGCTTGATAGATAGAAACATGGGGCACCTCACTCTGCTCATTCATGAGTGTGCTTAGAATCGATGTGAGAGTAGAAACGCGCCGCACGGGCTGATTGATCGTTTGCATACTCTCATCTGAAGCTAGTGACATGCCATCACCACGAGAGACGCGCTAAGTATCTCACTGCCAGCGTTTCACAGACACACCTCGACCGTGCGTGGTTAGGCCTAATCATGCAAATCGCATTGTTCAGGACGTCTATTGCCGCAATTTGCATGACGAGAGTCGCGATCTGCTTCCCTCCGGCTCTGCCCTAAATGGAGAGCTGTCAGTGACTTGGGGTAATGGAGCACTTCTGGCATGCCCCTTGCGGCCTAGAAAAGCATGAGCGCAACATCTGTGAACAGTGAGGTAGTTCAAACCATCAGTCCTACGACCGGACAAGTGATAGACTTATACAAAGTGGATACCGAAGGCGTCATTCGAGAGAAAATAGAGGCAGCCCAAACGGCGTTCTTAGAATGGAGCCAAGGCGAACCCATTGCCCGCACGAAACCTCTACTCAACGTAGCCAACCTGCTAGAAAAGAACAAACAAGCCTATGCCGAATTGATGGCTCGGGAGATGGGTAAGACGATGAAAGAGGGCATCGCCGAGATTGAGAAATGCAGCCTGCTTTGTCGCTATTATATACAGAACGCGCCGAAACTCCTGCGCGACGAAACAACCGAGTTTAGCAATGGCAAGTCCTATGTCAGCTACCAGCCTCTCGGCGCCATACTAGCAGTGATGCCTTGGAACTTTCCCTTCTGGCAGGTCTTCCGTTTCGCCGCTCCAAACCTAGTCGCCGGCAACGTCTGCGTCCTCAAACACGCGTCCAACGTCCCGCGCTGCGCCTTGGCCATTCAAGCCATCTTCTTAGAAAGCGGATTTCCTATCGGTACGTTTACCACGACAGTAGCGCACTCCGATCAAGTCGCCTTCATGATAGAGCACTCAGTTATTCAAGGCGTCACGCTCACAGGAAGCACACCCGCTGGTCGCAAGGTCGCTGCCCAGGCGGGTCAAGTCTTGAAGAAGACGGTGCTCGAACTCGGTGGCAGCGATCCTTACATCATCCTTGAAGACGCCGATCTTGATCTCGCAGCCGAAGTCTGCGTCACCGCTCGCCTCATGAATACCGGCCAAAGTTGCATCGCCGCCAAACGCTTCATCGTCGTGAATGACGTGCATGATGATTTCGTAGAGCGCATCTCCGAGCGGATGCAGCAGATCGTACTAGGCGACCCTCTCGACGATGCCACTGGCATGGGCCCCATGGCGCGACACGACCTCCGCAATGACCTGCACGCTCAAGTCGAGAAGAGCGTGCAAGCTGGTGCGAAGTGTCTCTTAGGTGGAAGCATCCCCACAGACGCCCCTCTCAAAGACGGTGCCTATTACCCACCGACTATCCTAACAAACGTGAAACCCGGCATGCCAGCCTATGAAGAAGAACTGTTCGGCCCCGTCGCCGCCGTCATCCGTTCCAGCAATGAGGCGGACGCCATCCGCATCGCCAACGACACCGAATTCGGACTCGGGGCCGCCGTCTTCACCAGCAACGTGGAACGCGGTGAGAGGATCGCTCGCGACCAACTCCAAGCAGGCAGTTGCGCAGTGAATCGGCAAGTCGCCTCCGACGCCCGTCTCCCGTTCGGCGGCATCAAATCGAGCGGCTACGGTCGAGAACTCGCCAAACAGGGCCTTCATGCGTTCTTGAATGTGAAAACGATAGAAGTTTCTTAAAGCGATTGACATTCTTAGCGGAAATCACAAGAGCGGAAGGAGCAGGTGTCCTAGTTTCCGAAGGGATTCTCAATTTCGGCGGAGCCGTTTACTTTGTTGGACGTTGTGACGTTGCTTCAGGAGCTGAAGTCGAGCTTGAAACTCTTAATGTCATCAAGATGAAAGCACTGGCCATCGAGAAATCGCATTAACCTCACCTGTTTTGCGGTTCCGTCCTTCGAAGAAGTGTTCGCATACAGGGGCCCATTCCACTCCGCTCCCATGTCCAACAGGTTCCGAAGAAATCATTGGTCAAAGTTGCCAGGTCGCTTGGTGAATACACCCATCTCGGGGAACCCAACGTTCGTATTAAGCACGCGCATGCCGCCGATGAGGGGTAATCGACCGACGACCCTCCATCTGATGTGGCTTACGCTGGGATGTGATCAGATTCATGTTTGGGCATGCCAAATTCAATATTGGAGGAATCAGAGAAGCCGCAGTGG
>JBLHHN010000359.1:0-6609 GCA_047616785.1 Verrucomicrobiales bacterium
AATCGAGAAATCGCGTATTGGTTATCAACGAGTTACGGCGACTAAGTGGGCGAATTATCTCGAAATTAGTCAATTTTGGCCCGCAAATAAGAAACTTGGGTTAGGGGAGGTTTGTGACGGCGGCAACCTCCCAAGAATGCGCAAAGAGGGATTGATTTCGTGAACGCGGATGGTTTCAGTGACGTCTTACCACGAACGACGCTCGCCCTTCATTCACTCATTCATGATTACCCGATGCTTTCTTGGGCTGCTTGCCCTTCTCACGCTGTGTTCTTGCCAAACTGGCGGCGGCGGCCCTTTGGTTCAGGCTCGCAATGAGCGGATCCGTCAGGAGCCCTTGGGAGACTATTTTATGGGGCGTCGCTACTGGGTGAAGGGTTCGCGGACCTGGGGCTGGGTGCGGAAGCCGGGCCAGCCATGGGACAAGGCGCGTCTGGTGGTGACAAATGAGCGGTTCAAGAAGAATCCGGATCGCTTGCCGGAGTATCGCACAGACGGCGGTCCCACCAATGGGTCAGACCACAATGTGGAGTATCAGTTGAAGGGATATTTTTCTGGGGATGAGGTTTATGATCCAACGACGAATCTGATTCTGCCAGAGTTTGTCTTGCAGGGTTACGAGATCACGAACCGGGAGCCGGGCTGGTTGTTCCAGCCGAATGATCGGCTGGGGAATTCTCGTCTGCCTCGGACTCACGTGACCGTGCTTGGGCCATAGTTAGATATGGAATCCATTAGACTTTGGAGCTTCGCTAGGGATTCCAGGCTGGAAGCCTGGGCGATATTGCCCAGCACTTTGATAGAGACTACCATTTATTTATGAAAGAAGCATTTCTTGAAGACGTTCCACATATTCGTTGGTCCAGCTTGTCGCCGGACAGTGTTCCTGCGGCGGTTGAGGAGGCCCTTGATCTGGCCCAGAAGGGGATTGATGCCATTGCGGGGCAGGATGTGAGTGGGGCGACCTTTGCCTCGACCTTCCTTGCCATGGAGGACGCGACTCAAGCTCTGGATCGCGCTTGGGGGCGGGTGGGGCATCTGGATTCGGTCTGCCATTCGGAGGCTCTGCGCGAGGTGCACAACGAGTGGCTCCCGAAAGTCTCGGCGTTTCACGCGCAGATTGCGCTCAATGATGCTCTGTGGAAAGTGCTGAAAGCGGTCTCTGATGATGAGCCTGGGATCGCTGATCTGAGCCCGATTGAGCGGCGTCTGATGGAAGAGACGCTGCGTGAGTTTCGTCAGAACGGCGCGGATCTTCCGGCTGCGGAGAAGACGCGCTTGGAGGAGATCAAGAAAGCTCTGGCTGAGAAGACGCAGAAGTTTTCTGAGAATGTGTTGGATGGGACCAATGCTTTTGAGCTGATCGTGGAAGATGAAGCGTGTCTGACAGGTTTGCCAGAGGCGGCCAAAGAAGCGGCTCGTGCGTCTGCCGAAGCTTCGAAGAAGGAGGATGCTAGTGGCGATGAGGTGCGATGGCGTTTCACGCTGCAAGCGCCGTCTTTGATTCCTGTGTTGCAGTACCTCGATGACGATGAGATTCGGAAAGAACTGTGGCAGGCATTCAGTGCGCTGGGCCGCGAGGACCCTCATGATAATGGTAGTCTGCTGGCGGACATCCTTGCATTGCGCCATGAAATGGCAGGTTTGTTAGGCCATGGCAACTTTGCTGATCATGTCCTGCAGCCACGCATGGCCAAGGATGGGAAGACGGCCCTAGGATTCATCGAAGATTTGCATGATCGGATTCAGACGCAGTTTGGGGTGGAAACAGATGCGATTGAGGCGTTCAAGGCGGGGGAGACGGGTCGTCCCGTGGAGCCGCTGGAGCCTTGGGAAATAGGCTATTGGTCTGAGAAACTGCGTCGCCAGCGTTACGATTTCGACGCGGAGGCTCTGAGGCCCTATTTCGCGATTGATCGGGTGATTGAGGGGATGTTTGAGATTGTCCAAGACATCTTTGGGCTGCGTTTGGAAGAAGTCGACACGGTGGAAGTGTGGCATCCGGAAGTGACGTTTTACCATGTCTACGATGCTGAAGGGGATTTGTTAGGTGGATTCTATGCGGATTGGCATCCTCGTGAGAGTAAGCGTGGTGGTGCTTGGATGAACTATCTGAGAACGGGTCTTCCGCCGGAAGCTTCAGACACGGGCAAGCGCGAGCCTCACATGGGTCTCATTTGCGGAAATCTCACTCCTCCGGCGGCTGGAAAGCCTGCGCAACTCACTCATGCTGAGGTAGAAACAGTGTTTCATGAGTTTGGGCATTTACTACATCACTTGTTAGGGAATGTGGCAATCAAGTCTCTCAATGGCGTCAATGTGGTTTGGGACTTTGTGGAGTTGCCTTCACAGATCATGGAGAATTTCTGTTGGGAACGCGTTAGTCTAGATCGTTTCGCGCGTCATGCCGAGACGGGGGACCCGATTCCGGAGGATCTCTTCCAGAAGATGAAAGCGGCCCGTGATTTCCAGACGGCGATGATCACGATGCGTCAGCTTTCCTTTGGGAAGATGGATCTGGAGCTTCACTACAATTACACGAAGTGGTCGGCGGGTGACCTGGATGAGGCGATCGATGCCATGTTGGCGGATTATCAGATGCGGACGAAGACGCCTCGCCCCAACAACAGCCGCAGTTTCAATCATCTCTTCTCATCGCCGACGGGTTATGCGGCGGGCTACTACTCCTACAAATGGGCGGAGGTCTTGGATGCAGACGCGTTCACGCGCTTCCAAGAAGATGGCGTTCTGAGTCGAGAGGTGGGACGGGCATTCCGGGAAACGATCCTCAGCCAAGGAAATGCGCGTGAGGCGGGGGAACTCTTCCGAGATTTCATGGGGCGCGATCCTGATCTGGATGCGTTGTTGAAGCGTATTGGCCTGGCTCGGGCGAGCTGATTACAAATTTTTTTAAAATGTTCCGCGAGGAACATTTTGTTAGGATTTGTTGACTATTTGGAAGTCAAAACGGCTGTGTTGGTCTTCCAGCCATCGCCGAACGGTGCGGGCCTACGACTTCGGACGGCCTAGTTTAGCATTCGCCGGGAGCGGGCATCGGCATCGGCATGGGGGGGAGGAACTGGGCCTCTTCCTTGTCGATGGGATTGAGCGGGGCTTCTTCGGCGGAAGTGGCTTTATTCACATCGGCCGACTTTCCTGACTTGAGAGGTGGACCCTCAAGCTTCTCAAGGAGGGGCTTTAATTTGCCATCGATTTCCAAAAGCTTGCGGCGTGCTTCTTGTTTGAAGTCTCGGATGAGACTGGTCTGCTCTTTGCGTAGCTTGGCTTGCTGATTGTAGTTGTCCTCAAGACGCTTGCCGAATTGCTTGGTGACTTCTTTCTCGTGAAGCTTGTCCATGGCTTGCTTCCAGAGATTCCGTTCTGCTTTCTCCAGCCGATTGACTGGGAGATGGAGGTTCTTGAGAAGGTCTTTGTTTCGTTTTTCCCAAATGGCTTCCGCGAGGAGGCCAGGGTTGAGGCGGATCTTAGCGAGCGCGGGCTCGATCTTGGGATCCCGCTTGATCATTTCATTGCGCAGGACTTCATGGTAGTGCTTCACCGCGTCTTCGTGTGCGCCCCTTGCTTCTTGCACTTCTTTTGCCCGAATCACTTTGGCGTAGAGATGGCCCACGCGATCCCTTTCCTCACGGGTGAGGCGGTCATTCTCGGTGGCAAAACCATTTGAGAGCGCCAACAGGGTCAGGGTGCTAACGAGGAGAGGAAAAGAACAATACTTCATGGCAAGTCTATGCGGTTGATCGTAGCAGGATGAAAACCAATTCGCTGCTAAAGTTGTGACTTTTCGAGTTTGAGGTTCACAAACGTAGCAGTTCTGAAAGCGCGGCGTAGATGGAATCGGATGTGGGGCGATGAGCTTTCCAAAGATTCGGGTGATAAGGTATCGGGGTATCGCGGGCATTCAACCGACAAGGCGGACAATCAAGAAGATCGAATCCTTCCGCAACGACGCGGGCGAGAATCTCGGCGGTCACGCCTCCCCAAGGAAAGGCTTCGCCCACGGCGAGGAGCCGTCCTGTCCGGGCGACGGATCCTAAGATGGTGTCCGTATCGATCGGCTTGACCGATCTCAAGTCGACGACTTCGACTTGGAAACCGTCTTCCTCTAACATGGAGGCTGCTTTGAGCGATTCATGGAGCATGGCGGAATAGGTCACAAGCGTCGCGTGACGCCCCGACCGCGCGATGCGTGCCTTTCCGATGGGCAAATTCGCGTGGGGCAACCGCTCGGCTTTCAGATGATAGTAGAGCAGTTTGTGCTCACAGAACACCACGGGGTCATCGAGTTGAATGGATTCCAAGAGCATGGAGTAGGCGTCCTCCACTGTGGCCGGCGTGACCACGACGAGACCGGGGTAATGCGCGTAGAGCGCCTCCATGGATTGGCTATGGAAGGGACCGCTGCCTGCCGTGCCGCCTGAGGGCAAGCGCAACGTGATAGGGCAGGGGACGCCAGTCCGCCAGAAGTGGGTGGCGGCTTGATTGATGATCTGATTGAACCCAATGGACGAGAAGTCCGCGAACTGCATCTCGATGATGGGGCGCATGCCTTCGATGGCCGCGCCGATGGCGAGACCCACCATGGCGTCTTCGCTGATCGGTGCATCGAGCACGCGATCGGGAAATTCATCGATCAGTCCTTTAGTTGCTTTGAATGCGCCGCCGAATTTGCCGACGTCTTGTCCGTAGATGAACACGTTAGAATCCTCGCGCATGGCCTTGGCCTGCGCTTCTCGGATCGCTGCGAGGTAGGTGATGCTCATTATCGCTCGCTGCGGCCCTCCACAAGATGGGAAGAGGCGAGGGCTTCCCAGGCTTCACCCACGGAACTTGGGGAGGGCTCATTCTGGGCTTGAGAAATGGCGTTCGAGACCTGCTCGGTGGCGTCTTGTTGCCACGCTTCGAGATCGGCTTCCGTGGCTTCCTTGGAGGCTAGCAGATACGCTCGGGCCACTGAGATCGGATCGCGTCCAGAGGCTTCTTCACGGAGTTTCGGATCGATATAAGAGGCATCGTCATGCTCGCCATGGCCGGCCAAGCGCAGGAGTTTCCCGACGACCATTTGTGGTGTCTTGGTTTCCCTTGCCAGAGCGACGGCCTTTTCAAAGACCTCCAAGCAAGCACCAAGATCGGTGCCATCGACGACATGCCCACCGACGCCATAACCAATGGCGCGGTCGACTAAATTTTCGCAGGCGAACTGCCGATGCGTAGGCGTGGAATAGGCGTATTGATTGTTGGCCACAGCGACGACTAACGGAAGCTTTTCGATGGCCGCCATGTTCATGGCTTCGTGGAAGGAGCCCGTCGACATCGCCCCATCACCGACACAGGTCGCTCCGACACAAGGCGGTGCCTTGCGCATGCGCCGGGCCATGAGCATGCCTGCGACGACGGAGACGAGACTGCCCAAATGACTGATCATGGCAGGTAGACCTTCCTGAGGACGGCCGCGATGGATATTGCCATCCCTGCCGCGCATAGGTCCTTTGACAGACCCGAGATAACTGCGAGCCGGATCGAGTATGGGTTCGCCGAATGCGAGCCGCCCGGACATGTCACGGATGAGGCCGCCGAAGATGTCACCGTCCTTCTTGGACAACGAACAACCGAGGGCGGTGCTGAAGGCTTCTTGACCGCGACCTAGGTAGACGCCACCGACGATCTTTCCTCCTGCGCGGTAGAGGCTGGCGATCCGGTCTTCCAAAGCGCGCGCAAGGAGCATCCATCGAAAAGCAGCAATGTAGTGTTCAGCGTTGGAAGAGGCAGGCATGAGGAGTGGCTCGCTCTCTGATTAGCATGCGTGAGGAGAGACGCAAACCTACTTACGATCCTTAAAAACGAGAAACGCCACCTTGGTAAGACCAAGATGGCGTTCTGAAACAAGAAGAATGGACTAGCCTTTCAACGCTGTGAGACCAGCCGTGATCTTATCCAGTGCAGGCCCGCCAACACCTGGAAGACCGGAGACCTTCGTGATGATGGCTTCCAAAGGACCGCCGAAGCTTTCGAGGGCTTTCGTAATGACTGCTTTGGCAGGTGCTGGCAACTTATCCGTGAAGCTTTGGATGGAAGAGAGCTCCGTGCCGACGTTCTCGAGGTCAGGAAGAGCTTCTTTCGCTTTGGCTGCAGTTTCTGGGCCTGCATCTGCGACGCCCTGAAGTGAAGAAGTGGCACCCTTGAGGAGATCGCCCAAGCCAGCGATTTCAGGTGGAATGAGACCCTTGCCACAAGAGACAAGCGTGAAGGCGGCAATGGCCGTGAGGAGTGAAGAGATAAGTGTACGTCTGGTTACACCGGCAATGGCCGGTTTCTCCAATCCATTGAAAAGTATGAATCATGTTAATTGACCATTCAACATGTAGTAACGCACCGGCGTGTGGAGGTGACAAAGCACGCGAAACGGAGCGGTCTGTTGAGTTGGCAGGCGAAAGGGGCTTTAACCCCCTGGATTGCGAAGACGCGAGCCCTAGCAGTCTGTCGGACTTGAGCGCGGCGAGATCAGGTTCCTGCTTGGCGACGGAGGCTTACTTTTTCCGGCCGGGGCATCGCCGAAGTTCTTCGGGACCGGCTGTTGGACGCTGTTGCCGA
>JBLHHN010000360.1:0-6583 GCA_047616785.1 Verrucomicrobiales bacterium
CCGCTGGTTACGCAACTTTGTCTACCGCAAGGCTTCCTGGAGCCAAGCCACCGCGAGATTGGGCAAAGCCTACGCCCAAACATGAGAAAAGTTTTCTACACCGTTGCAAGATTGTAGTTGGGCACGGGACAGTTGTGCGCAAAGGCAGCGGTAGGAATGTCCTCACGATCATCGGCAGGCGCATAGGGCAACCGAATGGAGTCTAGCGGATACATCTCGAAGTACTTCTTCGGAGCGACAAAGGGCGTGTGCGGTCGAAAGAATCCGGCAGCGATGAAGAACGGCTCGTTTCGTTCCTTCTCCATCAGCTGAATCGCTTCACTCGCAATCATGCCATCCGTCTGCTCCTCATCCGCTCCCTCTGCCGCAAGCCAGCTCAGAGCGCCGCTGATCTTGCGATGAGGCTCCGCATTGAAGATGAGGGCTTCGTCGGCTTTGTCGCGGCCTTTTGGATTGATCGTTTCCTGCCAAGACGGCGGATCATCGAAGCCATCGGTGCCAATACTAGCAGGGACATTGTAATGATAGATCTTACCCACTCGGCCCGCGTAGTAGCCGTGTTTCATGAATTGCTGCGATAGTGTAACGACATCAGGCACTTCTTCACGGAAATGACGGTCCAGGTCATAGACCTTGATCGTATCCGGACGGAGGCCCGTCATGATCGATGCCCGCGTCGGATTGCACAGTGGAAGTTGATTGTAGGCCCTCTCAAAAACACCCCATTGGTGTTCCGGTTTCATCATGTCACCTGGATAGCGTGTGGGGCCGGTTTGAACAAGATGGCATTGGCAATCAAGGAAGGTTGGGCTAGGAAAGGCCATCTGAGGGCACAGATTTCATGGATTACACTTCAATCATCGATAAGAAGCGCGGCAGGTTAGAAGAATTGGAGAAGCTGATCTCAGTTCCCGACTTCTTTTCAGACCCTAAGGTCGCCGGGGAAGTCATGCAGGAGCACAAGGGTTTGAAGCGACTGCTGGCGACTCTGAACGCCTACACTGAAACAACTCAGGCACTCGTGGACAATCGTGAGTTGGCTAATGACGAGGATGCTGAAATGGCTGCGATGGCCCAGGAAGAGATCCCAACTCTCGAGAAAGAATCAGAACGGCTCGAGAAAGATATCCAATATGCGCTCCTGCCTCGCGATAAGACGGAAGATCGCGACGCCATCGTCGAAATCCGTGCCGGCACAGGTGGCGACGAAGCCTCGCTTTTCGCGGCGGATCTGATGCGGATGTACCAGCGCTACACCGAACTACGCGGCTGGAAAATCGAGCCAATGGAAACAAGTCCTTCTGACGTAGGCGGCTTCAAGGAGGTGACTTTCAAAGTGACTGGCGAAGAGGTCTTTCGCTTCATGAAATACGAAAGTGGCGTGCATCGAGTCCAGCGTGTGCCCGAAACTGAAACCCAAGGAAGGGTCCACACCTCCACCGCTACCGTCGCCGTCTTAGCAGAAGCTGAAGAAGTAGATGTGGAAATCAAGCCAGACGATTTGCAGATCGATGTCTGTCGATCCAGCGGCCCCGGCGGTCAGGGGGTGAACACCACAGACTCCGCCGTTCAGATCACGCACATACCCACAGGACTCATCGTCAGATGTCAGGACGGGCGCAGCCAACACAAGAACAAGGACAAAGCCCTTACGGTGCTGCGCTCTCGTCTACTAGAAAGAGCGACTCAAGCACAGCACAACGAGTACTCTGCACATCGGAAAAACTTGATTGGTAGCGCCGGCAGAGAAGAGAAGATTCGCACTTACAATTACCCACAAAACCGTCTTACAGATCACCGCATCGGTCTGACGCTCTACTCACTGGAGCAGGTCATGCAGGGACAGATTGAAGAATTGATCATGAAATTGCAAGCTTCAGACATGGAAGAGCGGCTGAAGGACGAAGGAATGGAGACTTCCTAAAGACGAAGGGTGAAAACGGTCTTGGAAACGCTGCAGCGCGGCACGGAGTATCTGGAGAAACGCGGTGTCCCGGATGCACGTTTGAACATGCAGCTGATGCTTGCTCATCAGTTAGAGTGCACGAAGCTCGATCTGTATTTGCAATTCGATCGACCGTTAGAAGAACCCGACCTCGTTCCGCTCCGAGAGATGCTTCGCCGACGCGGACTTCGGGAGCCGCTGCAGCATGTCATTGGAAAGGTTGAGTTTGCGGGGCACGAATTCAAGAGCGACGAACGGGCGCTCATCCCCCGCCCCGAAACGGAAGAATTGGTCGGACGGTTGATCAAGGAACCGCCCAGTATTGAACCAGGACAGCGCGTGGTCGACGTCGGCACAGGCTCTGGCATCATTGGACTCTCGCTCGCGAACGCATGGAAAGATCGTGGATTGGAGTTTGTTCTCGTCGATGTGGAAGACGCGGCTCTCGCACTTGCTCAAGAGAATGCTATCGCTCTCGAGTTAGAATCGAGCGTGCAGTTGGTGCAGAGTGATTTGCTTGAGTCTGCACCAGGTCCCTACCACCTGATCGTGGCCAACCTGCCTTACATCGCGCACGAAGAGATGGTTTCCCTCAGTCCCGAGGTCTTGAAAGATCCACACAGCGCCTTGGACGGCGGACCAGGTGGATTACAACTGGTGGAGAGGCTGATCGAGCAATCGAACACCCACCTATCCGCTGGCGGGCGCATCACTCTAGAGATCGGCGCGGGCCAAGCGGACGCCACCATGGCACTTTTTTCCAAAGACTTATTTGAGAATATTACCAAAGAAACCGACCTCAGCGGCATTGAGAGATTTGTCAGTGCCTCCAAGATACTTTAGTTAGGCTTTTTATGGACAAACTCATCGTCACAGGAGGTGCCCCCTTGAAAGGCACCATCAATGTGAGTGGCTCGAAGAATTCCGCGCTACCCATTCTCGCCGCAACCCTACTCACCAAGGATCAGTGCATCATACGCCGCGTCCCAGACGTCAGTGATACGAATTACATGCTGCAGATCATCAGCCAACTGGGAGGCGCTGTGGAGCGCGCCAGTGGCAACGTGGTCATCTCAGCAGAGGAAATCAGCCACAAGACGCCTTATGACATTGTGAGAAAAATGCGCGCGTCTGTCTGCATGATGGGCCCATTAGTAGCCCGCTTGGGCAAGGCGGATGTGTCTCTGCCTGGCGGGTGCATCATTGGCGATCGACCGATCGATCTGCACTTGCGTGCGCTCAGAGAGCTGGGAGCGGATGTCGATGTGACGGGAGGCACCGTGATCATTCGCGTAGCGGACACATTGAAAGGCGCAGAAATTAATCTGCGCGGGAAATTCGGATCGACCGTTCTTGGAACGGACAATCTCATGATGGCGGCCACACTAGCAAAGGGCAGGACGATCATCGAAGGCGCAGCCGCCGAGCCTGAAGTCATCGATTTAGCAGATTTCCTAAACAAGATGGGAGCGAAGATCGCAGGGGCCGGCACTCGGCGAATCGAGATCGAAGGCGTGGACGAACTCCACGGTGCCGAGCACACGGTAGTCCCTGATCGTATTGAGGCAGGCACTTTCATGGTCGCCGCAGCCATGGCCGCTGAGGATGAGCTGACCATTGATCGGATCCGCCCGGATCATCTGGTCGCCGTCACCGAGACACTCAGATCATGCGGCCACGAAGTGACTATCTCGGGTGAAAAGGCTATTGTCAGGCGAAACCCGGCAGCGAAAGGGACGAGAATTCGAACAGGGCCCTATCCTGAATTCCCCACCGACATGCAGGCACAGATGACAGCCTTGTTTGCCATTTCAGAGGGAATCAGCACGGTTGTCGATACCATTTTCCCAGAACGTTTCATGCATCTGCCAGAGCTTCAACGCATGGGAGCTGAAGTCGATCGACAGGGAAACACTGCGATCATCGAAGGAGGCAAGCCCCTCACAGGAGCTCCGGTGATGGCCAGCGATTTACGAGCATCCGCAGCACTCGTGTTGGCGGCCCTCTGCGCCAAAGGAGAAACAGAGATCAATCGACTCTACCACATCGACCGCGGCTACGAGCACATTGATGAGAAACTCATGGGTGTCGGTGCCCAGATGAGGAGAGCGCGCGCTTAGAATAATCCCTGACGCCGGAATTGGTGATAATATCCTTTGCGCGTGTGGCAGAGATCGTAAGTTGTTCCAAGATACTAAGGTCGAACGGCAATCTAGATTCTTCTTAATCCCAAGCATGGCAGACATATTTTTCAGATGCCCAGCATGTGATGGCCATCTGGTCGTTGATGACCGGGGCGCTGGCTTGCAACTACCATGCCCGTTCTGCGCCACGTCGGTGACCATTCCGGTCCAGAATACGCAATTGGGAGAAGGAAAAATGAACAGTCAGCCCGTTAAAGGGTCAACACTTAGGGCAAGCACGACATCACCCCCGGTTGATGCCCAATCTCAGGTGCCTCCTACGCCCCCTATGTCATCTCAGCCAACTCAGTCGAAGGATCAAGATCCGGCAGCTGATCTTCAATGGGGTGAAGATGCTCGCACCGAGGATGAAATTCGTCGTCTGGCGGCCATGATGACTCCCGAGGAGAATGTGATCCTTGGAGACCCAAGTCAAAGCCGGATCATTTCTTTTCGATGCACTTCTTGTGGGCAGGTCATGAATGCCACGAGCTCTCAGGCTGGAACTGAGGTTCGGTGTGGCAACTGTGCTGGAGATGTCCAGGTGCCGGCATTTAAGAAACCCGAGGAAGAGCCCATCCGATCTGCTCGCGTGACACTCCCTGTGGGGCGTAACAAAAGACTGAGAACCGCAGACGACATTCGAAAAGCTTCCGGAGACGGAAGCGAAGCCGCGGGCGGATCGAGCGATCTCGACGAGCAATTTCAGGAACTCATTCGACGCGAACTTGAGCGCCTACAGACAGGCGAGTCTCCAACAACTCTAGCCCCTACTCTCACAAACGCACCTCCTAAG
The DNA here is from genome assembly GCA_047616785.1 of Verrucomicrobiales bacterium. Lineage (GTDB taxonomy): Bacteria > Verrucomicrobiota > Verrucomicrobiia > Verrucomicrobiales > DEV007 > JAACDM01. The sequence goes on from JBLHHN010000360.1 coordinate 4,925, forward strand.
AGTGAGACGCCTCTGCGTAAGAAGCCGTTGCCTCCGTTGGCAGAGCATGGCGAGGTCGTCCCCGTCCCTGGCCAGGCGGGCCCTATCAATCATCCTCGCCCGAATCCGTCACTGCGTTCCGTTCCTATGCGTGCAGCGGATGCTCCCTTGCCGCCTTTGGTGACGATGGATACGATGGACCTTGATTCTGAAGTGGCTCGCAATTGGGGAGAACACGCCGTGGTCCCTACCAGAACGCTCAATTGGCTCGCTGCGCTGATCATTCTTTCCGTTCTCGGTGTGGGCGGATACTATGGCTATAAACATTTTCGAGTCTGGGCTGCCGCGAAAGAAGCGGCTGAGGCCGAAGCTAAGAACTCTGAGGGCACCTTAGAGCCCGCTGACTCTATCACATCAACGGATCAGTCTGCGGCCCTCGCATCTCTACAGGAATTTCACGAAGCCGTTTCCGCCGAGGCAAAGTCCGTTTTCGTTCGGAACCGAGGCCCAGTTGGGACGCTGATGAAGGCCTACTATGACGTGAACAACGTGGAGTCTCGCCTGATCAATCAAAAGTCGATTACAATTGAAAAGGAACTTCAAAACGACCGATGGTTTCATAAGATCCATGGGGAGTATGCGGATACCCTTCTGCCGTTCCATGCAGACCTGGAAGAGACAGCTGATGGGCGTCATTTGCTCGATTGGAAGAGTTGGGTGGGCTACTGTGAAACGCCGTTGGCCACGTTTGCCGAGAACGGCAGTGAGGACGTCCAAACCTTCCGCCTGAGGGTCGCAGAGCAACACTACTACCGCGACATCGATGCAGCAACCTACCGGAGCTACCTGCTGAAGGACAAGAATGAGACCATCCGACTCTACGGCTATGCCCAGAAAGATTCGCCAGCAGGCAAGAGGCTGATCTCCATGTTCCGAGATCTGAAAAAGCAAGGAAAGAAGCAGCGCGCGCGCCTCATGCTTTCTATACGATTCGGAGAAGACAGCGACAAACGTCGCGGGCAAGTGATCATCGAAGATCTGGTGAACGAAAGCTGGATCGAAGATTTGGGAAACTAACCTGAATTATTCGCGTAAGATAAGTGTTGTACATTGTAACTTGTTGATTTACAATGTGTTATGTATATAAAAGAAGGCAATTCGGATAAGGAAAAGAATATTTCTGCCGGTGAGAAGAATGAACTCAAGCCGCTGCCAACGACTTCGCTTTTCGGCAGAGAGTGGGACGTGAGGTTTGACGAACCGGAACTTACCAGTGACGCCGGTCTCGCAGCGCTCGTGAGCAGCGGTATCGCGGATAGGCTGCTAGGGCTACTTGCCAGAGCCATCGACGATCCTCGTAAGTCAGCGATTCACAGCATCGAGCAGTTGATACGTCAGCGCGTTTTCCTAATCGCCGGAGGCTATTATGATGCCAATGATAGTAATTTTATGCGCGACGACGTCGTCATGCGAACGGCAGCAGGCAAAGAACTCGAAGAGGGAGGACTCGCGAGCCAATCTACCATCTCGCGCCTTGAGGGCAGCGTCAGTAGGAAAGACCTGCTGCGCATGGCGCGCGTACTCTTCAACGACTACCTCGATAGTTTCGATGGAAAGGCTCCCAAGTTGATTTGCATCGATATGGATCCGAGCGCGCATCTCGTCTACGGCCAGCAGCAG